>NZ_JAHWGR010000024.1:0-126721 GCF_020873825.1 Micromonospora sp. DH13
ACCCCGCGCCGGCCGGGTGCCCGGCCAGCGCGGGGTGGCCCGGACCCGGCCGTCGGCGGTCACCAGCAGGGCGGCGTACCCGTCGAGGGCGGCCAGCCAGTCCAGGGCGTCCGGGCCCCCGGCGACGGCAGCCGTGGCGTACACGTCGGCCCACAGCAGGTCGGGGCCGACCACGGTGACGGATCGGACGGCCCCGGCGGGCCGGCCGGCGCGCGGGTCGGTGATGTGCGCGCCGCGCCGGGCGGTGCCGGAGGTGGCGACCGCCCCGGACGCCCGCTCCAGCACGTCGAGCAGGTGCCCCGGGGACTGCGGGTCCTCGACGCCGACCCGCCACGCCGGCCGGTCGGGCGCGGCGCGCAGCAGCACGTCGCCCCCGGCGTTGAGGCACACGTCGTGGTCGGCCAGGTCGGTCAGCCACCGGGCCGCCCGTTCGACCGCCCAGCCCTTGACCAGCCCGGACGGGTCGAAGCCGACGCCGCCGCGCGGCAGCGGCAGCCGCCGGGCGTCGAACCGGCCGCCGGTGCGCAGCCGGGCCAGCTCGCACAGCTCGACCACCTCCCGCACCGCCGGGTCGGCGGTGGCCGGGTCGGGCGACCGGCCGGCGAGCCGGCCGAGGACGCTGTCCGGCCGGTACGTGCTGAACGTGTCGTCGGCCGCGCGCAGCTCGGCGAAGAACGCCTCCACCCGGGCGGCGACGGCCTCGTCGCGCACCCCGGGCCCGCGCAGGTGCACGCTCACCGGCAGTCCCATCACCTGTTCCACCCAGGCCCGCCGGCCCGGCTCGGTGGTCGTGGCCATCGTGTCCACCTTCCCGTTCACAGGTGCGCCGCGTCGATGGCGGCCTGGAGGGACTCCCGGTAGCCGTCGCTGGTGACGGTGGCCCCGGAGACCGTGTCGATGTCGGCGCTCTGCGCGGCCAGGGCCGACTGCCGCAGGATCGGCACCGCGTAGTCGTTGATCTGCTGGTCCCGGTGGTTGCCGTCGGGCACCTGGAGCGCGGTGACGTCGGTGATCTTCCCGCCGGAGACGGTGATCCGGACCTGCACCGGCCCCCACCGGGTCTGCGCCACCGACCCGTCGTACCGCCCGGCGCCGGTGCCGGACGAGCCGGTGTCGGCGTCGGTGCCCGACGGGCCGGTGTCGGTGCCGGTGGTGGACGAGCCGGTGCTGGCGTCGCCGCCCGTGCCGGCGGCGATCGCGCTGCTCTCCCCGCCCACCCCCATCGTGCTGGTCTTGTAGCTGAACAGCAGCACCAGCGCCGCCACGGTGGACAGCAGCCACACGGTGATCCGTCGCATGGAAACCCCTTCGCGCCTGTCACCAGGCAAAACGTTCGTGGTGGGTGTGCTCGTCGGGCACCCCGGCGGCGCGGGTGGCGGCCCGTGCCGCGTCGACCCAGCCGTCCGGGCCGCAGAGGAAGACGTCGTGGTCGGCGATGTCGGGGGAGAGCCGGCGCAGCGCCTCGGCGTCGGTCGCCCCCTCCGCGTACGCCGGCAGCCAGGCGGGTCGCCCGGCGCGCGGGCCGACCAGGTGGTGCACCACCACCCCGCGCTCGGCCGCGAGCCGGTCCAGCTCCGCGCGGAAGGCGATCTCCTCCTCGGTACGCGCGCGGTAGAGCAGCACCGCCTGCCCCGGGGCGTACGGCAGTTCCCACAGCAGCGCCAGCAGCGGCGTGACGCCGACCCCGCAGGCGAACATCGTGATCCCGCCGCCGCGCCAGTGCTCCCCGGTCAGCCGCCCGTACGGGCCCTCCAGCAGCACCCGGGTGCCGGGGCGCAGGGCGGCCACCCGGGCGCTGCCGTCGCCGAGGTCCTTCACGGTGATCCGCATCAGGTCCCCCGACGGGGGCGCCGACAGCGAGTACGGGTGGGCCCGGGACCAGCCGGGGCCGTCGAGGAACCGCCAGGAGAAGAACTGCCCCGCCCGCACGGGCAGCCGGTGCAGGTCCCGCCCGCGCAGCCACACCGACGTCACCCCCGGCGCCTCGGGCACCACCGCCGCCACCTCGACCCGGTGTCGCAGGGAGCGCCACGCCGGCAGCCCCAGCCGGAACACCAGCACGCTGCCCAGCGCCAGCAGGTACGCCGTCCACCAGTACGCCCGCGCGACGGGTGAGGCGACGAAGTCCGCGCCGGTCCAGAGCTGGTGCGGCAGCGCCAGCGCGATCCCCAGGTACGCGTACAGGTGCAGCAGGTGCCAGGACTCGTAGCGCAACCGGCGGCGGGCCGCCCGCACCGACGTGACCACCACCAGCACCAGCAGGCCCAGCGCGGCGGTGGCCAGCAGCATCCCCGGGTACCCGGTGACCAGCAGCCAGAACTGCGTGACGACGTCCTCGCGGGCGGTGCCCGCGTACCCGATGGTGGTCAGCGCCACGTGGGCCAGCAGCAGGTGGAACGAGGCGAAGCCGGCGAGCCGGTGCCAGCGGGCGATCCGGTCCTGGCCGAAGCGCCGCTCGACCAGCGGCACCCGGGCCATCAGGACCACCTGGATCAGCATCAGGTCGGCGCTGAGCAGGCCGGTGAGCCGGCCGGCGGAGGTGAGGCCGGTGGCCACCCCGGACAGCAGCTCCTGCACCCCCCGGTCGGCCGTCCAGAGGGCGGTGACCACGAGCAGGCTGAGCGCGGCGGCGACGCCCGCCACGTCGGCCCACCAGCCGGGGGCTCCCGGCGGGACGAGGCGGGCCGGGGCCGGTCGTTCGGCGACGGCGGCGCTCATCCGTCGATCGTTTCGGTACGACTGACGTTCATGGGGTCCACCCTGCGGCGGTGACCTCGACCGGCCCCTTGTGAAACCTGTGCGCGTACTGAGAATCCCGGCGGTCAGCGGCCGGCGGCGGCAGCGCCGGTGACCACCGCGTCGGGCGCGGGCGGCACGGTCTGCCGCCCGGGCGGGGCGGCCCGGGCCGTCTCGGCCAGCACCACCCCGAGCAGCACCAGCGCGCCGCCGCCGAGCTGGGCGACGTTGAGCGCCTCGCCCGCGCCGATGACCACCCAGGCGACCGCCGCGGCGAGCACCGGCTCCACCATGCCGACGATCCCGACGCTGGTCGCGGGCAGGTGCCGCATCGCGCCGGCCACCAGCAGGTACGGCACGACCGAGCCGAGCACCACCACGTACGCGCAGAGCAGCGCGACCGGCACGCCCCCGGCGCGGCCGGTCAGCGGCTCCCAGCCGCCGGTGCCGGCGGTGACCGCGCGGGTGATCAGCCCGGCCACGGCGGACCCGCCGAACGCCCAGGTGCACAGCGACAGGGTGTCGCGGCCCTGCACGCCCCGCGCCCCGAGCACGTAGTAGCCGGCCAGGAAGACCGCCGCGCCCACGCCGGCCAGCACGCCCAGGCCGTCCAGCCGCAGCCCGCCCCACACCTCGGCCACGCAGCCCAGCCCGACGAGGCTCAGCGCCAGGCCGACCCAGAGCCGGGGACGGACCCGGTGCCGCTGGCCGAACCGGGCCCAGAGGGCGACCAGCAGCGGGGCGGAGTACTCGAACAGCAGGCCGATCCCGACCGGCAGCCGGGAGATGGCGACGAAGTAGAGCATCGGCACCAGGAAGAAGCCGGTCAGGCCGTACCCGATCAGCAGCGGCAGCTGCCGGGCGGTGACCCGCAGCCGGCGTGCCCCCGGACGCAGCGCGACGCTGAGCAGCAGCAGGATGGCGACCGCGCCCAGGGCGCGCAGCAGGGTCAGCTGCTGCGCGTTCAGGCCGGCCCGGAGCACCAGCTTGGAGACCGTGCCGTTGACGGCGAACAGGGCTCCCGAGCCGAGCACCATGGCGACACCGAGGGCGGGGCGGGGAGTCGTCACCAGCAGAGGCTAGCGTCGCCGCCTGTTTCGGCACGCCGGCCTGCCACACGTTGCGTTTTCGTCGGGCGCGGGGTGTACTGTCAGCAGTAGTTAGAACGAGTGTTCGATTGCCTCGAACGCCCGTTCCAACAACCCGGGGTGGTGTTTCGCGGCGCCGGCCCCGGGCGGTGCGGCTCCGCGGGCCGCACCTGGGTCCCGGGCAGTCGCGAGTCCGGGTCCGTCAGGCAGGAGCGTCGCCCGCCGCCCACGACCCCCGGGCGGCGGGCGACGAACCCGCCGGTATCGCCGGCCGGGTGTGGTGTGGGGAAGCGTCCACACCCGGCCGGCCCCACCCGGTGCGTCTTCCTCCGCACCACCCGACCCGGCCCGTGCCGGCGGCCCCGGCCGCCGTGCCCGGCCCCGGCCACGTGGAGGAGACAGCCCATGCCGACCAACTCGGCCCAGCCACCGACGGTGCCGGCGCACGTGCTGCCGAACCGCACCCCGGCCCAGCTCCTCGCGGTGGCCCGGCACGGGCTGGCGGAGGCCGCCCGCACCCGCCCCGACGGCCTGCGCTACGCCGCGGCCCACCTCGCCGCCCTCCGCGCCGCCGCGGCCGTGCTCGCCGCCCGCGCCCGCCCCGCGCCGGCCCGGCGACACCGCATCACCAGCGTCTGGGTCCTGCTCTGCACCGTCGCCCCCGAGCTGGACGAGTGGGCCGCCTACTTCGCCGCCGGCGCGGGCAAGCGCGCCGCCGCCGAGGCCGGCATCCCCCGGGTGGTCAGCGCCCGGCAGGCCGACGACCTGCTCCGGGCGGCCGAGCAGTTCGTGACGGTGGTGGAGACCTCCCTCGGGCTGACCCACCAGCCGGCGCTCGACGGCCTCGCCGCCTGACCGCGACCGGCGCCCACCCACCCAGCACGGCACTTCGGCACTTCGGCACGGCACTTCCGCACGGCACTTCGGCAACGACGGGCGAGGCACGACAGGGGGTAGGTCCGATGGCGGGCCGCATGGTGGTCGGTTCCGCCGCACTGGCCGGCCTGGTCCGTCCGGCGAGCGCGCCGGACCCGGCCGGGGCGCACCGGATGCTGCCGGTGGCCGCCGAGCTGACCGGCCTGCTGCCCAGCCGGGGGCTGCGTCGGGGCAGCACGATCGCGGTCGCCGCCGGCCAGCCCCGGCACAGCGGCGGCACCTCCCTGGTGCTGGCGCTGCTCGCCGAGGCGTCCCGGGCCGGCTCGTGGTGCGCCGTGGTGGGGGTGCCGACCTTCGGCGCGGGGGCCGCGGCCGAGGCCGGCATCGCCCTGGACCGGCTCGCCCTGGTGCCGCAGCCCGGGCCGGACTGGCCGACCGTCGTCGCCGCCCTGATCGACGGGGTGGACGTGGTGGTCGCCGCCGTGCCGGCCACCGTCTCCGCCTCCGTGGCCAACCGGCTGGCCGCCCGAGCGCGGCAGCGCGGCAGCGTGCTCGTCCCGTACGGCCGGTGGGACGGCGCGGACGTCACGCTGCAGGTGGTCCGGGGCGTCTGGGAAGGGCTGGGCCAGGGCCGGGGCCGGCTGCGGCGGCGCGAGGTCACCATCTGCGCCCGGGGGCGGGGCGCGGCGGCCCGGCCCAAGGAGATCAAGGTCTGGCTTCCCGGAGACGCGCTCACCCGGGTCATCCCCCGCCCACCCGTCGCGTCGGGCGGCTCCGCCACCGGCCGCTCGGCCGCCGGCCGGCTCCGCCCCGTCCCGCCGTCGTCGGTTGCGCCGCGGTCGGTCGAGTCACCGCCGTCGCCCGCCGCGTCGTCACTGTCGTCGGCCGTCCCACTGTCGTCGGCCGTCCCGCTGTCGTCGGCCGTCCCGCTGTCGTCGGCCGTCCCGCCGTCGGCGGACGCACCGCCCCGCCGGGGCACGCTCACCATGGTCGGCCCGGCGTGACCGAGGCGCCGGTGCGGACGCTGCTGCTCTGGTGCCCCGACTGGCCGGTGCTCGCCGCCGAGCTCGTCGACGGGGTGCCGGCGACCGGGGCGGTGGCCGTGCTGCACGCCAACCGGGTGGTCGCCTGCTCCGAGGCGGCCCGCGCCGAGGGCGTCCGCCGGGGCCTGCGCAAGCGGGAGGCGCAGGGGCGCTGCCCCCGGCTGACCGTCGTCGACCACGACCCGGGGCGGGACGCCCGGGCCTTCGAGCCGGTGGTCGCCGCCGTCGAGGAGTTGGCCGCCGGCGTCGAGGTGGTGCGCCCCGGCGCCTGTGCGCTGGCCGCCCGGGGCCCGGCCCGCTACCTGGGCGGCGAGGAGACGGCCGCCGAGCGGATCATCGAGCACGTCGCCCAGACCTGTGCGGTGGAGAGCCAGGTGGGCATCGCCGACGGGGTGTTCGCCGCCGGCCTGGCGGCCCGGGACGGGCGGGTGGTGCCCCCCGACGGCACCCCCGGCTTCCTGGCCTGCCTGCCGGTGGAGGCGCTCGGCCGGCCGGCCCTGGCCGACCTGCTGCGCCGGCTCGGCGTACGCACCCTGGGGGGCTTCGCCGCGCTGCCGGCCGGGGACGTGCTGGCCCGGTTCGGGTTCGACGGCGCGCTGGCCCACCGGCTCGCCGCCGGCCGGGACCACCGGCCGTTGGCCGTCCGTCGGCCCCCGGCGGACCTGGCCGTCACCGCCGACCACGACGAGCCGATCGACCGGGTCGACGCCGCCGCCTTCGCCGCCCGGGCGCTAGCCGAGCGGTTGCACGACCGGCTCGCCGCGCACGGGCTGGCCTGCACCCGGCTGGGCATCGAGGCGGTCACCGCCGACGGCCAGGAGCTGCACCGCGTGTGGCGGCACGACGGGCTGCTCACCGCGGCGGCCGTCGCCGACCGGGTGCGATGGCAGCTCGACGGCTGGCTCACCGGCAGCGCCGGCCGCCCCGGTGCCCGCCCGACCCATCCGACGGCCGGGATCATCCGGCTGCGCCTGGTGCCCGACGGGGTGCTCGCCCGGGCCGACCTGCAACCCGGGCTGTGGGGGGAGACGGGCGAGGAACGCGAGCGGGCGCACCGGGCGCTGAGCCGGGTGCAGGGCCTCCTCGGCCCCGAGGCGGTGGTCACCGCGGTGCTCGGCGGCGGCCGGTCACCGGACGACCAGGTGCGGCTGGTGCCGTGGGGCGACGAACGGCTGCCCGCCCGCCCCGGCGAGCCGATCGGCCCTGCCCGGGGCGGGGCGGCCTCGTTGGGGCGGGGCACGTCGCCGCCGTGGCCGGGTCGGCTGCCGCCGCCTTCGCCGGCCGTGGTGCTGCCCGCCCCGCTCGCCGCGACCGTCCACGACGCGGCCGGCGAGCCGGTCGGGGTCAGCGCGCGGCTCCAGCTCACCGCCACCCCGGCGCGGCTGGCCGTCGGCGCGGCCCGCCCGGTGGAGATCGTCGGCTGGGCCGGCCCGTGGCCGGTGGACGAGCGCTGGTGGTCCCCGGCGGAGGCCCGCCGCCGGGCCCGGTTCCAGGTGTGCCTGGCCGACGGGGCGGCCCTCCTGCTGGCGGTCGAGTCCGGCCAGTGGCTGGTGGAGGCGATCTATGACTGACCGCCCGGACCTTCCCGCCGCAGATCTTGGTACGTTTCGGCCCCTCCAGGGGCCGAAACGTACCAAGATCTCCGTGTCACGGGGTGCGCGGTGAGCTTTCACAATCCCGGGATGGGCTGGGGGGAGCTGGAGCGGGTGCTCTCCGGGCGGGGCGGCGAGCCGGGTCGGAGCAGAGAGCAGGGCGGCGCGGGCGGGCGGCACCTGTGGGCCGTGGACCCGCCCGTGGTGGATCCCCTCGCCGTCGACGCCGACGGGGGCGACGGCCCCGCCTGGAGCCGCCGCCGGGGCCGGTACACCCCGCCGGAGCCACCCCACCACACCGGCGGCGGGCCGGGCGGTGGCGGGCCGGGCAGCGGTGCCGTGCCGTACGCCGAGCTGCACGCGCACAGCAACTTCAGCTTCCTCGACGGGGCCAGCCACCCCGAGGAGCTGGCCGAGGAGGCGGCCCGGCTCGGGCTCACCGCGCTCGCCGTCACCGACCACGACGGCTTCTACGGCGTGGTGCGCTTCGCCGAGGCGGCCCGCGCGCTGCACCTGCCGACGGTCTTCGGCGCGGAGCTGTCCCTCGGGCTGCCCGGCCCGCAGAACGGCGAGCCCGACCCGCTCGGTGCGCACCTGCTGGTGCTCGCCCACGGCCACGAGGGATACGCGCGGCTCGCCGCCACCATCTCCCGGGCCCAGCTGCGCGGCGGCCAGAAGGGCCGCCCCGACTACGGGGAGCTGGAGGAGGTCGCCGCCGAGCTGCGCGACCACGTGCTGGTGCTCACCGGCTGCCGCAAGGGGCACGTGCCGGCCGCGCTGCTCACCGCGGGCGTCGACGCGGCGGCCCGGGAGCTGGACCGGCTCACCGCGCTGTTCGGCGCGGAGACGGTGGCGGTGGAGCTGACCGACCACGGGCACCCGGTCGACGGCGACCGCAACGACGCGCTCGCCGAGCTGGCCCGCGCCGCCGGGCTGCCCACGGTGGCCACGAACAACGTGCACTACGCCACCCCGGGCCGCCGCCGGCTGGCCACCACCCTGGCCGCCGTGCGGGCCCGGCGCAGCCTCGACGAGATCGACGGCTGGCTGCCCGCCGCCGGCACCGCCCACCTGCGCGACGGGGCGGAGATGGCGGCGCGGTTCACCGCTTACCCGGGTGCGGTGGCGCGGGCCGCCGAGTTCGGCGCGGAGCTGGCGTTCGACCTGCAACTGGTCGCGCCGAAGCTGCCGGCGTACCCGGTGCCGCCGGGGCACACCGAGATGAGCTGGCTGCGCGAGCTGACCATGGCCGGGGCCCACGAGCGGTACGGGCCGCCCGCGGCCCATCCGGAGGCGTACGCGCAGCTCGACCACGAGCTGCGGATGATCGACGAGCTGGGCTTCCCCGGCTACTTCCTGGTGGTCTACGACATCGTCGCGTTCTGCCGCGCGCAGGACATCTACTGCCAGGGCCGGGGGTCGGCGGCCAACTCGGCGGTCTGCTACGCGCTGCGGATCACCAACGTGGACGCGGTGCGGCACCGGCTGCTGTTCGAGCGGTTCCTCGCCCCGGAGCGCGACGGGCCGCCCGACATCGACGTGGACATCGAGTCCGACCGCCGGGAGGAGGTGATCCAGCACGTCTACGCCCGGTACGGCCGGGAGCACGCCGCCCAGGTCGCCAACGTCATCTCCTACCGGCCGCGTTCGGCGGTGCGGGACGTGGCGAAGGCGTTCGGCTTCTCGCCCGGCCAGCAGGACGCCTGGAGCAAGCAGATCGACCGCTGGGGCTCGGTCGCCGCGGTCGACGCCGAGGACGTCCCCGAGCAGGTCGTGGCGTACGCGAACGAGTTGCAGACGTTTCCGAGGCACCTGGGCATCCACTCCGGCGGGATGGTGATCTGCGACCGGCCGGTGATCGAGGTCTGCCCGGTGGAGTGGGGGCGGATGCCCGGCCGCAGCGTGCTGCAGTGGGACAAGGACGACTGCGCCGCCGTCGGGCTGGTCAAGTTCGACCTGCTCGGCCTCGGCATGCTCTCCGCCCTGCACTACGGCTACGACATGATCGGCGAGACCCTCGACCTGGGCGACATGACCCTCGACGACCCCGAGGTCTACGACATGCTCTGCCGGGCCGATTCGGTGGGGGTGTTCCAGGTGGAGAGCCGCGCCCAGATGGCCACCCTGCCCCGGCTGAAGCCCCGCGAGTTCTACGACCTGGTGGTGGAGGTGGCGCTGATCCGGCCCGGCCCGATCCAGGGCGGCTCGGTGCACCCGTACATCCGGCGGCGCAACGGCCAGGAACCGGTGGCGTACCCGCACCCGCTGATGCGCAACGCGCTGGAGAAGACCCTCGGCGTGCCGCTGTTCCAGGAGCAGCTGATGCAGCTCGCCATCGACCTGGCCGGCTTCGACGCGGCGGAGGCCGACCAGCTGCGCCGGGCGATGGGGGCGAAGCGGTCGGTGCAGCGGATGGCGCGGATCGCCGACCGGCTCTACGCGGGGATGGCCGAGCGGGGCATCGCCGGGGAGCTGGCCGACGACGTCTACCGCAAGCTCACCGCGTTCGCCAGCTACGGCTTCCCGGAGAGCCACGCGATGAGCTTCGCCTACCTGGTGTACGCCAGCTCCTGGCTGAAGCGCTACCACCCGGGCCCGTTCCTGGCCGCGCTGCTCAACGCCCAGCCGATGGGCTTCTACTCGCCGCAGACCCTGGTCGACGACGCGCGGCGGCACGGCGTGCAGGTGCGCCGGCCGGACGTCAACGCCAGCGGCGCGAAGGCGGTGCTGGAATCCACCCCGGAGACCCGGTGGGGGAGCGTGCCGGGCGAGCCGCCGCACGCGTGGGGGCTGGGCGGTCCGGCGGTGCGGCTCGGGCTGGGCGGCGTGCGTACCCTCGGCGATCCGGTTGCCGAGCGGATCGAGGCGGAGCGGGCGGCGCACGGGCCGTACCGCGACATGCCGGACCTGGCCCGGCGCGTGGGCCTGTCGGCCGCGCAGCTGGAGGCGCTGGCCACCGCCGACGCCTTCGCCTGCTTCGGTCTGACCCGGCGGCAGGCGCTCTGGGCCGCCGGGGCGGCCGCCCAGGACCGGCCGGGCCGGCTGCCGGGCACGGTGACCGGCGCGACCGCGCCGACGCTGCCCGGCATGGACGCGGTGGACCGCCTCGTCGCCGACGTCTGGGCGACGGGCCTGTCGCCGGAGAGCCACCCGGCCCGGTTCCTGCGCGACCGGCTCGACGCCCTCGGCGCGGTGCCGATCGCCCGGCTGGGGCGGGTGGAGCCGGGCCGGCGGATCCGCGTCGGCGGGATCGTCACCCACCGGCAGCGGCCGGCGACCGCCGGCGGGGTCACCTTCCTCAACCTGGAGGACGAGACCGGCATGCTCAACGTCACCTGCTCGCCGGGGCTGTGGCAGCGCTACCGGAAGGTGGCGCGCACCAGCGCCGCGCTGGTGGTGCGCGGCCGGTTGCAGCGGCACGAGGGGGTGACCAACCTGACCGCCGACCGGCTCGACCCGATCGAGCCGCCGGTCGCCCCGGCCTCCCGCGACTTCCGCTGACGGTGCAAGGAAGGGCACCTTGTTAACGCTTTCTGCATAGCAGGGGCCCCCTGTTAACACCGCCGGGGCTGACTAGGCTCGACCGTGTGGAGCAGACCAGTACCCGGTTCACCGGCCCGCCGTTGACCCCCCGTACCGCCGTCATCTGGTCGGTGCTCCGGGCCGAGCTGGAACGCCGCGCCGGCGACCGGCTCACCGTCCTCGACGTGGGCGGCGGCACCGGCGGCTTCGCCGTGCCGCTCGCGCAGGCCGGGCACCGGGTCACCGTGGTCGACGCCAGCCCCGACGCGCTCGCCGCGCTCACCCGCCGGGCCGCCGAGTCCGGCGTCGCCGACCGGGTGCGCGCCGTCCAGGGCGACGGCGACGCCCTCGCCGGGCTGGTCGAGCCGGCCAGCGTCGACCTGGTGCTCTGCCATTCCGTACTGGAGGTCGTCGACGACCCCGCGCCCGTGGTGGCCGCGCTGGTCACCGCGCTGCGCCCGGGCGGCGCGGCGAGCGTGCTGGTGGCCGGGCAGGCCGCCGCGGTGCTCGGCCGGGCGATGAACGGCCACCTCGACGTGGCCGCCGCCCTGGCCGCCGACCCGGCCGGCACCGCCGGCCCCCGCGACACCCTGCGCCGCCGCTACGACGCCGACCGCGCCGCCGCGCTGCTGGCCGCCGCCGGTCTCACGGTCGAGGAGATCCACGGGGTACGCGTCCTGGCCGACCTCCTCCCCGCCGCCGTCGCGGACGGCCAGCAGGCCGCCGTGGTCGAGCTGGAGCGGGCCCTGGCCGCCCGGCCGCCGTACCGGGACCTCGCGGCCCAGCTGCACCTCTTCGCCCGCCGCCCGGCATGACCGCCGCCGTCCCGCCCCCGCCCGGGGAGCCCGCGCGCAGGGCCGCCGTCCCGCCCCCGCGCCCGCCCGCCGATCCGCTGGCCCCGGTGCCGCCCCGCTACGGCGGGGCGAGCCTCGCCGACGTGCTGCCCAGCGCCCTGGCGGTGCTCGGCGTGCCCGGGGCCGTCGACCTGCTCGGCCTGACGCCGGCACTCGCCGGGGTGCGGCGGGTCGCGGTGCTGCTGGTCGACGGGCTCGGCTGGTACCAGATCCCCACCGCCGCCCCGCACGCGCCGACCCTCGCCGGGCTGGCCGCGACCGTCGGCCGCCCGCTCACCTGCGGCTTCCCGTCGACCACCCCGACCAGCCTGGTGACGCTGGGCACCGGGGCCGCGCCCGGCGCGCACGGGGTGCTCGGGTTCCGGGTGCGGGTGCCCGACACCGACCGGGTGCTCAGCCACATCGAGTGGACCGGCGACCCGGAGCCGCTGCGCTGGCAGCCCGTCGCCACCCAGCTCGAACGCGCCCGCGCCGCCGGGGTCGCGGTGACCGTGGTGAGCCGCCCCGAGTACGCCGGCAGCGGGCTCACCCTCGCCGCCAACCGGGGCGGCGACTACCGGGGCGCCGCCGACGCCGCCGCGCTGGCCACCGCGATGCTGACCGCGCTGCACGCCGGGGCCGGGCCGACCCTGGTCTCCGGCTACCACCCCGACCTGGACCGGCACGGCCACCTCTCCGGCGTCGACTCGGCGCCGTGGCGGGCCGCCGCGGCCGGGGTGGACGCGCTGCTCGCCCGGCTGGTCGACGGACTGCCGCCGGACGCCGCGCTGCTGGTCACCGCCGACCACGGCCAGCTCGACGTGCCGCCGGCCGACCGGATCGACTTCGACGCCGACGACCGGCTGCGGGCCGGGGTGCGGGTGCTCGCCGGGGAGCCCCGGGTCCGCTACCTGCACGTCGCGCCGGGCGCGGCCGAGGACGTGGTGGCCGCCTGGTCGGCCGTGCTCGGCGACGCGGCCCGGGTGCTGCGCCGCGAGGAGGCGGTGGCGACCGGCTGGTTCGGGCCGGTGCCCGAGGCGCACCTGGGCCGCATCGGCGACGTGGTGGTGGTCTGCCGGGGCACGTCCGCCGTGGTCGCCACCCGCTCGGAGCACCCCATGGACTCCCGACTGGTGGCCTACCACGGGTCGGACACGGCCGCCGAGATGACGATCCCGCTGCTGGTGGTGCGCGGCTGAGCGGGGCGGCGCGGCCCCGGGGGCCGCGGCGTGTCGTACCCGGGGGCTAGCCTGCGGGGATGGGTCGCAGTCAGTCGTTGCCGCGCGGCGGCGACCCGCGCTTCGGGCCCGACGGCGACGACTCCGGCAGCCCGATCCTGCACGTCGACATGGACGCCTTCTACGCCTCGGTCGAGGTGCGCCGCCGCCCCGAGCTGCGGGGCCGGCCCGTCGTGGTCGGCGGGGTCGGCCCGCGCGGCGTGGTCAGCGCCGCCAGCTACGAGGCCCGCCGGTACGGCGTCCGCAGCGCCATGCCGATCATGCGGGCCCGGGCGCTGTGCCCGCACGCGGTCTACCTGCCGCCCGACTTCGCGCAGTACACGGCGGCCTCCCGGGCGGTGATGCAGATCCTGCGGGACGTCACGCCGCTGGTCGAGCCGCTCTCGCTCGACGAGGCGTTCCTCGACGTGGCCGGGGCCCGCCGGTTGTTCGGGCCGCCCGCCGAGATCGCCCGCGGCATCCGCGCCCGGGTCGCCGAGGAGCAGGGGCTGACCTGCTCGGTGGGGGTCGCGCCGAGCAAGTTCGTGGCCAAGCTCGGCTCCACCCGGGCCAAGCCCGACGGGCTGCTCGTGGTGCCGGCCGACCGGGTGCTCGATTTTCTGCGCCCCCTGCCGGTCGACGCGCTGTGGGGCGTGGGGGAGCGCTCCGCCGAGACGCTGCGCCGGCTCGGGCTGGCCACCATCGGCGACCTGGCCGAGGCGCCGCGCGGCATGCTCCGCAAGGCGCTCGGCGAGGCCGCCGCGGCCCACCTGCACGAGCTGGCCTGGGGGCGCGACCCGCGCCGGGTCAGCCCCGAGCAGGTGGAGAAGTCGATCGGCGCGGAGGTGACGTTCGACGCGGACGTGGCCGACCCGCTGGAGATCCGCCGGGCCCTGCTCGCCCTCGCCGAGAAGGTCGGCGCCCGGCTGCGCCGGGCCGGGCAGGTCGGCCGCACGGTGTCGATCAAGGTACGCATGGCCGACTTCCGCACGGTCAGCCGGTCCCGCACCCTCGACGTGGCGACCGACACGGCGCGGGAGATGTTCGACACGGCGTGGGCCCTCTACACCGTCCTCGACCCCGGTGAGCGGATCCGCCTCGTCGGGGTGCGGATGGAGGGTCTCGCCCCGGCGGGCGAGACGCCGCAGCAGCTGACGCTGGGCGCTCCCGAGCGCGGCTGGCGGGAGGCGGAGGCCGTGGCGGACGCCGCCGCCGCCCGATTCGGGCGTTCCGTCATAGGTCCGGCGAGCCTGCTCGGCCGGCGCGATCCCGGGCGAAACGAAAATCCGCCCCGCCCATAGGTCGTCCCGCTTTCCGACGCGCGACCCCCCTCGTAGACTTGTCGTTAAGCAGCCGGTTGGCTGCCACGGTCTGTCGGTCCGACCGGGCCGACCAGCGTGACCGGGGAGGAGTGCCGTGCCGCTCTCGGAGCACGAGCAGCGGCTGTTCGAGCAGATCGAGCGGTCGCTTGCCGAGGACCCAAAATTCGCCTCGGCCGTGCGTGCCAGCGATCCGCGCTTCCACGCGCGGCGTCGTCTGCTCGTCGCTGCCGGCGCGATCATCGTTGGCCTGGCTCTACTGGTCTACGGTGCGGTGATCAAGACCCCGCCGCTCGCGGTGGTGGGTTTCGTCATCATGCTGGGTTCGGCGGCGTACGCGGTGCAGTCGCACCGCAAGGCGCAGTCCCCCGACCTGCACGTGGTCGGGGGGACGACCACCAGCCGACGCCGCCCGCGCGGGCGGTCCGGCCGGCGGTCGTCGTTCGTGGATCGGATGGAGGACCGGTGGCGGCAGCGCCCGGAGGGGCACCGCTGACCCGGTTCCACCGCTGATCCTCGGTCCCGCCGGCCTGGCGGGACCACGCTGATCCGGCCCGCCGACGGCGGGCCGCTGCTTCCTGCCCGCACCCGGAGCCACGGGCGCTGCTTCCGCGTGCGGAGCGCGCGTTCGGTGGCCGCTTGCGGTGGAATCACGTCGGCGTGTCGTGTGCTGGAAGCAGCCAACGTTCTCGGCTGCCGCCCGGCCAGCCCGCCGTCCGCCAGCCCGCCAGCCCGCTCGCCAGGGCCAGTCTCCGACGACGGGAACGGCGTTGCCGGACGGGGGTCAGCGGCCGGTGCGGGTGGCCAGCAGGCGGCGCGGGCTCCAGCGCAGCAGCCGGTAGCGGGCGTCGCCCGTCCTGGCCACCAGCCGGGAGGACGTGTTGCCCAGCGCGGTGCGCCAGCGCAGCAGCACCGACGGCGGCAGCACCGCCGCCAGCAGCCGCGTCCGCCGGTCGGTCCGGGTGGCGAGCGCGCCCCGGACGGCGCGTAGCGCCGGGTGCAGCTCCCCGCCCGCGAGCGGGGTGCGGGCGTACCGGGCCAGCTCCTCGGCGCGGCCCAGCAGCCGCACCGCCGTGGCGGCGGAGGCGTCCTCGCCGACGGCCTCGGTGACCAGGCGCTCGGCGGTCGCCCGCGGCGTCTCCGTCCGGTCCACCCGGACCCGGTAGTCGACCAGGGTGTCGAGCAGCTCGTCCCAGGCGGCGTGCGCGTCCGCCCGCGCCCGGTCGGGGTCCAGCACCACGGTGACGGACCGGCCCGGTTCGCCGGCCGGGCCCGCGCCGGCGTCCACCGTGGCCGGTGCGAGCGCCACCGCCGGCCGGGCGGCCCGCCGGCGGCGCAGCGCCATCCGCCGCAGCGCCGGCACGGCGAGCAGGGCCAGCAGCGCCAGCGCGCCGGCCGCCCACCACGGCCACACCGGGGCCTGCCGGGTCGGATCGTTCGCCCCGACCGCCAGGCCGGCGTCGGTGTCCTGGTCGGCGGCGTCCGGGTCGGTGGCTTCTGGCGCCGCCTCCGGGTCGTCGGGGGCGGCCGGGGCGCCCGGCTCGGTGGCCGCCGGCTCCGGCGCGTCGGTGTCCGGTGCCCACGCCGAGCGGGTCGAGCCCTGCACCCCGTACGCCGGGGTGGCGTCGAACGGCACCCAGCCCATCCCGTCGAAGTAGACCTCCGTCCAGGCGTGCAGGTTGCGGTTGGTCAGCACGTACCCCTCGTCGGTGCGGCCGGTGCCGTTGGTGAAGCCGAACGCCACCCGGGCCGGGATGCCGGCCGACCGGACCAGCCACGCCATCGCCGCCGCGTACTGCTGGCAGAAGCCGGCCTTGTTGTTGAGGAAGTCGACGATGTCCTGACCGCTGGTGCCGCCCTTCGTGGTCAGGCTGTAGGTGAAGCCGTTGTCCGCCGAGAAGTGGTCGTAGATCGCCCGGACCTTGTCGTAGTCGGTGCTGCGGCCTCGCACAAGGTCGGCGACCAGGGTGTCGACCTGCTCGACCGGTGGGGTGGCGGTCTGCTGGAGCCGGATCGGGTGGTCCGAGGGCAGCGACGGGGCCCGCCGCAGCGCCGTCGGGGTGTACGTCGACCGGACGTAGTCGAACGAGTAGCGCTTGCCGCGGGAGTTCTCCCGGTTGGAGAAGACCACCTGCTGGTTCGGGTCGTAGAGCCAGTTGCCGCTGAGCTCCTCGGTGCGCACCGGCTCGGCGTAGGCCGGCAGCAGCGGCATGTTGAGGTTCTTCGAGACCTCCACGGTGGCCCGGTATTGTGCCCGCTCGACGCCGTTGCCGGTGCCCGAGCGCTGGGTCGGGTCGGGCAGGTCCCGGGTGACGGGCCGCCCGGTCGGGTTGCGCACCCGGAAGCCGTCGGGCCGCAGCTCGTCGGCGACGCCGTAGCGCAGGTAGAACGGGTTCGGCTCGGTGGTGGTCACCGTGACCATCTCGTAGACCTCGGACTGGTTGAGCTGCCCGCTCAGCGAGGCGAAGAGGTCGATGCGGCCCGGGTTGCCGCCCTGGCCGTTGCCCGACCCGGTGCCGGTGCCTGCGCCCACGGCGTTGAGCAGGCCCCCGGTCATCCCCGGCACCGCCAGCGGCAGCGCCACCGCCAGCACCACCCCGACCACGGCGAGCCGCCGCCCGGCGGCGGCCAACGGCGAGGACTCCCACACGTCCACGTCGCGGCCGTCCCCGGTGAACCGGCGGCCGAACCGGCGCACCCGGTCGACGTTGTCGGTGACCAGCAGCCACAGGTAGCCGGCCGCGCCGACCACGAACGGCACGGCGGGGACGCTGTCGACGTAGACGGCGACGGGCACCGAGTAGATGGCCAGCATCGGCAGCCCGGCCAGCGCCGGGCGGCGCAGGCCGACGGCGAGCACGTCCACCACCACGGCCACCCCGCCGATGCCGAGCACGCTGACGAACAGCAGCGGGTCGGTGTCGGGCACCTTCACCCCGTACGAGCGCATGTCCACCACGGACGCGCTCAGCAGCTCGCCGAAGTGGGCGAACGTGCCCGGCGTCGGCAGGAACGCCACCAGCTCGGTGCCGGCGGGGAAGAGCCAGGCCAGCGCGAGCGTCAACCCGCCGAGCATGCCCAGCACCTGCCCCCACAGCGGGGCCCGGACCAGCCGGGT
The DNA here is from genome assembly GCF_020873825.1 of Micromonospora sp. DH13. Lineage (NCBI taxonomy): Bacteria > Bacillati > Actinomycetota > Actinomycetes > Micromonosporales > Micromonosporaceae > Micromonospora > Micromonospora sp. DH13. The sequence continues at coordinate 17,345 of NZ_JAHWGR010000024.1, forward strand.
CAGCGCGGCCACCCCGGCGACCACGGTGACCGCGATGGCCGCCTGGATGAGCCAGGTCCAGCGCTCGAAGATGGCCGACAGCGGGGCGGCCGCCAGCAGGGTCGCGGCGGCGGCCACGAAGCCGAGGTTGCGGGTCGCGGTCACGGGGGAGCCTTTCGGGGTCATCTTCCCGCCGGGGCGGGCCGGCAGGTGCGCCCGACCCGGCGGATCGTCACTTGACGCCGCCGGCCACGGTCTCGGCCAGCGCGGCCCGCAGGGCGAACCCCTGCGAGCCCCGGCCGGCCTGCGGCCACAGCGCGGGCAGCCGCGCGCCGTGGTCGACCCCGACGACCCGCCACCCGCTCTGCAGCAGGGCGAGCGCGGCGGCGCCGTGCGCGTGGTCGGCCTCGGCCCGGGCCCGGGGCGCGAGGTGGAGCCAGGTGGAGCTGTCCAGCAGGAAGCCGACGCAGGTCGCGCCGTTGCCGCGCAGGCCGGCGAGCAGCTCCGCCTCGGCGGTGCTCACCGCGCCGAACAGGCCGATGATCAGGCCGCCGTCGCCGCGCTGGCGGACCTGCCGCACCAGCGTGGTGATGTCGCCGCGCGGGTCGAGGCGGACCTCGGCGAGCTGGTCGAGCAGCAGGCCGTCCCCGGCGGCCTCGGTGGCGTCGACGTCCGCGCCGTCGCCGGTGACCAGGCGCAGCTTGTAGCCGGCCTGGCGCAGGTGCACGGCGATGCTGGCCGCCGCGGAGACCGCCCACTCGAAGCTCGCCGTGGGGCCGTCGCCCCGGTGGCCGTAGCCCCGGGTGTCCAGCACCACCGTCGCCCGGCTCTCCCAGGGCTGCTCCTCGCGGCGGACCATCAGCTCACCGGTGCGGGCCGTCGACTTCCAGTGCACCCGGCGCAGGTCGTCGCCCATCCGGTACTCCCGGGTCGCCGCGTCGTCCTCGCCGTGCACCGCCACCGACCGGGCGCGGCTGGAGCCGCTGCCCGCGTACTCGCCGGGGAGCCGGACCGAGGGCAGCGGGGTGACCTGCGGGATCACCGTGAGCTGGTCGACGCTGGGGAACGACCGGGTCAGCTCGCACAGCCCGAACGGGTCGGTGAGCCGGACCACCAGTGGGCCCACCTCGTACCGGCCGCGCACGTCCGCGCGGACCGTGTACGCCACGGAGCTGGCCTGGTGCGCGCCGAGCCGCTCCAGCACCACGCGGGGCCGGCTGCCCAGGGCGTACGGCAGCCGGTCCTCCAGCAGCAGCGTGCCGGTGGGCAGGCGGGACATGTTCTGCAACCGCAGCACCACCCGGGAGCTGGCCCCGACCGGCACCCGGTGCGGGTCCAGCGACCGGTTGCAGGCCAGCTTGTAGCGGCTGCGCCCCACGTACGCGGCGGCGAGCAACGGCAGGACGGCGAGCAGCACGGCCACCCGGAGCAGGTCCTTCTCGCCGAGGATGACGGCGGAGACCGCCGCGGCGAGCGCGGCGGCCAGGAACGAGCGGCCACGGGTGGTCAGGCCCCGGAGCCCGTCGCGCACGCTCACCGCCTCCGCGGCTCGTACGGGGCGCGGCCGTTGCCGTCGGCGGCGGGCCGGTTGTCGTACGGGGACCGCTGGCGGTCGTGCGGCAGCGGCAGCCGGTGCACCAGCTCGGCGACGATCGCGTCGGTGGTGCGCCGGGCGAGCTGCGCGTCGGCGGTCGGGATGATCCGGTGGGCGAGCACCGGCACCGCGAGCGCCTGCAGGTCGTCGGGGAGGACGTAGTCGCGCCCCTCCAGGGCGGCGACGGCGCGGGCGGTGCGCAGCAGCTGGAGGGTGGCCCGGGGCGACGCGCCCAGCCGCAGGTCGGGGGCCTCCCGGGTGGCGGTGACCAGGTCCACCGCGTACTGCTTCACGGCGTCGGCGACGTGCACCTCGCGGACGGTGGCGATGAGCCGGCGCACCGTGTCGGCGTCGGAGACCGCCCGCAGCTCCTGCAACGGGTCGGCCGCGCCGTGCCCGTCCAGCATGGCCAGCTCGGCCTCCGGCCCCGGGTAGCCCATCGCGATGCGGGCGGTGAACCGGTCGCGCTGCGCCTCGGGCAGCGGGTAGGTCCCCTCCATCTCGATCGGGTTCTGGGTCGCGATCACCATGAACGGGGTCTGCAGCTGGTAGGTGACCCCGTCGACGGTGACCTGCCGCTCCTCCATGCACTCCAGCAGGGCGGACTGGGTCTTCGGCGAGGCCCGGTTGATCTCGTCGCCGACGACGAGGTTGGCGAACACCGCGCCGGGGCGGAACTCGAAGTCGTGCGTCTCCTGGTTGTAGACGCTGACGCCGGTGACGTCGCTGGGCAGCAGGTCGGGGGTGAACTGGATGCGCCGTACCGAACAGTCGATCGACCGGGCGAGGGCCTTCGCCAGCTTGGTCTTGCCGACGCCCGGGACGTCCTCGATGAGGAGGTGGCCCTCGGCGAGCAGGACGGCCAGGGCGAGGCGGACGGTCGCCGTCTTGCCCTCGATGACCTGCTCGATGTTGGCCACGATGGCCTCGCTGGCGGCGCGGAACTCGTCGTGCGGCAGCAGACCGCCCACCTCGTCCCAGGTCTGTTGTGTCACGGGCCTCCTCCTCGTCGCCACGACGGCAGCTCTGTTAAGAGCACCTGGACCCGCCGTTGGGTTCGCGACGGGAGAGCCTCGTCTGCCGCAGAAATCTCACTGGCCTCTCAGGCTAACCATGTTTGTCGTGAACGCCGAACCCCGCAGCAAGTCGGTCGGTTACGCCCGGAATATTCGCCCGACGGGGGAAACGTATCGTCACCCACCGTGAGGGGGGTGTCCCGCGTCCCACCTTGCGGCGGCGGGCCGCGTGCCCGGCGGGCCGGCGGGGTACACTGCCCGACATGGCCGGAGTCTTCCTGCTTCTTACCGGGCCGTGCTGATGCGCTGACGCGCGACAGCACGGCGGCCCCTCCTGCGCGAGGGGCTTTTTTGTGCCCTCCGCCGGGCCGCCCGGCGAGCCGGGATCGCCGGCCGGGTCGGCGGGCCGACACCGCCGGACCCGGCCCGGCGACGCCGCGACGAAGCGAACGAGGAGAGACGATGAGTGAGGCAACTGCGGCGGGCGACATCCCCCCGTACCGGTACACCGCGGCCCTGGCCGAGGAGATCGAGCAGCGCTGGCAGGACACCTGGCAGCGGGAGGGCACCTTCCACGCCCCGAACCCGACCGGGCCGCTGGCCGACCCCGGCCACCCCCGGGCCGGCGCGAAGAAGCTGTACGTGCTGGACATGTTCCCGTACCCGTCGGGGGCGGGCCTGCACGTCGGGCACCCGCTGGGCTACATCGGCACCGACTGCTTCGCCCGCTACCAACGGATGGCCGGCCGCAACGTGCTGCACGCGATGGGCTTCGACGCGTTCGGCCTGCCCGCCGAGCAGTACGCGGTGCAGACCGGCACCCACCCCCGCACCACGACCGTGGCCAACATCGAGCGGTACAAGGCGCAGCTGCGCCGGCTGGGCCTGGCCCACGACGACCGCCGCTCGGTGGCCACCATCGACACCGACTTCTACCGCTGGACCCAGTGGATCTTCCTGCAGGTCTTCAACTCCTGGTACGACGCGGACGCCCGGAAGGCCCGGCCGGTCGCCGAGCTGATCGCCGAGTTCGCCGCGGGCGAGCGCCCGACGCCGGACGGCCGGCCGTGGGCCGAGCTGACCGACGCCGAGCGGCGGACGGTCGTCGACGGCCACCGGCTGGCGTACGTCTCGCAGGCGCCGGTGAACTGGTGCCCGGGGCTGGGCACCGTGCTGGCCAACGAGGAGGTCACCGCCGACGGCCGCTCCGACCGGGGCAACTTCCCCGTGTTCAAGCGCAACCTGAAGCAGTGGATGATGCGGATCACCGCGTACGGTGACCGGCTGCTGGAGGACCTGGACGCCCTGGACTGGCCCGAGCCGATCAAGCTGATGCAGCGCAACTGGATCGGCCGGTCCACGGGCGCGCACATCGACTTCGCCACCGACCGGGGCCCGGTGCGGGTGTTCACGACCCGTCCGGACACCATCTTCGGGGCCACCTACATGGTGCTGGCCCCCGAGCACGAGCTGGTCGACGCGCTGGTGCCGGCCGCCTGGCCGGACGGGACGAGGGACGCCTGGACCGGCGGGCACGCCAGCCCCCGGGCGGCCGTCGAGGCGTACCGCAAGGCGGCGGCGGCCAAGACCGACGTGGAGCGGCAGGCCGACACGAAGGAGAAGACCGGCGTCTTCGTCGGCGCGTACGCCACGAACCCCGTCACCGGCGGGCAGATCCCGATCTTCATCGCCGACTACGTGCTGGCCGGCTACGGCACCGGCGCGATCATGGCGGTGCCGGCGCAGGACGAGCGGGACTGGGCGTTCGCCGAGGTCTTCGAGCTGCCGATCGTGCGTACCGTGCAGCCCGCCGACGGCTTCGCCGGCACGGCGTACACCGGGGACGGGCCGGCGATCAACAGCGCCGCGCCCGAGCGCGGCCTGGACCTGAACGGCCTGGGGGTCGCCGACGCCAAGGCGGCGATCATCGCGTGGCTGGAGGCCAACGGCCACGGCGCCGGCGCGACCACCTACCGGCTGCGCGACTGGCTGTTCTCCCGCCAGCGCTACTGGGGCGAGCCGTTCCCGATCGTCTACGACGCCAGCGGCGCGGCGATCGCGCTGCCCGAGTCGATGCTGCCGGTCGAGCTGCCCGAGGTCGACGACTTCTCGCCGAAGACGTTCGACCCCGACGACGCCGACAGCAACCCGGAGACCCCGCTGTCGCGCCGCCGCGACTGGGTCGAGGTGGAGCTGGACCTGGGCGACGGGCCGCAGCGCTACACCCGCGAGACCAACGTGATGCCGCAGTGGGCCGGCTCCTGCTGGTACGAGCTGCGCTACCTGGACCCGACCAACGCCGAGCGCTTCGTCGACGCGGAGAACGAGCGGTACTGGATGGGCCCGCGCGCCGAGGGCGACTGCGGCGGCACCGACCTGTACGTCGGCGGCGCCGAGCACGCCGTGCTGCACCTGCTGTACGCCCGCTTCTGGCACAAGGTGCTGTACGACCTGGGCCACGTGTCCAGCTTCGAGCCGTTCCGCAAGCTGTTCAACCAGGGCATGATCCAGGCGTACGCGTACACCGACGCCCGGGGCTCCTACGTGCAGGCCGAGGAGGTCGTCGAGCGCGACGGCACCTGGTTCCTGGGCGAGGAGGAGGTGCGCCGCGAGTACGGCAAGATGGGCAAGTCGCTGAAGAACGTGGTGACCCCCGACGACATGTGCGCCGCGTACGGCGCGGACACCTTCCGGGTGTACGAGATGTCGATGGGCCCGCTGGAGGTGTCCCGCCCGTGGGAGACCCGGGCGGTCGTCGGGTCGTACCGGTTCCTGCAGCGGGTCTGGCGGGCCGTCGTCGACGAGCAGACCGGCGCGACGCGAGTCACCGACGACCCGGCCGACGACGCCACCCGGCGGCTGCTGCACAAGGTGGTCGACGGGGTCCGGGGCGACATGGAGGGGATCCGGTTCAACACCGCGATCGCCAAGCTGATCGAGCTGACCAACGCGCTGACCCGGCTGCCGGCCACCCCCCGCGAGGTGGCGGAGCCGCTGGTGCTGATGCTGGCCCCGTTCGCCCCGCACGTCGCCGAGGAGCTGTGGCGGCGGCTGGGCCACGACGCCTCCCTGGCGTACGCGGACTTCCCGACCGCCGACCCGGCCCTGCTGGTCGCCGAGACGGTGACGTACCCGGTGCAGATCAACGGCAAGGTGCGCGGCCGGATCGAGGTGAGCGCCGACGCGTCCGAGGACGACGTGCGGTCGGCGGCGCTGGAGGCGGTGGCGGGCGCGCTGGCCGGCAAGGAGCCCCGCAAGGTCATCGTGGTGAAGGGCCGCATGGTCTCGGTCGTCGCCTGAGGTGCAAGGAGGGGCCCCTTGTTAACGCATTCTGCATAGCAGGGGCCCCTTCCTAACGCCCCGTTGGCGGGGGTGCGGTCGCGGCGGGGGCGTCAGGCGAGGGCGTGTCAGGCGGCGGCGCGGCGGCGGCGTTCCGCGCGCCACCAGCGGTGCAGCAGCACCGCGCTGGCGATCAGGCCGAGGCTCGCGGGGGCGGCGGCGTACCAGTTGACGTCGCCGGGGGAGGTGGCCGCCGCGCCGAGCGCCGCGTAGCCGAACGCCGTCGGGGCGGAGGCGAGGACGCTGCCGGCGAGGTACGGCAGCACCCGCGCGCCGGTGGTGCCGTAGCCGTAGCTGACCAGCCCGTACCCGGAGATGGGCAGCAGCCGGACCGTGGCCACCCCCAGCACGCTCTGCCGGGCGAACCAGCCGTCGAGGCGGGCGAGCCGTCCCCGGACCCGTTCGGCGACGAACTCCCTGCCCAGCGCCCGGCCGACGGCGAAGCCGAGCGCGGCGGCCAGCAGCGCCGCGCCGAGCGCGTACGCCGCCCCTTCGAGGGGGCCGAAGATCGCGCCGACGGCGAGCGTGACGAAGGTGCGCGGCACCAGGGCGACCAGCAGCAGCGCCCCGCCGACGATCGCGGCGACCGGGGCGTATCCGCCGAGGGAGTCGGCGAGCCGGGGCAGCGCCGCCGGGTCGGGCCGGGGGAGCACCGGCAGCAGCGCCGCCAGCCCGGCGAGCAGGAGCAGCAGCAGGGCGAACCGGCGCGCCGGCGGCTGCCCGAGCAGCCGCCGGGCGGCGGCGAGCAGCCGGCGCGGGGCCCGGGTCATGCGCGGCCGGGCCGCGGCAGCCGCCGGGCGGCCCGGATCATGCCCGGGCGGCGGCCACCGCGGCGCGGCGCTCGGCGCGGAGCCGGTCGGCCCAGGTGTCGTCCAGCGGCGGGAGCTGGTGCGCGCCGGTCGCCCAGCGCAGCAGCAGGTCGGCCAGGGCCGGGTTGCGGGCCAGGGCCGGCCCGTGCGAATACGTGCCGAGCAGCTTGCCCCGCCACGCGCCCTCGGTCGCGCCGTCGTTGCCGACCCCGGCGGTGACCCGGGCCAGCGGGGACACGCCCGGCCCGAGGTGGGTGCGCCCGCCATGGTTCTCGAAGCCGGTGAGCGCCGGCACCCCGAGCCGGGGGTCGATGTCGCCGGCCAGCTCGCCGACGGCCCGCGACGGGCCCCGGTCGGAGGAGAGATCGAGCAGCTCCAGCCCGGCGCACTGGACGCCCTTGGCGAAGAACGAGGTGCCGAGGAGCTGGTAGCCGGCGCAGACGCCGAACACCACCGACCCCTGGGCGACGGCGCGGTGCAGGCCGCCGTCGGCCCGCAGCCGCTGCGCGCCGAGCGCCTGCGGGCCGTCCTCGCCGCCGCCGATGAGGTAGATGTCGGCGGTGGCGGGCAGCGCCTGGTCGGAGCGGACCTCCAGCACCTCCACGGGCATGCCGCGCTGCTGGGCCCGGCGGGCCAGGATCAGCATGTTGCCCCGGTCGCCGTAGGTGGACAGCAGGTCGGGGTAGATCCAGACGATACGCAGGCTCTCAGTTGACACGGTCCAGCTCCGCTCGGATGTCCTGGAAGGCGGTGTAGTTGGCGATGACCTCCAGCCGGCCCGGCGGGACCGCCCGGACCGCCTCGCCGAACGTGCGGACGTGCTGGAAGGGCACGCCGTTGACGTCGAGGCGGACCGCCAGGTCGTACGCCCGGTCGCCGGTGATCAGCACCTGCCGGCCGCGCAGCGGAGCGAAGTCGACGTCGAAGAGCCAGGAGGTGTCCAGCCCGTCGGGGTCCCGGGCGTTGATGGAGAGCAGCGTCGGCGCGAAGTCGGCCATGTCGAACGCCTCCAGCCAGCTCGCCGGGTTCTTCGCCAGCAGCAGCCGGATGTTGCGCCCGTCGCGGTCCACCTGGGCGTAGCGGCCGGCGATGGAGGTGACCGCGCCGAGCCGGGAGACCGCGTCGACCGGGCGGACGCCGAACTCGGCGGCGACGGCGAGGGCGGTGGCGGCGTTGCCGAGGTTGACCTTGCCGGGGAGCTGGAGCACCACCTTGTGCCAGGCGCCGGTCGGGTCGAGCACCCCGTCGTCCTCGACGGCCCACTGCGGATCGGGCCGGCGCAGCGGGCAGCCGCTGCACCACCACTGGTCGCCGTTGCGCGCGATGGTGTGCCCGCACTCGGGGCAGACCCACGAGTCGTCGTGCCAGCGCTGGCCGGCGCTGAACCAGGTGACGTGTGGCGGCCGGATGCCCCGGGCCGGGTCGCCGGGCGGGGTGGCCGCCCACACGACCATCGGGTCGTCGGCGTTGGCGACCACCCGCACGTCGGGGTGGTTGACCAGCGCCGCACGCCAGAGCTGCGCCATCATGGCGACTTCCTTGGCGCGGTCGAGCTGGTCGCGGGAGAGGTTGAGCAGCGCCACCACGTGCGGCTCGGTGGCCTCCAGGACCTGGGCCAGGTAGTGCTCGTCGACCTCCAGCACCGCGTACGGAGTGCTGCCGGCCTTGGCCAGCGCCGAGGTGTGGCCGGTGGGCATGTTGGCGCCGAAGGAGTTGGTGGCGACCCGGCCGAGGACGCCGACCGCCGCCGTTGTCAGTCGGGTGGTGGTGGTCTTGCCGTTGGTGCCGGAGACGAGCGCGATGGCGCGCCCCGCCGAGAGGTGGGCGAGCAGGTCGGGGTCGATCTTCAGGCCGATCCAGCCGCCGATCACCGAACCGTCGCCACGACCCGCGGCCCGGGACAGCGCCGCGGCGGTCCGCGACACGGAGCTGGCCACCTTTGCCCGCAGGGGCATCTTCGCGTCCGTCACGCGAGCGAGGTTACCGGACCGCCGCCCCCGCCAGATCGCCGCCGACGGCGAACCGTTCGGCCGGGCCACCCGGGCGGACGGCCGGAGCGCGGTCGACCGGATGGAGTCGATCTATGTCGGGTAGTGGACGCCGGGGTGGGGGCGCCGCGGCCCTCCACTTCGCTCCACCCCTTCTGACGTGCTGTTTTGTCGCCGACGGCGACGCGCCGCGCGGGCGATTCTGGTTGCAGGTGGAGGGAAGTGGAGTAGAGTGGGGACCAATGGTGAGGCCGGGAGGGCCCACCGGCCCGGGGGGAGCGGCGCCGCGAACGCCGCTGCAAGGGCGAGGGGGTTGGGCCGATGTTCCTCGGCACCCACACCCCGCGCCTGGACGACAAGGGCCGGTTGATCCTTCCGGCGAAGTTCCGGGATGAGCTGGCGGGGGGTGTCGTGATCACCAAAGGGCAGGATCGCTGTCTCTACGTCTTCCCGATGCCCGAGTTCCAGCGCATCGCCGACCAGTTGCGCGCGCAACCCATGACGAACAAGGCGGCCCGCGCCTACAGCCGGGTCTTCTTCGCCAGCGCGCACGACGAGGTCCCGGACAAGCAGGGGCGGGTCACCGTCCCGGCGCACCTGCGGGCGTACGCCGGGCTCGACCGTGACCTGGTGGTCATCGGCGCGAGCACGCGGGTGGAGGTCTGGGACAAGGCGGCCTGGGAGGCCTACCTCGCCGACAGCGAAGACGACTTCGCCGACATCGAGGAGGGGGTGCTGCCCGGCGGTCTGTAGGGCGTGACGACGCCCGACGTACTGCGAGATCTCCAGCCGCTTTCGAGTTCCTGGCACCCCTTCCCCGGTGCCAGGCGCACGATCTCCCGGAGGGCCGCGGCCTCCGGTGGGCGGGAGCGGATGGGGATCTGGCGGTACGACGGAGGCGTCGTCCGACGACAGGCGCGGAGAGAAACGGACGGTTCAACCGGTGGGGGTCGACATGGGGGAGCTTCGCGGCACGCACGTGCCGGTGCTGCTCGAGCGGTGTCTCGAGTTGCTGGCCCCCGCGCTGGACAGGGGCGACCGCACGATCCACGTCGACGCCACGCTGGGCCTGGCCGGTCACGCCGAGGCGGTGCTGCAACGGCATCCGCGCACGGTGCTGATCGGGCTGGACCGGGACACCGAGGCCCTCGCCCACGCGCGGGTCCGGCTGGCCCGGTTCGCCGACCGGGTCCACCTCGAGCACGCCGTCTACGACGAGCTGCCCGAGGTGCTGGCCCGGCTGGGTTACCCGGCGATCGACGGCGTCCTGTTCGACCTGGGCGTCTCCTCGCTCCAGTTGGACGCGCCCGACCGCGGGTTCGCCTACGCACAGGACGCGCCGCTGGACATGCGGATGGACCAGACCCGGGGGGTGACCGCCGAAGAGGTGGTCAACACCTACTCCCACCCGGATCTGGCCCGGGTGCTGCGGGTGTACGGGGAGGAGAAGTTCGCCCCGAGGATCGCCTCGGCGATCCTGCGGGAGCGGGAGCGGGCCCCGATCACCTCGTCGGCGCGGTTGGCGGAACTGGTCAGGGAGAGCATTCCCGCACCGGCCCGACGAACCGGGGGACACCCGGCCAAGAGAACGTTTCAGGCTTTACGGATCGAGGTAAACAGGGAGCTGGCGGCGCTGGAGACGGCGCTGCCGGCCGCTCTCGACAAGCTCACCGTGGGCGGTCGCATGGTGGTCCTGTCCTACCACTCGCTGGAGGACAGGCTCACCAAGGCGGCCCTCACCGACCGGGTCCGCAGCAAGGGCCCGGTCGACCTCCCGGTCGAACTGCCCGGGTCGGGTCCGACGTTCCGGCTGCTTAGCCGGGGCGCGGAGCTGCCCGGGGAGGCGGAGGTCGCCGCGAACCCGCGTGCCGCGTCGGTGCGGCTGCGGGCCGCGGAACGGATCGACCCGGACGCGGAGCGACAGGGGCGGGCCGACCGCGAACGGCCCCGCCGGCGGGTCAGGGCGATGCACCAACCGGGGACCGGATCGGCGGATCCGGGGTCGACGGGCGCAGGGACGGACGAAGAGGGGGAGGGAAGAAGAAGATGAACGCTGACAAGCGCGACGGCCGGGACACCGGCGTCGGGCAGCGCGCACCGCGGTCGGGGGGCCGGATCGCGGCGCAGCGGACCACGCGGGCCGGGATGCCGGCTCCGGGGGCCGGCCGGCTCGACCGGCAGGGGGAGACTCGCGCCCGGGGGGCGCGCGAGTTCCCGACCAACGGCAGCGCCGCGTTGCGCCCGACCGAGCGGGTCAGCCCGGTCGAGCGGGCCGGCACGACCGAGCGGGCTCGTGCGGCGGCGAACCCGTCGCCGCGGCTGCGGGTCGCCCCGCCGCCGCCGGTGTCGGTGCCGCGGGCGCCGTTCGTGGCGCTGATCCTGGTGCTGGTCGTCGGCGGGGTGCTCGGCATCCTGCTGGTCAACACCAAGATCAACGAGAACTCGTTCCGGCTGGAGCGGCTCCAGCAGCAGCAGGCCAAGCTCGACGTGGACCAGCAGCAGCTGGACAAGGAGATCGCCGACGCGAAGGCGCCCGGCAACCTCACCGCCACGGCCCGCCGGCTCGGCATGGTCGAGGCGGAGGAGCCGGCGTACATCCGGCTGCCGGACGGCCGGGTGATCGGGGTGCCGCAGCCGGCCAACGGCCAGCCGTCGGTCACCAGCCAGCAGGGTGCGGGGGGCTGATCGGGGTGCCGCCGAGAGCTGAGGAACCGCGCCGGGACCCTTCGGGCTCCCGGCGCGGTTCGTCGCGGGCCACCGGCGGGCGGGGCGAGCCGCGCACCGGCGAGCCCGGCGTGCAGGGCATCTCCGACGCGCGGGCGTACACCCCCCGGGGGCGCACCGTCCGCGAGGAGCGCCAGGCGGCGGGCCGGCCGACCGCCGGGGGCGCCGAGCAGCGGCGTACCCCGCGGGGCGGCCGGGCCGGCGGCGACCCGTTCCGGCCGGCGTTGCAGGTGCTCGACGGTGGCCGGGCCGGCGGCGGTCGCGCCGGCCGCCGGGAACCCGTCCCGGCCGCGCGCGCCGCGGTGGTCCGGACCGTGCCGACCCGGGCACGGCCCGACGACGACGATGACGCGCCGCGCCCGCCGCGCCGCCGGCCCGCCGGGCGCGGCCCGCGCCGCCCTGCCCGGCCCGCCGCCGGGCGGTCGCCGCGCAAGCCCCGCAAGCCGCCCCGGCTGGCCGACCCGCGCCGCCGGCTGCGCCTGGGCACCCTGCTCGTCCTCGCGCTGTTCGCCACCATCGGCGTCCGGCTGGTCTTCCTCCAGGCGGTCGACACCCCGGCGTACGCCGGCGGCGGTCTCGCCGACCGGGTGATCCGGATCGACCTGCCCGCCCCCCGGGGCGCGATCTACGACCGCACCGGCGCCCCGCTGGCCAACAGCGTCGAGGCCCGGTACGTCTTCGCCGACCCGACCCGGGTCAGGGACCGCACGGAGACCGCGCGGGCGCTGTCGCCCCTGCTCGGCCGTCCGGCCTCCGAGCTGGCCGAGCGGATGAAGCCGCGCACCCTGGAGAACGGGAAACCCTCCCAGTTCGAATACCTGGCCCGGGGCGTCGACGTCCCTACCGCCAAGAAGATCGTGGCGCTCGACCTGTACGGCATCGGCGTGCACCGCGACGAGCGGCGCGAGGTGCCCGGCGGCGACCTGGCCGCCAACCTGATCGGCTTCACCAGCCAGGACATGGTCGGCCTGGAGGGCCTGGAGGCCCGCTACGACGACCTGCTGCGCGGCGAGATCGGCCGCCGGGTGTACGAGGCCGGCCAGGGCAAGCTCGACGCGCCGATCCCCGGCGGCTACAGCAGCACCACCCTGCCCAAGCCGGGGAGCTCCCTGCAGTTGACCATCGACCGGGACCTGCAGTTCAAGGCGCAGCAGGTGCTCAAGAGTCAGGTGGCCAAGGTGCAGGGCAGCGTCGGCGTCGCCATCGTCCTCGACGTGCCCACCGGCGAGGTGCTGGCCCAGGCCAGCCACCCCACCTACAACGCGGCGAAGCCGCAGGAGAGCGAGCCGACCGACCGGGAGGACGCGGCCACCAGCTTCGTGGTCGACCCCGGCTCCATCCACAAGGCGATCACGTTCGGCGCGGCGCTCCAGGAGGGGGTGATCACCCCCGACACGGCGCTGCCGATCCCCGACACCATCGTCCGGGGCGACACCACCTTCCGCGACACCCACCCGGCGAACGGGCGGCTGATGAGCCTGCCGGGGATGCTCGCGTACTCGTCGAACGTCGGCACCATCGAGATCGCCGACAAGCTCGGCCCGGACCGGCTGATCGACTACCAGAAGCGCTTCGGCCTCGGCCAGCCCACCGGCGAGGGCATCCCGGGGGAGGCCAGCGGCCGGCTGCTGCCCGCCCAGTCGTGGAGCGGGTCGTCGTACGGATCGGTGCCGATCGGGCACAGCGTCGACGCCACCCCGCTGCAGATGGCCGCCGCGTACGCCGCGATCGCCAACAACGGCACGTACGTCCAGCCGCACCTGATCAAGGAGGTGATCAGCGGCAAGGACGGCAGCCGTACGCCGGGCAAGGCGCCGGTCACCCGGCCGGTGCTCAGCCCGGCCAACGCGAAGGCGCTGCGCACCATGCTGGAGGCGGTCACCACCGTCGACGGGGCCACCGGGCTCGCGGCGGCGGTGCCCGGCTACCGGGTCGCCGGCAAGACCGGCACCGGCATCCGCTACGTCGACGGCAAGCAGCAGCCCGGCGAGGTCGGCTCGTTCATCGGGATGGCGCCGGCCGACAATCCGCGCTTCGTGGTGGCGGTCTTCGTGTGGAGCCCCGGCGGCGGGGGCGGGGCGGTCGCCGCGCCCGCGTTCCGCGACATCATGGGCTTCACGCTCAGCCGCAACCGGGTCCCGCCGTCCGGCGCGCCGGCGCCCAAGTTCGAGGTCTTTCCGCGCTGACCAGGCGCGGCGGGACATCATCGGTTGATGGGGACGAACCACCGGGGCGGCTGTACGGCCGGAACCGGACGACCGGGTAGGGTCTGACGCCGTGCCCGGCAATCCACGCCCCCGTACCGTGACCGGACTCCGGCTCGGCGAACTCGCCGACCGGCTCGCCGTCGAGGCCCCCGAGGGGGCCGCCGACCAGGTGGTGACCGGGGTGACCCACGCCAGCCAGGAGGTCCGCCCCGGCGACCTGTACGCGGCGCTGCCCGGCGCCCGCCGCCACGGCGCGGAGTTCGCCGCCGCCGCGGCGGCGGCCGGCGCGGTGGCCGCCCTCACCGACCCGGCAGGCGCGCCGGCCGTGGCCGCGGCGGGCCTGCCGGCGCTGGTGGTGCCCGACCCCCGCGCGGTGCTCGGCGCGCTCGCCTCCGCCGTCTACGGCGACCCCACCGCAGGCCTGACCGTCATCGGGATCACCGGCACCGCCGGCAAGACCTCCACGGCCTACCTCGTGGAGTCGGGGCTGCGCGCCGCCGGCCACGTCACGGGCCTCATCGGCACGGTGGAGACCCGGCTGGGCGACCTGGTCGTCGACAGCGTGCGCACCACCCCGGAGGCCACCGACCTGCACGCCATGCTCGCCGCCGCCCGGGAGCGCGGGGTCACCGCGCTGGTCATGGAGGTCTCCAGCCACGCCCTGGCCATGGGCCGGGTCGGCGGGGTGCGATTCGCCGTCGGCGGCTACACCAACTTCGGCTCCGACCACCTGGACTTCCACGCCGACTCGGCGGACTACTTCGCGGCGAAGGCGCAGCTGTTCGACGGGCGCTGCGCCGTCGAGGTGCTCAACCACGACGAGTCGGCGCTGCGCGCGCTGTACACCCCCGCCACGGTCAGCTACTCGGCCGCCGGCGACCCCACCGCCACCTGGTACGCCACCGATGTCGACGGCGAGGGCTACGCGCAGCGGTTCACCGCGCACGGCCCCGGCGGGCTGACCGTGCCGGCCGGGGTCGCGCTGCCCGGGCGGCACAACGTCGCCAACGCCCTGCTGGCCATCGCCGCGCTGGTCGGCGCGGGGGTGGACGCGGCCACGGCCGCCGCCGGGGTGGCCGCCTGCGGCGGGGTGCCCGGCCGGCTGGAGCTGGTCTCGGCGGCCGGGCCGGTGCGCGGCGTGGTCGACTACGCGCACAAGACCGACGCGATCGTGGCGGCCCTGGCCGCGCTGCGCGAGCTGAGCGCCGGGCGGCTGATTTGCGTCATCGGCGCCGGTGGCGACCGGGACCGCGGCAAGCGGCCGGAGATGGGCGCCGCCGCCGCCCGGGGCGCCGACGTGGTGCTGGTGACCGACGACAACCCGCGCACCGAGGAGCCGGGCGCGATCCGGGCGGAGGTGCTGGCCGGGGCGCACGCCGCCGCCACGCCGGCGCGGATCGTCGAGGTGGCCGGCCGGCGCGCGGCGATCGACGAGGCGGTCCGGCTGGCCGCCCCGGGGGACGTGGTCGCCGTGCTCGGCAAGGGGCACGAACGTGGGCAGGAGGTGGGCGGCGAGGTGTTGCCGTTCGACGACCGTACGGAGCTGGCCGACGCGCTGCGCGCCCGCTTCGGGGACCTGGCGGGCCGGCGATGATCCCGCTGACGCTGGCCGAGGTGGCCGAGGCTGTCGGCGGTCGGCTGGTCGCCGCCGACCCGGCCGCCCGGGTGACGGGCCCGGTGGAGTTCGACTCGCGCAAGGCCGGGCCGGGCGCGCTGTTCGTGGCGTTCCCCGGCGAGAAGGTGGACGGCCACGACTACGCCGCCGGTGCCGTGGCCGCCGGCGCGGTGGCGGTGCTCGGCACCCGGCAGGTGCCCGGGGTGCCCATGGTGCTCGTCGGCGACGCCCTCGACGCGATGGGCCGGCTGGCCCGCGCGGTCGTGGACCGGCTGCCCGCGCTGACCGTGATCGGGCTGACCGGTTCGTCGGGCAAGACCACCACCAAGGACCTGATCGCCCAGCTCACCGCGCGGCTCGGCCCCACGGTGGCCCCGCCCGGGTCGTTCAACAACGAGCTGGGCCACCCGTGGACGGCGCTGCAGGCCGACGCGGATACCCGCTTCCTGGTGCTGGAGAAGGGCGCCCGGGGGGTGGGGCACGTGCGCTACCTGTGCGAGGTGGTGCCGCCGCGCATCTCGGTGGTGCTCAACGTCGGCGTGGCGCACCTCGGCGAGTTCGGCTCGGTGGAGAACATCGCGCTGGCCAAGGGGGAGCTGGTCGAGTCGCTGCCCGCCGACGGGCTGGCCGTGCTCAACGCCGACGACCCGCTCGTCGACGCGATGGCCGCCCGCACCGCCGCCCGGGTGGTGCGCTACGGCGAGGCCGCGCACGCCGACGTGCGGGCCGTGGACGTGACGCTGGACGGGCGCGGGCGCGCCGCGTACACCCTGGTGACCCCGGAGGGGAGCGCGGCCGTGCGGCTCGGGCTCACCGGCCGGCACCAGGTGTCGAACTCGCTGGCCGCCGCGGCGGTGGCCCGGGAGCTGGGCATGCCGCTGGCCGAACTGGCCGCCGCGCTGGGCGAGCTGGGTCTGGTCTCCACCCGGCGGATGGACGTCTTCGAGCGCCCCGACGGCGTGACGGTGATCGACGACTCGTACAACGCGAACCCGGCGTCCACGGCGGTGGCGCTGCGGGCGCTCGCCGGGATGCGCGGCGCGGGACGGGCGGTCGCGGTGCTCGGCTACATGGCCGAGCTGGGGGAGTACGAACGACAGGGGCACCTGGAGGTCGGCCGGCTCGCGGCCGAGCTGGGTGTGGACCGGCTGCTCGTGGTGGGCGAGCCGGCGGCGCCGATCCACGAGGGCGCGACAGCGGTAGAGGACTGGGGAGGAGGATCGGTGCTGCTCACCGATCAGGCGGCGGCCGTCGAGGTGCTGCGGAGTGAACTACGGGCGGGCGACGTCGTCCTGGTGAAGGGCTCCCGGTACCGCACCTGGGAGGTGGCCGACGCGCTGCGCGCCGACGCCGCGGACGGGGGTGCCGCCGCATGAGGGCGGTGATCGTCGCCATCGGCGTGGCGTTCCTCGTCTCGCTGTTCTGCACCCCGATCGCGATCAAGGTGTTCGCCCGGCTCAAGGCCGGCCAGCCGATCCGATCGAACCTCGGGCTCGCCAGCAACGAGGGCAAGAAGGGCACGCCGACGATGGGCGGCGTGGTCTTCATCCTGGCCACGGTCATCGCGTACGTCGCCGGGCACCTCGCCCTGACCACCCTGCCGGACGCGCAGATCGCCCAGGTCGAGCCGACCATCACCGCGCTGGTCCTGCTGGGCCTGATGGTGTTCTCCGGCGCGGTCGGCTTCATCGACGACTTCCTGAAGGTCCGCAAGCGCAACAGCGGCGGGCTCAACAAGCGGGGCAAGCTGGCCGGTCAGATCCTGGTCGGCGCGGCCTTCGGCGTCGTCGCGCTCTACTTCCCCAGCAGCATGACCGACGCCAGCGGGGCGGCCACCAACACCGAGACCGTGGGCGCCACGACGCTGAGCTTCATCCGGGACATCCCCGCGCTGGACGTCACCAAGATCGGCGCGGTGGTCATCTTCATCTTCGTGGTGATGGCGGCGACCAACGGCGTGAACCTCACCGACGGCCTGGACGGCCTGGCCACCGGCGCGTCGGTGATGGTCCTCGCCGCGTACGCGCTGATCGCGTTCTGGCAGTACCGGCACTGGTGCGCCGACCCGTCGTACACGGCGAACCCGGACAACTACTGCTACACGGTGCGGGACCCGCTGGAGATCGCGCTGATCGCCGGGGCGGCGGCCGGGGCCTGCGTGGGCTTCCTGTGGTGGAACACCTCGCCGGCCCGGATCTTCATGGGCGACACCGGCGCGCTCGGCCTGGGCGGCCTGATCGCCGGCATGGCGATGTCCACCCGCACCATCCTGCTGCTGCCGATCATCGGCGGGCTCTTCGTGATCATCACGATGTCGGTGGTCATCCAGATCATCTCGTTCCGCACCACCGGCAAGCGGGTGTTCCGCATGTCGCCGCTGCAGCACCACTTCGAGCTCGCCGGGTGGAGCGAGGTCAACATCGTGGTCCGGTTCTGGATCATCGCGGGGATCGGCGTGGCCATCGCGCTCGGCCTGTTCTACAGCGACTTCCTCGCCGCGATGGGCTGATCCGCCGGCCGGGCCCGCGCGACCCGACGCGGCCGCCCGTCCCCGCGCGCCGGCGCGGCGCGCCAGGCGTTAAGAAGGGGCCCCTGCTATGCAGAATGCGTTAACAGGGGGCCCTTCCTTTCGCCCGGCGACACGCCGACCACGGCGTTCGGCCGGAACGGGCCGCTCGCATTCGCGATGATGGGCGGGTGGGGGAGGACCGAGGCACCAGCGCGACAACGACCGACACGTCCGGACGACGCGGCCCGGGGGGCGGCCGGGGGGTCGACCCGCCGGCCGCCGCGCCGGGTTTCGGCCTGGACGCCGCCGGCGGGCTGGCCGCGCTGCGCGGCCTGCTGGCCCGGCCCCTGGCCTCCTACTATCTGCTGATCTCCAGCGCCGGCCTGCTGCTGGTCATCGGCCTGACCATGGTCTTCTCGGCCACCAGCGTGAAGAACTACGCCGAGGAGGGCAACGCCTTCGCCGACGCCACCCAGCAGGCGATCTTCGCGGTGATCGGGGTGGTGGCGTTCTGGGTGTGCCAGCGGCTGCCGGCGAGCACCTACCGGTCGGTGGCCGGCACGGCGCTCGGCGTCGCCGTGGTGCTGCTGCTGGTGCTCAACCTGCTGCTCGCGCTCAACTCGTTCTTCGGGGTGAAGCGGGTGGGGCCGCTGGAGGCCAACCTGCTGTGGCTGTTCGTCGGCGGCGTCCAGCTCCAGCCCTCCGAGCTGGCGAAGTTCGCGCTGGTGCTGTGGGGGGCCGACGTGCTGGCCCGCAAGGGCGCCCGGCTCGGCTGGTGGAAGGAGCTGGCCACCCCACTGTTCCCCGTGGTAGCGCTGCTGTTCGTGCTGGTCGGCTACAACGACGTCGGCACGATGCTCTGCCTGCTTGCCCTCGTCGTCGGCCTGCTCTGGGCGGCCGGCGTGCGCACCAAGGTCTTCGCCGTGCTGTCGGTGATCGGGCTGGTCGGCATCGGGCTGCTCGTCGCCGCCGCCTCGCTGGGCGCGGGTTCGGGGGCGAAGGGGCAGGAGAACTACCGGCTGGCCCGGCTCACCACCTTCGTCAACCCGCCGCCGCCGCAGGAGTGCTTCGCCGAGCAGTGCTACCAGGTCGCCCAGGCCCGCAACGCCATCGAACACGGCGGCTGGTTCGGCGTCGGGCTGGGCAAGAGCAGCTTCAAGTTCGGTTGGCTGCCCGAGGCGCACAACGACTTCATCTTCGCCGTGCTGGCCGAGGAGCTGGGCGTGGTCGGCTGCGTCGTGCTGATCACCCTGTTCGCGGTGCTCGGCTACACCGGGCTGCGCATCGCCCGGCGGGTGGAGGATCCGTTCCGTCGGCTCGCCGCCGCCGGGGCCACCACCTGGCTGGTCGGGCAGGCGATCATCAACATCGGCGGGGTGACCGGCCTGATGCCGCTGACCGGCGTGCCGCTGCCGTTCATCTCCGACGGCGGAAGCGCCCTGGTGGTGACCATGGCGGCGATCGGGATGCTCGCCTCGTTCGCCCGCTGCGAACCCGACGCGGCCCGAGCCCTGCATGCCCGTCCGCCCGCCCGGTGGGTCCGACTACTCTGGGCCCCGTTGCCGCCGCTTCCCGGCCGGCGCCGTCGCCCGGCGCCGCCACCGGCGGACCGTGGGTCCGTACCCCGGTCGCGGGCGCGGCGCGAGGACGACCAGGCCGCATCCCGTGGCGCCCGGCCGGACCGGGCCCGGGGTGGGACGGCGAGCGAGAGGAGACGCTGATGGGTCCGCTGCGTTCGGTGGTGCTCTGCGGAGGAGGCACGGGTGGCCACATCTACCCGCTGCTCGCCTTCGCCGACTGCCTGCGCCGACACGACCCGGGCGTCCGGATCACCTGCCTCGGCACACCCAAGGGCCTGGAGAACGAGCTGATCCCGCCGGCCGGCTACGACCTGCGGCAGATCCCGGCCTACCAGCTGCCCCGGTCGGTCAACATGAGCCTGGTCCGCACCCCGGACCGGATGTGGAAGGCGGCCCGCGCGGCGGGCAAGGTGATCGACGAGGTCCGGGCCGACGTGGTCGTCGGCTTCGGCGGGTACGTCTCCGTGCCCGGCTACCTGGCCGCGTGGCGGCGCGAGCTGCCGATCGTCATCCACGAGGTGAACGTGCCGCCGGGGGTGGCCAACCGGCTCGGCATGAAGTTCACGAGCAACGTCGCGGTGGGCTTCCCGCACCAGCCGGCGCAGGCCGAGGCGCTGCGCGACGCCCGGGTGGTCGGGGTGCCGCTGCGCCGGGGCATCGCCGGGCTGGACCGGGCCGCCAACGCGGCCGCCGCCCGCGCCCACTTCGGACTCCGGCCGGACCTGCCGGTCCTCTTCGTCGCCGGCGGCTCGCAGGGCGCCCGGTCGATCAACCTCGCCGTCGCGGGCGCGGCCAAGGAGCTGGCCCGGCACGGCGTGCAGGTGCTGCACGTGATGGGCGCCCGCAACGAGCCGGTGCCGATCCCCAGTGACCTGCCGGTGCCGTACGTGACGCTGCCGTACCTGTCCCAGATGGAGATCGGCTACGCCGCCGCCGACCTGATGCTCGGCCGGGGCGGGGCGATGACCTGCGCCGAGGTCGCCGCGATCGGGCTGCCCACCGTCTACGTGCCGTACCCGCACAGCAACCAGGAGCAGAAGCGCAACGCGCTGCCCGTGGTGGAGGCCGGCGGCGGGCTGCTCGTGGACGACGCCGAGCTGACCCCGGCCTGGGTGGAACGCACGATCATCCCGCTGATCCGTGACCCGCACCGGCTCGCCGCGATGGGCGCCGCAGCGGCGGCGTACGGGCGGCGCGACGGCGACGAGGCGCTGCTGAACTTCGTCTACGAGGCGGTGGCCCGATGAGGGGCCGGGCCGTCGCGACCGGAAGGTTCCCGTCATGAACACCGCGCAGTTCACCCCGGCCGGCACGCTGACCGCCGAGGACCTGGGCCGGATCCACCTCATCGGCGTCGGCGGCGTCGGCATGAGCGGGCTGGCCCGGCTCTTCCTCACCCGGGGCCTGCCGGTCTCCGGCAGCGAGCTGCGGGAGTGGCCGTCGCTGGCCGGGATGCGGGCGCTGGGCGGGACCATCCACATGACCCACGAGCCGTCCAACCTCGACGGCGTCGACACGGTCGTCTACTCCTCGGCGATCCCGCAGGACCACGTGGAGATGGTGGAGGCGCGGCGGCGCGGGCTGCGGGTGCTGCACCGCTCCGAGGCGCTCGCGGCGGCGATGACCGGCCGGCGCACGGTGGCGATCGCCGGCACCCACGGCAAGACCACCACCACCTCGATGGTGACGATGGTGCTGCAGCAGGCCGGCGCCGATCCGTCCTTCGTGATCGGTGGGGAGATCTCCGAGGTCGGCTCCGGGGCGCACCACGGCACGGGCGAGCACTTCGTGGTCGAGGCGGACGAGAGCGACCGCTCGTTCCTCATCTACCGCCCGTACGTCTCGGTGATCACCAACATCGAGGCCGACCACCTCAACACGTACGGGGACCTGGCCACGCTGGAGGCGGCGTTCGCCGAGTTCGCCCGGCTCACCGACCCCGACGGGTTCATCGTCACCTGCGCCGACGACCCGGGCGGGCGGCGGCTGGCGCAGACGCTGCGGGCCGAGGGCCGTCGGGTGCACACGTACGGCGAGGCGGCCGACGCCGACCTGCGGCTGAGCGACGTCGTCTCCTCCGCGCAGGGGGTGCGCTACCTCGCCGAGATCGACGGGCGGTCGCTGGGCGAGTTCCGGCTGCCGGTGCCCGGGCGGCACATGGGGCTCAACAGCGCGTCGGCGGTGCTCACCGCGTACCTGCTGGGGTTGCCCGTCGAGGCGGCGGAGGCCGCGCTCGCGGCGTTCCCCGGGGTGCGGCGGCGCTTCGAGCGCAAGGGCGTCGCCGACGGCGTGCTGGTCTACGATGAGTACGCCTACCACCCGACCTCGATGACGCTGGCGATGCGGACGCTGCGCGAGGTGGCCGGCGAGGGGCGGCTGATCGTGGTGTTCCAGCCCTACCGGCTCTACCGCACCCGCGACCTGCAGGCGGAGATCGCCGCCGCGCTCGGCCTCGCCGACGAGCTGGTCCTGCTGGAGGTCTTCGGCCCCGGCGAGCTGCGCCAGCCGGGGGAGGGCTCGGCGGCACTGGTGGAGGCGGTGCCGCTGCCGGCCGACCGGAAGGTCTTCGTCGGCTCCTGGGAGGACGCGCCGGTCGAGGTGGCCCGCCGGGCGCGCCCGGGCGACGTGGTGGTGACGATGGGCGCCCCGCCGATCTCGCTGATGGGCGACGAGCTGCTGGCGGCCCTGTCGGCCCGCGCCGGTGACGCCGCCGGCGGTGCGGGCGGCTCGGCGGCCACCGCCGGATGAGCCCCGGTCCGGCGCGCGGCCGCACGGCCGGCGCGGACCCGGGCGGCGGCCGGCGGGGGCCGGTGCGGCGCTGGCAGCTGGTGCGGGCCGGCTCGGACGCGGTGCCGCCGTCGACCCGGCGGTTCATGGCCCGGGCCCGGCAGCGCCGGATGCGCGCGGCGCTGCCCTGGGCGGTGACCGCCGGGGTGCTGGCCGTGGCCGCGCTGGTGGCCTGGACGGTGCTCGGCACCGGGCTGCTCGGCGTGCGTGAGGTGCGGGTCGAGGGCGCCGAGCTGGTCACCGCCGTGGAGGTCCGCGAGGCCGCCGCCGTGCCGGACGACCAGCCGCTGGCGCGGGTCGACCTGGCCGCCGTCGCCCGGCGGATCGGCACCCTCGCCCCCGTGCAGCGGGCGACGGTCACCCGGGACTGGCCGGACGCGCTGGTGGTGCGGGTGGTGGAGCGCACCCCGGCGGCGGTGGTGCCGCAGGGCGAGCGGTTCGCCGTGGTCGACGGGTCCGGGGTGGTCTTCCGGTCGCTGCCCCGGCAGCCGGAGGGCCTGCCGGTGGTGCGGGTCGGCCAGCCGGGCCCGGCGGATCCGGGCACCCTGGCCGGGCTGGAGGTGCTGGGCGCGCTGACCCCGGAGCTGCGCGGGCAGCTGGTGGAGGTCGGCGTCGAGGGGCTGGCCCGGATCAGCCTGCGGCTGCGCGGCGACCGGACCGTCGTCTGGGGCGACGCCACCCGGGGGGCGGACAAGGCCCGGGTCGCCACGGCCCTGCTCGGTCGGAAGGCCGACACGATCGACGTGAGCGCGCCGGACGTGGTCACCTTCAAGTGACCGGCCGGTCAGCGGCCAGCCCGTGGTGGCGCCGGGTGGCGCGGGTCGGTCGGTGGCGTGGGCCGGAAGATGAGGCGTGGCCCTCTCCGGCGGCGACACGCCGGGCGGGTCCTTGGCTCCGGGCGTGGGGCCGCTTACGTTGCCCCGAAGAGGATCAGTAGTTGACATAACAGTAAGCCTCTAGTAGAGGGTGAGGGTTCACCTCTCGCCTCGTTGGGGGCCCGGCCGTGTCGGCGCTGGTCTGGCCAAGCCGTGTGGGGTCGGCCCATGCCAATCTCGAAGGGAAAGGACCGGAGATGACACCTCCGCACAACTACCTGGCGGTCATCAAGGTCGTCGGCATCGGGGGCGGCGGCGTCAACGCCGTCAACCGGATGATCGAGGTTGGGCTCAAGGGCGTCGAGTTCATCGCGATCAACACCGACGCGCAGGCGCTGCTGATGAGCGACGCCGACGTCAAGCTGGACGTGGGGCGCGAGCTGACCCGAGGGCTCGGCGCGGGCGCCAACCCCGACGTCGGCAAGAACGCCGCGGAGGACCACCGCGACGAGATCGAGGAGGTGCTCAAGGGCGCCGACATGGTCTTCGTGACCTGCGGCGAGGGTGGCGGCACCGGCACCGGCGGCGCGCCGGTGGTGGCCAACATCGCCCGCAAGCTCGGCGCGCTGACCATCGGCGTGGTCACCCGGCCGTTCTCGTTCGAGGGCAAGCGTCGCCAGGTGCAGGCCGAGGCGGGGATAGACGAGCTGCGTAACCAGTGCGACACGCTGATCGTCATCCCCAACGACCGGCTGCTGGCGCTCGGCGACCGCAACATCAGCATGATGGACGCGTTCCGCACGGCCGACCAGGTGCTCCTCTCCGGTGTCCAGGGCATCACCGACCTGATCACCACCCCGGGTCTGATCAACCTGGACTTCGCCGACGTCAAGAGCGTGATGAGCGGCGCGGGCAGCGCGCTCATGGGCATCGGCAGCGCCCGGGGCGAGAACCGCGCGGTCGAGGCGGCGGAGGCGGCCATCTCCAGCCCGCTGCTGGAGCAGAGCATGGACGGCGCGCGCGGCGTGCTGCTCTCCATCGCCGGCGGCTCCGACCTCGGCCTGTTCGAGATCAACGACGCGGCGCAACTGGTCACCGACGCGGCCCACCCGGACGCCAACATCATCTTCGGCGCGGTCATCGACGACGCCCTCGGCGACGAGGTGCGGGTCACCGTCATCGCCGCCGGGTTCGACGGCGGGACGCCGGCGTACAAGCCCGAGCCGAGCCGCAAGAGCAACCAGAACCAGCCGGCCCAGCCGACCACGCCGTCGCCGCCCCCGGCCACGATGCCGGCGCCCTCGCAGTCGCCGCGGCGGGTGCTCTTCGACGACGTGGACGTGCCGGACTTCCTCAAGAACGGATCCTGACGGCCGGAGATGACCGACGTGAACCCGACGGTGCGCCCGGAACCGGGGCACCCCGACCGCCGGGCCGAGCTGGCGGCCGGGCTGGCCCGGGTCCGGTCCCGCATCGCCGACGCCTGCGCGGCGGCGGGGCGGGACCGCGCCGAGGTGACCATGGTCGCGGTGACCAAGACCTATCCGGCCTCCGACGTGCTGGCCCTGGCCGGGCTCGGCGTGGTCGACATGGGGGAGAACCGGGACCAGGAGGCCGCCGGCAAGGCCGCCGAGGTGGCCGCCGCCGGGGCGACGCCCCGCTGGCACTTCATCGGGCAGTTGCAGCGCAACAAGTGCCGGTCGGTGGTCCGCTACGCCGACGTCGTCCAGTCGGTCGACAGCGTCCGGCTGGCCCGGGCGCTCGACGGCGCGGCCCAGGCGGGCCGGGACCGGCCCGTCGACGTGCTGGTGCAGGTCAGCATCGACGCCGACCCGGACCGGGGCGGGGCGCTGCCGGGCTCGGCCGACGCGGACGTCGGGCTCGGCCCGGTGGCCGAGGCGGTGGCCGGCGCGGTGGGGCTGCGGCTGGCCGGGCTGATGGCGGTGGCGCCGCTGGGCTGGGAGCCGGAGCGGGCGTTCGCCCGGCTCGCGGAGGTGGCGCAGGCGTTCCGCGCGGCCCATCCGGAGGCGGTCGCGCTCTCCGCCGGGATGAGCGGGGACCTGGAGGCGGCGATCCGACACGGCGCGACACATGTCCGCGTCGGCAGCGCGTTGCTCGGAATGCGTTCCACGCTGCGGTAGCCTGACCCGCGAGAGAAGCAAATTACATCAGTGTTGTTTCAGGAGCGGCGTCCCGTCGTCAGGGGGCGCGGCCCACGACCGCGAATCGTGGGCCGGGGATTGCTGTTCCGGTCCGGTGGGCAGGTTGTCCACTCGCGAGAAGCGACACGGCACGGGGGCGCGTGCCGCACGGCGGACGGAAGGGCGCGGGATGGGTGCACTGCGCAAGGCGGGGGTCTGGCTCGGTCTGGTCGAGGAGGACGACGAGCGGGCGTACGACGACGGTGGCTACGAAAAGGGTGGCTACCGGGAGTCGTCGCGCTACCGGCAGGGCCGGTACGCCGAGGAGTTCGCCGACGACGACGATGACGATGCCGACGAGCCGCCGGCGCCGCGGCCCCGGGCCGGCGAGCGGGGTCGGCTGACCGAGCGCTCCGCCACCCGTCCGCTGGACTCCGACCGGGACCGGGCGGACTCCGACCGGCCGGAGCGCGCCGAGCGGGTCGAGCGACCCGACCGGTCCAGCGTCCGGTCGATCACCCGCAGCTCCGGCGGGGAGGGCTCCGGCGCGCTCACCTACCACACGCGGGACAACCTCGCCCTGGCCCCGCAGGCCCAGCCGAGGGAGCGGGTGGCCCCGGTGGAGGAGGAGCAGCGTTACCAGATCACCACGCTGCACCCCACCACCTACCGCGAGGCCCGCACGATCGGGGAGCACTTCCGCGACGGCGTCCCGGTGATCATCAACCTCACCGAGATGGACGAGGCCGATGCCCGCCGGTTGGTCGACTTCGCCGCCGGGCTGGCCTTCGGGCTGCGCGGTACGATCGAGCGCGTGACCAACCGGGTGTTCCTGCTCTCACCGGCCAACGTCCAGGTCACCGCGGAGGACAAGGCCAAGATCGCTGAGGGTGGGTTCTTCAGCCTGAGTTAGCCCCGCCCGACCGAGGGACGTCGCCTGCTGTGTTGTCGATCCTGCTGCAAGTGCTGTACCTGATTCTGTATGTCTTCCTGATCATTCTTCTGGCCCGGTTTGTCCTCAGCGCGGTCCTCGCCTACGGGCGCCGCTGGCAGCCCGGCCGGGGAGCGACGGTGGGGCTGGAATCCGTGTGGAGCGTCACTGATCCGCCTCTCAAGGCGTTGAGGCGTGTGATCCCTCCGCTGCGAATTGGTACCGTGAGCATCGACCTGGCCTCCCTTGTGCTCCTGGTTATCCTGTTCGTGCTGATGGAGTTCGTGTTGAAGCGGCTGATCCTCGGGTGATGAAGACCCGCAGGTCCAGCCCGCTACGCGGCCGCAACTGACCCGAGGAGTTTCGATGCCGCTGACCCCGGCCGACGTCCACAACGTCGCCTTCAAAAAGCCGCCGATCGGCAAGCGGGGGTACGACGAGGAGGAGGTCGACGCCTTCCTGGACGAGGTCGAGCGTGAGCTTGCCCGTCTGATCGAGGAGAACAACGAGCTGCGCGCCCAGGTGGAGCGCGGCGGTCGCGGCGGTGCCCCCGCCGGTCCGGGCGGCGACGCCCGGCTCGCCGCGGAGCTCAACGACGTCAAGGCCCAGCTCGACCGGGTGCAGCGCGACAAGGTGGCCGCCGAGCAGGCCGCCCGGGCGATGCAGGCCGAGCTGGAGCAGGTCCGCGCCCAGGGTGGCCCGGCCGTGGCCGGCGACGGCGAGCAGCAGGCGCTGCGGGTGCTGATGATGGCCCAGCGCACCGCCGACGACCACGTCTCCGACGCCCGCCGCGAGGCCGACCAGCTGCTCTCCGAGGCCCGGTCCAAGGCCGAGGAGGTCACCCGCGAGGCGCGCGCCAAGGCCGACGCCCTGGAGCGCGACGCCCGCCAGCGGCACCAGGAGGCCATGGGCGGCCTCGACGCCAAGCGCACCGCGCTGCAGAAGCACATCGAGGAGCTCAAGCAGTTCGAGCGGGAGTACCGCACGCGGCTCAAGGCCTACCTGGAGAGCCAGCTGCGCGACCTCGACGGCCGTGGTCAGGGCCTGGAGGCCGAGATGACCCGGGCCGAGGGCGGCCGGGCCGTCGGGGGCAGCAACGGCCTCGCGGCCGCCGGCCTCGCCGGCTCGTACGGCGGCGGGCGCTCCGGCGCGCTGGAGTCCGGCCGCTGATCTTCGGTGCGGCGGCCGTCGTGGGGACGGCCGCCGACCGTGCCACCTGCATCCGACGCGGCGGGGGTGAGCCGTGATAGTCGCAAGCCTGTTGCTCATCCTCGTCGCGGTCGTGCTCCTGGTGGTCGGCCTCACCGGTGGCTCCAGCGTGCTGCTGGCCGCGTCCATCGCGGCCAGCCTGCTGGCCGCCGTCGCGTTGGTGGTGGGTGCCCGCCAGGCGGCCGCCACCCGGGCGGCAGCCGCGCGGGTCGACCCCGACCCGTCCGGGGAGCACCTGCCTCCGGCGGGCCGCGTCCCGTGGGACGCGGCCGAGCCCCCGCCCGGGCCGGACATTCCGGCCCAACGCGTTTCGTCCACGATCGGCGCCGACGACCCCGGGTGGCGGCAACCGCCCGGGTCGCCGGCCGCCGGGGCGGACCCGCCCGCCGACGCGGCGGGCGAGACCGCCACGCCCCTCGACGAGCCGCCCGCGCTCCGGGTGTCCCCGGCCGACGCGGCGCTGGTCGCCGAGCTCGACGCGGAGGTCCAGGTGGTGGACGGCCGGCCCCGCTACCACCTGTCCGACTGCCCCCACCTCTACGGCCGGGAGGCCGAGCCGCTGCCGGTGGCCGAGGCGGTGCGGCTCGGGTTCACCCCGTGCGCCCGATGCGCCCCGGACGATGTCCTCCTCGCCGACGCCCGGCCGCTCTGACGCCCGATGGACGACACGCTCACCGTCGCCGTGCGGGTCAAGCCGGGTGCCTCCCGTGCCCGCGTCGGCGGCCGGCACGACGGCCCGCTCGGGCCGGCACTGGTGATCGCCGTGAACGCCCCGCCGGTCGACGGCCGGGCGACCGAGGCGGCCCGCCGGGCCCTCGCCGACGCGCTCGGCGTCCGGCCGGCGGCCGTCGCGCTGCGGGCCGGGGCGGCGAGCCGGGACAAGCTCTTCGCGGTCGAGCGCCCGACGCCGGAGCTGACGGAGACGCTGCGCCGACTGCGCGACGGGGCCGGCCGGTGACGGCTGGCCGCACCGGGCCGGCATGACGCCCGGGTTCGATCTCGCACTGCTGCTCGGCGCCGGGGTGTTGCTGGTGGCGGTCGGCGCGGTCCGCTTCTCGACCCGCCTCGGCGTGCCCAGCCTCCTGGTCTATCTGGCCCTCGGGGTGGCCATCGGCGAGTCCGGGCTGGGCATCCGCTTCGACGACGTCGACCTGACCCGCACCCTCGGCTTCTGCGCCCTGATCGTGATCATCGCCGAGGGCGGGCTGACCGCCCGGTGGAGCACCCTGCGCCCGGTGCTGGGCCTCGCCTCGGCGCTGTCCACCGTCGGCGTGGTGGTGAGCATCCTGGTGGTCGGCCTGGCGGTGCACCTGCTGCTCGGGCTGGACTGGCGGCTGGCGATGCTCTACGGCGCGGTGCTCTCGTCCACCGACGCCGCCGCCGTCTTCGCCACGCTGCGCCGGCTGCGTCTGCCACCCCGGCTGGTCGCCACCCTGGAGGCCGAGTCGGGGATGAACGACGCCCCGGTGGTGCTGCTGGTGGTGCTGCTGTCCCGCTCGGCCACCGAGGCCGGTCACCCCTGGTGGTACGAGGTGCTGCTGCTCGGCTACGAGCTGGGCGTGGGCGCGGCCGTCGGGGTGGGCGCGGGGCTGGCCGGTCGGGCGGCGCTGCGCCGGGCGGCGCTGCCCTCGGCGGGGCTGTACCCGATCGCGGTGGTCGGCTTCACCGTCCTCGCGTACGCCGCCGGTGCGGTGCTGCACGCGTCGGGCTTCCTCGCCGTGTACGTGGCGGGGGTGCTGCTGGGCAACGCCCGACTGCCGCACCGGCAGGCGATCCTCGGCTTCGCCGACGGGCTGGCCTGGCTGGCCCAGATCGGCCTGTTCGTGCTGCTCGGGCTGCTGGTCTCGCCGGGCCGGCTGGAGGCGGCGGTGCTGCCGGCGGTGGTCGCCGGGCTGGCGCTGCTGCTGCTGGCCCGGCCGCTGTCGGTGGCGGTGTCGGCCACCCCGTTCCGCGTCGGCCCGCGCGAGCAGGCGTTCCTGTCCTGGGCGGGGCTGCGCGGGGCGGTGCCGATCGTGCTGGCGACCATCCCGCTGTCGCAGCGGGTGCCGGGGGCGGAGCAGCTCTTCGACGCGGTCTTCGTGCTGGTGGTGATCTTCACGGTGCTCCAGGCGGGCACGCTCGCCCCGGCCGCGCGCCGGCTGCGGGTCACCGCGCCCGCCGAGCCGGCGGAGATCCGGGTGGAGACCGCGCCGCTGGAGCGGATGAGGGCCGACCTGCTCCAGTTGGAGGTGCCGCCGGGCTCGCGGCTGGGCGGGGTGCACGTGGACGAGCTTCGGCTGCCGGTGGGCGCGTCGGTGACGCTGGTGCTGCGCGACGGGGTGGGCTTCGTGCCCGGCCCGGACACGCGGCTGAAGGCGGGCGACAGCCTGCTGATCGTGGCCACCGCCGGGGTGCGGGACGCCGCCGAGCGGCGGCTGCGGGCGGTGAGCCGCCGGGGCCGCCTGGCGCGGTGGTTTGGCGAGTACGGCGACGACCGCGACGACTGATCTGCTAGCGTTCCTTTTGCCCATTTGAGGGCTTTTCGGGGCGGATTAGCGGTGCGGCGGTGCGGCACGTTGTCGGACGCCTGTACGTTCCGTATTCTTGCCAACCTCCGGAGTGCGCGGCGGTCCTCGCTGCGCGCCCGTTTTGTTACCTGGGGGCGCCAGGCCGGTGACCCCTGTCCAGAGGCCGTGGCATGCCGCGGTCCCGTGGCGCGAGGGAGTGACGATGGTGAAGCCAGCCGACACCAGGACCGCCGGGCGCAAGCCGGTGGCCAGGACCACCCGCAGCGCCGCGGAGACCGAGAAGATCCGGGCGGCGCTGGCGGCCCGCCGCGACGAGCTGAGCGCCGAGTACGATCAGACGCTGAGCGAGATCACCGAGCTGCAGCGCGACCGGCTGACCGACTCGGCCGGGGACGACCAGGCCGACACCGGCACCAAGACGTTCGAGCGGGAGCAGGAGATCTCACTCGCCAACAGCATCCGGGAACGGATCACGCAGGTCGAGCGGGCCCTGGAGCGGCTCGACGAGGGCGGCTACGGCTGGTGCGAGAAGTGCGGCGACCCGATCCCGGTGGAGCGGCTCGCCGCCTTCCCGTCGGCGACCCTCTGCGTGAAGTGCAAGCAGCTGGAGGAGCGGCGCTGACCTCGCTCCCCGGCCGGTCAGGGCGGTGAGCGATCACCGCCGGGAGCGTCGATGGGGAGCAGATGACGGCTACACCGCCCGCCGGAACCGAGACCGGCACCGCCGAGCCGGGCGGAGGCAGGGCCCGACGCCGGGCGATCGTGCTCCTCGCCGGCGTCGGCCTGTTCGCCTTCCTGGCCGACCTGCTCACCAAGCACCTCGCGTTGCAGGCGCTCAGCGACCGGGAGCCGGTGAAGCTGCTCGGGGGCGCGGTCTACCTCAGCCTCACCCGCAACAGCGGGGCGGCGTGGAGCATCGGCAGCGACCATACCTGGGTCTTCCCGCTGATCACCATCGCGGTGATCGGCTGGATCGGCTGGATGGCTCTGCGGCTGCGTTCGGTGCCGTGGGCGGTCTCGCTCGGCCTGGTGCTGGGCGGGGCGCTGGGCAACCTGGCCGACCGGATCTTCCGCGCGCCCGGCCACTTCGTCGGGCACGTGGTCGACATGATCAGCCTCTTCGACCCGTACGGGCAGGTGTGGCCGGTGTTCAACCTGGCCGACAGCGCGCTGGTCTGCGGCGTGGTGCTCGCCGTGTTCCTGGAGCTGACGGGCCGCCAGCGTGACGGTTCCCGGCTCGGCCGGGACAAGCCGGCCGCCGAGGTCCCGGTCGAGCAGGGGGAGCGGGCGTGACGGCCGCGTTCGCCGCCGGCGGCGACCACCGTTCCCTGCCGGTCCCCGACGGCCTGGACGGCATGCGGCTCGACCAGGCGGTGTCCCGGCTGTTCGGGCTCTCCCGCACCGCCGCCGCGAACCTGGTCGACGGCGGGGACGCGCTGGTCGACGGCGTCGTGCGGCCGAACTCGCACAAGGTCAAGGCCGGCTCCTGGCTGGAGGTGACGCTGCCCGCCCCGGTCGCCCCGCCGACCGTCGTGCCGCAGGCGGTGCCCGGCCTCACCGTCGTGTACGCCGACGACGACATCGTGGTCGTGGACAAGCCGGTCGGCGTCGCCGCCCACCCCAGCCCCGGCTGGACCGGGCCGACCGTGATCGGCGGGCTGGCCGGGATCGGGCACCGCATCTCCACCAGCGGCGCGGCCGAGCGGCAGGGCGTGGTGCACCGGCTCGACGTGGGCACCACCGGGATCATGGTGGTGGCCAAGAGCGAGCAGGCGTACACGGCGCTGAAGCGGGCCTTCAAGTACCGCGAGGTGGAGAAGCGTTACCACGCCGTGGTGCAGGGGCACCCGGACCCGTCGCGCGGCACCATCGACGCCCCGATCGACCGGCACCCGCACCACGACTACCGGTGGGCGGTGGTCTCCGGCGGCAAGCCGAGCATCACCCACTACGACACGCTGGAGGCGTTCCCGTCGGCGAGCCTGCTCGACGTCCGGCTGGAGACGGGGCGCACCCACCAGATCCGGGTGCACTTCTCCTCGCTGCGCCACCCCTGCGTCGGTGACGTCACCTACGGCGCGGACCCGACCCTGTCGGCCCGGCTCGGGTTGGCGCGGCAGTGGCTGCACGCCCGGTCGCTGAGCTTCCAGCACCCCCGCACGGGCGACGAGGTGACCTTCGTGAGCGACTATCCCGACGACCTGGACCGGGCGCTGCGGGTCCTCCGCGACTGACCCGGTGACCAGCCGAGACCCCGGTCGGCCGGGCGGCCGCGCGGCCCGACGCCGGCCCCGCGCGCTCACCGTCGCCGCGCTGCTGTCGGTGGCGGCGGTGCTGGTCGCGGCCGGCTGGGTCGGCCGCCACGACCGGCCGGTGGGCGACCGCACGGTGGGCGAGGTGACCCGCGTCGGGGTGCCGCCCGGCGGGTCGGTCCCCGAGTACCTGCGCGCCGCCGCCGCCGAGCTCACGGCCCTGCCGTCGGGTGGGTCGCCGTCGGGCACGTACGCGCTGGTGTCGTTCGCGGACTACCTCGCGCCGGACCGGCTGGCCGACACGCTCGCCGGGGTCGCGGTGGCCGAGGTGGTGGCGCGGGCGCCGCTGCCCGGCCGGCAGACCGAGATCGTCCGACTGTCGGCCCAGCGGCTCCCGCAGGACGTGGTGGTGGGGATGGCCGGCATGGCGGGGCGCAAGGACCGCGAGGCCGCCGACCAGCGGGCCCGGGCCGCCGCCGCCGACGACGCCGAGCTGCGCCGGGCGTACGAGACCGGGGCGCTGGTCGCGGCGGGCGAGGCGGCGGCGTACCGGGCGGGGTGCGCCTGCGCCTACGCCGCCGTCGTGCGGGCCGCGCCGGACGCGCTGCGCGCCCTGGCCGCCCGGCCCGGGGTCCGCGCCGTCGACCCGGCCCCGGAGCTGCGCCGGCTGGACCGGACGGTGGTGACCCCGCCGCTGCCCGAGCAGCGCGACGTGGCCCGTCCGCCGGCCGACGCCGGCCCGACGCCGCTGGTGGGCGAAACGTCGGAAGCGGCACCGACGGCGACGGGTTCCTCACCGAACGTCGACCGGGTCGGACCCGCCGCGACCCCGTCCGGCGTCGCGACCTCCCCGGACGCGTCCGTGGGCAGCCGAACGGTGGTGGAGAAGTGACAAAGCCGAATCAGGATGTGCGCGGACCGGTGTGGTCCGAATAGGGTTTCGTTCGTAGCCTGTCAGGCGGAGATCGATGGCGCTGGGAGGGCGAGCCTTGGACGGCACGGAGACCAGCTGGGGTCGGCCGGCCGAACCAGCACCGCGGTGGCGGGCGCTGCTCGACCGGGCGCGGCTCGGCGGTCGCACCGCGGAGCAGGCCGAGGCCGACCGCCACGCCGAGGAGGCGCCGCGCGCGGCGCCCGAGCCGCTGCCCCGGCGCACGTCCGGCAACGGCTACGCCGGGCGGGCGGCGGCGATCGGCCCGCCGGGCGAGCAGTCGTACGCCGCGGAGCCCGGTTACCCGGCGGAGCCGGCGCGCGGCGGCTACCGGGCCGGGGCGAGCTACCGGGTGGACCCGGCCTACCGGATCGACCCGGCGTACCAGCCGGAGCCCCCGGGCTACCAGCAGCCGGAGCCGCCGGCCTACCCGGCCGATCCGCTGGGCTACCAGCCCGAGCCTTCCGGCTATCCGCAGGAGCCGACCTATCCGGCCGAGCCGTCGTGGCGGTCCGCCCCCGGGCGCCTCGACCCGGAGCCGGTGCGCCGCGCCGACCCGCCGCCGCCCGCCCAGTCCCGCTACTCGCTGCTCGACGGCGGCGGCTACCGCCCCGAGCCCCCGCCGGTCGAGTCGCGCTACTCGCTGCTCGACAGCGGCGGCTACCGCCCGGAGCAGGCCTACCAGCCGCCCCCGGCCGACCCGGTCTACCAGCCGCCCGTCGTGGAGCCCGCCTACCAGCCGCCCCCGGCGGAGCCGGCCTACCGGGCCGAGGCGGCCTACCCGCCCGTCGCCGAGCCGGTCTACCAGCCGCCGCCCGGGCCGCCCGCGGTGGTCGAGCGGGGCTATCCGGCCCGCATCGAGTGGCGGGCGCAGAGCGCCGAGAGCGAGCTGGAACGCGCCGCCGGGGTGCTCCGCCGCGACCTGGGCACGCCCCGGGTGCTCGCCTTCGCCAACCCCAAGGGCGGGGTGCACAAGACCACGGCCACGGTGCTGGCCGCCGCCACCGTCGGCAGCGTGCGCGGCCGGGGCGTGCTCGCCTGGGACGACAACGAGCTGCGCGGCACCCTCGGGCTGCGCGCCGGCAGCGCCCGGCACGCCCGGACGATCCGGCACCTGATCCACGACCTCGCCCAGATCGAGATCCTGGAGGGCTCCGCCCTGCTCGGCAGCCTCGACGACTACCTGCGGCACGCCGCCGACGGCTCGTACGACGTGCTGGCCGGGGAGGAGAGCCCCCGGTTCGCCCAGCGGCTCGACCAGTTCACCGTCAAGCGGGTGCTGGAGCTGCTGCGGCGCACCCACGACGTGGTCTGCGTGGACACCGGCAACAACGTGGAGAGCCCCAACTGGCGCACGGTGATGCAGGCCGCCGACCAGCTCGTGGTGACCACCGTGCCCCGGGAGGACGCCGCGTTCAGCGCCGACTGGATGCTCGACCTGCTGCACGAGGTCGGCATGGGCGAGCTGGCCGACAACGCCGTCACCCTGATCTCCTGCCCGACGCCGGGCCGCTCGCCGTTGCAGACCGACCTGGAGCGGCACTTCGCCACCCGCACCCGGGCGGTGGCCGTGGTGCCGTACGACCCGGCGCTGGAGACCGGCTCCTCGATCGAATACCACCAGCTCCAGCCGGAGACCCGGCAGGCGTGGCTGCGCGCGGCGTCGGTGATGCTGGAGCCCTTCGCCCGCTGAGCCGGCCGCGACCACGAGCCGCCGCGGCGGCCGAGCCGGCTGCGGAGGCACCGACGCCCCGGGGACGCCCCCGGTCTGTAAGGATCATCGGGTGAGCCCGGACACCTCCGACGCCGACCGCCCCGCGCCCCGTCCCGACCCGACCGCCGGGCCGGTCCCCGGGCCGCCCGCCGCCCCGGCCCCCGACCCGACCGAAGGGCTCGTCCACGGGCCCCCGGCCCACCAGCCGCCCGCCGGGCCGTTCGCCGGTCCGCCCCAGTATCCGTTCGGCGCGCCGCCGACCGGGCCGGTCCCCGCTGGCCCGGTTCCGTCCGAGCGCCGCCCGGGCCGGGTGATCGGCGTGGCGCTGGGCGCGGCGGCCGTCCTCACCGCGCTGGGCGTCCCGCTGGGGCTGCTCTGGGCGGCCGTCGCCCCCGACACCCCGGTGGTCAAGACCGCCGAGGGGGCCGTCTACGCCCAGCCGCAGCCGGAGCAGCCGATCGCCGCCGACGGCTGGTTCAGCCTGCTCGGAATCGGCTTCGGCGTGCTCGCCGCGCTGGCCCTGTGGGTGCTGCTGCGGCGCCGGCGCGGCCCCGTCGGGCTGCTCGCCGGGGCGGCCGGCGGCCTCGGCGCGGCCCTGGTGGCCTGGCAGGTCGGCCGGCGGGTCGGCCTGTCGGCGTACGAGCGGCTGCTGGCCTCCGCGCCGGACGGGCAGGCGTTCACCAAGCCCGCCGACCTGCGCGCCGGGGGCCTGCACCGGCTGTTCGATTTGCTGCCCCTGCCGTACGGCAACCTGCTGCTGCCGGCGTTCGGCGTGGCCGTGACGTACACCCTGCTGGCCGGCTGGTCGCGCTGGCCGTCGCTGCGCCCGGAGCCCGAGCCCGACCTGTCCTGGGTCTACGCCGGCCCGCCCGCCACCGGGCCGCAGGTCAGTTCGGGGTCGGCGGACTCGCCAGCTCCGACAGCGGCACCGGAACCGCCCGCACCTGGCGCAGCAGGGTCGCCTCGCGGTTGAGCAGCCGCAGCTCGGCGCGGAGCCGGGCGGCGGTGCCGTCGACCGCGAGCAGCCGCTGCCGGTCGTCGACGGTCAGCATGGCGGTCGCGGCGACCAGGTGGGACAGCACCGTCGGGTCCTCCGGCAGCTGCTCGGAGATGTCCTCCGGGTCGGGGCGGATCAGCCCGAGATATTGCCGGAACACCGAGATCACCCGGGCCGCGAGCAGGTCGGCGGCCTCGTCGGGGCCGCCCGGCTCGGGCAGCCACTCGACCTCGGCCGTCAGGTAGGGCTCCGTGGTCTCGTCGAGCTGCGCGACGCGGAACCGCCGCCGTCCCACGGTGACGATGTCGAACCCGCCGTCGTCCAGCTCGGTCACCTGCCGCAGCTCGGCGGTGCAGCCGACCTCGTGCAGCGTGACGCCGCCGACGCCGGGGACGGGCCGCCCGGGCGTGCCGGGGGCGACCTCCCAGCCGGCCCGGATGGCCACCACGCCGAACTCCCGGGGGGCGCCCTCGGGCAGGCCCGTCAGGTGGCGCACCAGGGCCCGGTAGCGCTCCTCGAAGATGTGCAGCGGCAGCACCAGGCCGGGGAAGAGCACCGTCCCGAGGGGGAAGATCGGCAACCGCGCAGTCACGGGACCGAGCCTAGCCCGCCCGCGCCGTCCCGGCGGGGCCCGTCCCGCCCCGGAGGACCCGCCCGCCCCCGGCGGGGCCGCCCCCGGGCCCGTCGCGCCCCGCCCGGCGGCCGGCGTGGCTCGGCTCACCGTCCCGGCGTGCGGGCGGCGCGGGCCGCCGCCGGCCCGGCCGCCTAGACTCGCAGGCGTGTTGAATCGGATCGACCTGCGCGGCGGCGTCCGTGACCCCCGCCGCCTGCTGCCCCGTGCCCAGCTCGACGTCTCCGTGGCGGTCGAGCGGATCCGCCCCCTCGTGGAGGCGGTCCGCGATCATGGGTACCCGGCGATCCGCGAGGCGAGCGAGCGCTTCGACGGGGTCTCGCCGGAGCGGCTGCGGGTGCCGGCCGAGGCGATCGCCGAGGCCGAGGGGACGCTCGACCCCCAGGTCCGCGCCGCCCTGCTGGAGTCGATCAGCCGGGCCCGCAAGGTCCACGCCGACCAGCGCCGCGTCGACCACACCACCCAGGTGGTGCCCGGCGGCACCGTCACCGAGCGCTGGGTCCCCGTCGAGCGAGTCGGCCTGTACGTCCCCGGCGGCCTGGCGATGTACCCGTCGACCGTGGTGATGAACGTGGTCCCCGCCCAGGCGGCCGGCGTCCGGTCGCTCGTCGTGGCCAGCCCGCCGCAGCAGGAGAACGGCGGCCTGCCCGACGCCCGGGTCCTCGCGGCCTGCGCGCTGCTCGGCGTCGACGAGGTCTACGCCGTCGGCGGCGCCCAGGCGGTGGCGATGCTGGCCTACGGCGCGACGGTCGACCCCGACGGCGCGCAGCGCTGCGACCCCGTCGACATGATCACCGGGCCGGGCAACATCTGGGTCACCGCCGCGAAGCGGCTGCTGCGCGGCGTGGTCGGCATCGACGCCGAGGCCGGCCCCACCGAGATCGCGATCCTCGCCGACGACACCGCCGACCCGGCGCACGTCGCCGCCGACCTGATCAGCCAGGCCGAGCACGACCCCCTCGCGGCCAGCGTGCTGGTCACCTGCTCGGTCGCGCTGGCCGACGCCGTCGAGGCCGAGCTGGCCCGGCAGGTGCCGGCGACGAAGCACGCCGACCGGGTCACCACCGCGCTGACCGGCGAGCAGAGCGGCGTGGTGCTGGTCGACGACCTGGCGGACGGCCTGCGGGTGGTCGACGCGTACGCCGCCGAGCACCTGGAGATCCAGACCGAGAACGCCCGCGAGTGGGCGCTGCGGGTCCGCAACGCCGGGGCGATCTTCGTCGGCGCGTGGTCGCCGGTGTCGCTCGGCGACTACTGCGCCGGCTCCAACCACGTGCTGCCCACCGGCGGCTGCGCCCGGCACTCCTCCGGCCTGTCCGTGCAGTCCTTCCTGCGCGGCATCCACCTGGTGGAATACACCCGCGACGCGCTGCGTGAGGTGGCCCCGCACGTGGTGACCCTGGCCGGCGTCGAGGACCTGCCGGCCCACGGCCAGGCGGTCAGCGTCCGCTTCCCCGGGAGCGCCTCGTGACGACCCTCGACGAGCTGCCGATCCGTGACGACCTGCGGGGCCTGACGCCCTACGGCGCCCCGCAGCTCGACGTGCCGGTGCGGCTGAACACCAACGAGAACTCGTACCCGGTGCCCGAGGCGGTGGCCGACGCGATCGGCAAGGCCCTCGCCGCCGAGCTGCGCGACCTCAACCGCTATCCCGACCGCGACGCCGTGGCGCTGCGCGCCGACCTGGCGGCCTACGTGGGGCACGGGCTCACCGTCGGGCAGGTGTGGGCGGCCAACGGCTCCAACGAGATCCAGCAGCAGCTCCTGCAGGCGTTCGGCGGGCCGGGGCGCACGGCGCTCGGCTTCACGCCGGCGTACTCGATGCACCCGCTGCTGGCGCTCGGCGCCGGCACCCGGTGGGTGCCGGCGCAGCGCGGGGTCGACTTCGGGCTGACCGCCGACGAGGCGGTCGCCCAGGTCCGGGCGCACCGTCCCGACGTGGTGTTCCTCTGCTCGCCGAACAACCCGACGGGCACGGCGCTGGACCCGGCGGTGGTCGCCGCCGTCCTCGACGCCGCGCCCGGCATGGTGGTGGTCGACGAGGCGTACGCCGAGTTCGCCCGCCCCGGCACGGTCAGCGCCCTCGCGGTGCTGCCCGGCCACCCGAGGCTGGTGGTGACCCGCACGATGAGCAAGGCGTTCGGGTTCGCCGGCGGCCGGCTGGGCTACCTCGCGGCCGACCCGGCCGTGGTGGCGGCGGTGCAGCTCGTGCGGCTGCCCTACCACCTGTCGGCGCTCACCCAGGCCGCCGCCCGCGCGGCCCTGGCGCACCGCGACGCCCTGCTGGCCACGGTCGAGGCGATCATGGGGCAGCGGGACCGGATCGTCGCCGAGCTGCGCGCCCGGGGCCTGCGGGTCGCCGACAGCGACGCCAACTTCGTCCTGTTCCAGGTGGGCGGCGACCAGGCGGTGGCCTGGCGCGCCCTGCTGGAGCAGGGGGTGCTCGTGCGCGACGTCGGGCTGCCCGGCTGGCTGCGGGTCACCGCCGGCACCCCCGCCGAGACCGACGCCTTCCTCACCG
The DNA here is from genome assembly GCF_020873825.1 of Micromonospora sp. DH13. Lineage (NCBI taxonomy): Bacteria > Bacillati > Actinomycetota > Actinomycetes > Micromonosporales > Micromonosporaceae > Micromonospora > Micromonospora sp. DH13. Next base: position 56,141 of record NZ_JAHWGR010000024.1, read on the forward strand.
CGATGGAGAGTTTGTGATGAGCCGCACCGCCCGGGTCGAGCGGATCACCAAGGAGACCAAGGTGCTCGTCGAGATCGACCTCGACGGCACCGGCCGGGCCGAGATCGGCACCGGGGTCGGCTTCTACGACCACATGCTGCACCAGATCGCCCGGCACGGCGGCTTCGACCTGACCGTGCGCACCGTCGGTGACCTGGAGATCGACGCCCACCACACGATGGAGGACACGGCGCTCGCCCTGGGCGCCGCGTTCGACCAGGCGCTGGGCGACAAGGCCGGCATCCGGCGGTACGGCTCGGCGACCGTCCCGATGGACGAGGTCCTCGTCCGGGCCGCCGTCGACCTGTCGGGCCGCCCGTACGTGGTGCACGACGAGCCGGCGCTGGCCCCGTACATCGGGCCGGTCTACCCGACCAGCATGACCCGGCACATCTGGGAGTCCTTCGGTCAGGCGGCCCGGATCACCCTGCACGTGGACGTGCTGCGCGCGGCCCGCCCCGGCGGCCACCCCGACGCCCACCACGTGGTGGAGGCCCAGTTCAAGGCGGTCTCCCGCGCCCTGCGCGAGGCCACCGCGCTCGACCCCCGGTCGGCCGGCGCGATCCCCAGCACGAAGGGCGCGTTGTAGCCGTGGGCGGGGTGCTGCCGACCCTGCTGCTGATCCTCGCCGGGGTGCTGGTCGGCGGGGCGGTCTCGCTGCACCGCCAGGGCGCGACGCGCGGCGCGGTGGTGGTCACCGCGGTGCTCGCGGTGCTGGCCACGGCCGGTGGGGTGCTCTGGCTGCTGCCCGGGGAGGGCTGATGGGCGATCTGGTCAAGCGGGTCGTGGTGCTCGACTACGGCTCGGGCAACCTGCGTTCGGCCGAGCGGGCCCTGGCCCGGGCCGGCGCCGACGTCACCGTCACCGCCGACCTGGCCGCCGCCGCCGACGCCGACGGCCTGGTGGTGCCGGGCGTGGGCGCGTACGCCGCCTGCATGGCCGGGATCGAGGCGCTCGGCGCGGGCCCGGTCATCGCCGAGCGGGTCGCCGCCGGCCGGCCCGTGCTGGGCATCTGCGTGGGCATGCAGGTGCTCTTCGAGCACGGCGACGAGCACGGCGTGGTCACCAAGGGGCTCGGGCTGCTGCCGGGCGCGGTGACCCGGCTGCCCGCCGCCCGGCTGCCGCACATGGGCTGGAACACGGTGCGACCTCCGGCGTCGTCGGTGCTCTTCGCGGGCCTGCCCGCCGACAGCCGCTTCTACTTCGTCCACTCCTACGGGGTGGTCGACGCGGGCGCGCTGGCGGCGTCGGGCGCGGCGGTGACCACCGCCCACCACGAGGCGGACTTCGTGGCGGCGGTGGAGCGGGGTGCGCTCTCGGCCGCCCAGTTCCACCCGGAGAAGTCGGCCGACTCCGGCGCGGCGCTGCTGCGCAACTGGCTCGGCACCGTGCCCGCCGGTGGCTGAGCGGGGCCCGCGCGGCCGGGGCACCGGGCCGGGGGGCGCGGCGTGAGCAAGGAGCGTGCCCGCCGCCGGGCGGCCCGCGAGGCCCAGTTGGAGCGGGAGCGGGCCGTGCGCCGCCGCCGGGTGGCCCGCCGGGAGCGCCGCCGCGCGGTGGTACGCCGGCTGACGCCCCGCTGGCCGCGCCGCCGCGCCGGCCGGCTGGCCCGGCACTCCCGGGGCGAGCGGGCCGCGATCGTCGGCCTGACCGGCGTGGCGCTGGTCGCCATCTGGAGTTTCGTCGACGACCTGGCGCTGCGGGTGGTGCTGGTCGTGTTGTTGCTGCTGGTGCTGCCGGCGGCCGTGGTGATCGCACTGGGCCGCCGGTCCTGACGCGCACGTTATCGATTCGAGGAGAAGAGCGTTGAGCCTCACCCTGTTGCCCGCCGTGGACGTCGCCGACGGCCAGGCCGTCCGGCTCGTGCAGGGCGCCGCCGGCAGCGAGACCGCCTACGGCGACCCCCTGGAGGCGGCGCTGGCCTGGCAGCGCGACGGCGCGGAGTGGATCCACCTGGTGGACCTGGACGCCGCGTTCGGCCGGGGGTCCAACGCCGCGCTGCTGGCCGACGTGGTGGGCCGGCTGGACGTGCAGGTGGAGCTGTCCGGCGGGATCCGCGACGACGCGTCGCTGCGGGCCGCGCTGGGCACCGGCGCGGCGCGGGTCAACATCGGCACCGCCGCGCTGGAGGACCCGCAGTGGTGCGACCGGGTCTGCGGCGAGTACGGCGACCGCGTCGCCATCGGGCTGGACGTGCGGGGTCGTACCCTCTCGGCGCGGGGCTGGACCCGCGACGGCGGCGACCTGTACGAGGTGCTGGAGCGGCTCGACAAGGCGGGCGCCTCCCGTTACGTGGTGACCGACATCACCAAGGACGGCACGATGCGCGGGCCGAACCTGGACCTGCTGCGCGAGGTCTGCTCCCGCACCGACGCCCCGGTGATCGCCTCGGGTGGCGTCTCGACGCTGGACGACCTGCGCGCCCTGGCCACCCTGGAGCCGGTCGGCGTGGAGGGCGTGATCGCCGGCAAGGCGCTGTACGCGGGCGCGTTCACCGTGCGGCAGGCCCTCGACGTGCTCGCCGCCGCGTGACCGTCACCCGGTTGGGCTCGGGCGGCCCCTGGGAGGCGCTGTACGGCTACTCCCGGGTCGTCCGGGCCGGCGACCGGGCCGTCACGGCCGGCTGCACGGCGACGGTCGACGGCCGGGTGGTGCACGTGGGGGACGCCGCCGCGCAGACCGCGCAGGCGCTGCGGATCGGCCTGGCGGCCCTCGCGGAGGTCGGCGCGGGGCCCGGCGACGTGGTGCGCACCCGGATGTACGTGACGGACCGCGCGTACGCCGACGAGGTGGGCCGGGCGCACAACGCGGTGTTCGGGGCGGTCCGGCCGGCGGCGACCCTGGTCGTGGTGGCCGCCCTGCTCGACCCCGACCACCTGGTCGAGGTGGAGCTGGAGGCGTACCTCGCCGACCGCTGACCCGGCGCACCCCGCCTGCCGGGGTGCGCCGGGTCGGCGGCGGTGCGTCGTCCGGCGGCGGTGAGCCGGGGCACAGTGCGGCCCATTAGGTTGTGCACAACTCAATTGCGCACTATGTTTTTCCCGTGACCGACGATCTGGTGCTGGGACGGCAGGTGTGCTTCGCGCTCTACGCCGCGTCGCGCGCCCTCACCGACGTCTACCGGCCGATCCTCGACGAGTTCGGGCTCACCTACCCGCAATACCTGGTGCTGCTGGTGCTCTGGGAGCGCGGCGACGACGCGCCCACCGTCTCCGAGCTGGGCGCCGCCCTGCGGCTGGACTCCGGCACGCTCTCCCCGCTGCTCAAGCGGCTGGAGGCCGCCGGGGTGCTGGTCCGGTCGCGGTCCGCCGCCGACGAGCGGCGGGTCGAGGTGCGCCTCACCGACGCCGGCCGCGCGCTGCGCGAGCGGATGTGCGGGGTGCCGCTGCGGGTGGCGCTGGCCACCGGGCTCACCGAGGCCGAGCTGATCGGGCTGCGCGACACCCTCAACCGGGTCACCGAGACGATCCACCGACAGAAGGAGAAGTGATCGCCATGCAGGTCCTCTACACCGCCAACGCCCGCGCCACCGGCGACGGCCGCGACGGCCACGTCCGCACCTCCGACGGCACCTTCGAGCTGGGCCTCGCGATCCCGAAGGAGCTGGGCGGCGCGGGCGGTGCGGCGAACCCGGAGCAGCTCTTCGCCGCCGGCTACGCCGCCTGCTTCCACTCCGCCCTGCGTCGGGTGGCCCGCGCCGCCAAGGCCGACGTGACCGGCTCGGTCGTCGAGGCCGAGGTGGGCATCGGCGCCAACGGCAGCGGCGGCTTCGGCCTGACCGCCGCCCTCGTGGTGGACCTGCCGGCCGTGCCCAGGGAGGCCGCCGAGCAGCTCGTCGCCCAGGCCCACCAGGTCTGCCCCTACTCGAACGCGACCCGGGGCAATGTCGAGGTCGCCCTCACCGTCCGCGAGACCCTCGCCGCCTGAGCCGTGGCGCGCGGCGCCGGCGCACCCGGGTGTCGCCGCGCGCCGCGCCCCGCCTGATGCAGCCCCGACCAGCGACCGAGAGGACGACCGACACCGTGACCGTCAACCGTGAGATCCACCTCGCCTCCCGCCCCGAGGGGTGGCCGACCGCCGACAACTTCCGGCTCGTCGAGACCGAGGTGCCCACCCCGGGCCCCGGCCAGCTCGTGGTCCGCAACCAGTTCATGTCCGTCGACCCGTACATGCGGGGACGGATGAACGACGTCAAGTCGTACGTGCCGCCGTTCGCCCTCGACGCCCCGCTCGACGGCGGCGCGGTCGGCGAGGTGGTGGCCGGTGAGGGCAACGGGATCGTCCCCGGCGACACCGTCCTGCACGGCCTCGGCTGGCGGGAGTACGCGCTCCTCGACGCCAAGGGCGCCCGCAAGGTCGACCCGTCCCTGGCCCCGGTGAGCGCCTACCTGGGCGTGCTCGGCATGACCGGGCTGACCGCGTACGCCGGCCTGCTCGACGTGGCCGCCATGCAGCCCGGGGAGAGCGTCTTCGTCTCCGGCGCGGCCGGCGCGGTGGGCAGCATGGTCGGCCAGATCGCCAAGCTGAAGGGCGCCGCCCGGGTGGTCGGCAGCGCCGGCTCGCCGGCCAAGGTCGAGCGGCTGCGGGCGCTCGGCTTCGACGCCGCCTTCGACTACCACGACGGCCCCGTGGCCGACCAGCTCGCCGCCGCCGCCCCGAACGGGATCGACGTGTACTTCGACAACGTCGGCGGCGAGCACCTGGAGGCCGCGATCGGCGCGCTGCGGCTGCACGGCCGGGCCGCCGTCTGCGGCATGATCGCCCAGTACAACGCCACCGAGCCGCCGGCCGCGCCGCGCAACCTGGCGATGCTCATCGGCAAGCGGCTCACCCTGCGCGGCTTCCTCGTCGGCGACCACGGCCACCTGCGCGACCAGTTCGTCCAGGAGGTGGCCGGCTGGCTGCGCGAGGGCAGGCTCTCGTACGACGAGACGGTCGTCGACGGCATCGCCGCCGCCCCGGAGGCGTTCCTCGGCCTGCTGCGCGGCGACAACCTCGGCAAGATGCTGGTGCGCCTGTAAGGAAGGGCCCCTTGTTAACGCTTCCGGTAGAGAAGGGTCCCCTTCTCACCCCCCGGAGCCGTGGCGCGGAGCCGTGGCGCGGAGCCGCCCCCCGGGGAGCCGCGTGGCGGAGCCGCCCGTCGCCGGTGGTCGGCCTCACTCGGCGGCCGCCGGGGCGGGCCGGGGCGATAGGCTTCGCGGCATGACGGTGGCGGTGCGGGTGATCCCGTGTCTCGACGTGGACGCCGGGCGGGTGGTCAAGGGGGTCAACTTCCTCGACCTGCGCGACGCGGGCGACCCGGTGGAGTTGGCGGCGGCGTACGACCGGGCGGGCGCCGACGAGCTGACCTTCCTGGACGTGACCGCCTCTTCCAGCGACCGGGGCACCATGCTCGACGTGGTGCGCCGCACCGCCGAGTCGGTCTTCATCCCGCTCACCGTCGGCGGCGGCGTGCGGCAGGTCGCCGACGTCGACACGCTGCTGCGGGCCGGCGCCGACAAAGTCGGGGTGAACACCGCGGCCATCGCCCGCCCCGAGCTGATCGCCGAGATCGCCGACCGGTTCGGCCGGCAGGTGCTGGTGCTCTCCCTCGACGTGCGCCGGGCGCCGGCCGGCACCACCGCGAGCGGCTTCGAGGTGACCACCCACGGCGGCCGCCGGGGCACCGGGCTCGACGCCGTCGAGTGGGCGCGGCGCGGCGCCGAGCTGGGCGCGGGGGAGATCCTGCTCAACTCGATGGACGCCGACGGCACGAAGGCCGGCTTCGACCTGGAGCTGATCGGGGCGGTCCGCGCCGTCGTCGACGTGCCGGTGGTGGCCAGCGGCGGCGCGGGCGAGGTGGCCCACTTCCCGCCGGCCATCGCCGCCGGCGCCGACGCGGTGCTCGCCGCCAGCGTCTTCCACTTCGGCGAGCTGACCGTCGCCGAGGTCAAGGCCGCCCTGCGCGGTTCGGGTCACCCCGTGCGCTGACCCGCCCTGCGGCACCGGGTGATCCGGCCCCGCCCGTCGGTGCCGGGCCGAGCCACCGCGGTGCGACCCCGTGGCGGGCCACCAGGCCCGTCGGCACCCGGCGTCGCGCCTCGCCCGTCAGTGCCGCCCGGAGTGGCCCTCCGGCGAGCGGCGCGGGGCCGGGATCGAGCGGACGGCGTACTCCTGCACGGCGGCGGCGTGCTCGTCCTCGGGGAGGGTCCAGTCGGCGCTGCCCGGGGCGTGCCGTCGGCTCAGCACGCCCTGCACGGTGTCGACGGCCGTGGCCAGGCCGGCGCTCGGGCGCGAGCGCCAGAGCTTCTCCCCGTCGGGGGTGAGCCGGAACCAGCCGTCGGTGACGCTGACCAGGCCGGCGCCGACGAGCCGGCGGACGGCGGTCTCCACCTCCTGCCGCTCGGGGATGGCGTGGTTGAGGTGGTCGGCTGTGGAGAGCACGTCAGCGAGCCGGACGCCCTCGGGGCGCCGCGTGGACGCCGCCCTGCGGTGCCGGCCGGCACCGTTGGCGATCACCAGCGAAACGAAGATCCAGGCGTCGGTCCAGCGCCATCCGCTCTCCCCCATGCAGGAATGATGCCGTGCGCCGCCGCCGGAGGAAACACCTACTTTTCCGGTACGGGTGTCGCCGCAGCTCAGCGCGGTTACGTGGTCACGGTCCGGCGGGGCGCGGCCCGGCGACCCCCACCTCGACCGGTCCCGCGCCGGCCGGTTCCGCTTCGACGGTGAACATCGGCAGGAACAGTTGGGCCAGCGGCCCGATGGTGAGGGCGTACGCGACGGTGCCGACGCCGACGGTGCCGCCGAGCAGCCAGCCGAGGGCCAGCACGGTGACCTCGATGACGGTGCGGACCAGCCGAATGGACCGCCCGGGGCGGCGCGCCACGTACCCGGTCATCAGGCCGTCGCGGGGGCCGGGGCCGAGCCGCGCGCCCAGGTAGAGGGCGGTGGCGGCGCCGTTGGCGACGATCCCGACGACCAGCAGCGCCGCCCGTGCCGCCAGCGGGGCGCCGCCGGGCAGCAGGGCCAGGGTGGCGTCGACCACCAAGCCGATCACCAGCACGTTGCTGACCGTGCCGAGGCCCGGTCGTTGGCGCAGCGGGACCCACAGCAGCAGTACGAGAGCGCCGACGGCGATGGTGACGGTGCCGAACGACAGGCCGGTCCGGCGGGCGACGCCCTGGTGGAAGACGTCCCACGGGTCGAGGCCGAGGCCGGAGCGGATCATCAGCGCCATGCTGACGCCGTAGAGGGTCAGGCCCGCGTAGAGCTGGACCAGCCGCCGGACGGGCCGGTGCCGCAGATTGCCAATTGCCACCATGCATGCCACCCTAGGTGCCAATCCGGCGGTGGGGAGAGCCAATATCGGGAGGGTGGCCATGACAAGTCAGGTGCGTGGGGCCCAATTGGCTCGGCTCCTCGGGCAGTGGCACGCCCTGCCGGGCCGCCGGCGCAGCCCCGACTACGCCGCGCTCGCCGGCGCCGTCCGGGGGCTGCTCGCCGACGGCCGCCTGCCCCTGGGGGTACGCCTGCCGGCCGAGCGGGAGCTGGCCGAGGCGCTGCGGATCAGCCGGACCACGGTGACGGCCGCCTACCGGCAGTTGCGGGAGAGCGGCCACCTGGCCAGCCGCCGGGGGGCGGGCAGCTGGACGATGCTCCCGGGCACCCACCGGGTGGCCAGCACCGGCCTGTGGACCCCGCTGGACGACCGCGACATGATCGACCTCGGGGTGGCCGCGCTGGCCGCGCCGCCCCAGCTGCTGCCCGCCGCCCGGGCCGCCGCCGAGGACCTGCCCCGCTACCTGGGCGGGGCCGGCTACCACCCGACCGGCGTCATCGAGCTTCGCGAGGCGGTCGCCGCCGGCTACACGGCGCGGGGCCTGCCCACCTCACCCGACCAGATCATGGTCACCAGCGGCACCCAGCACGCGCTCGACCTGGTGCTGCGGCTGGCCCTGGCACCCGGGGGCAACGTGCTGGTCGAGTCGCCGACGTACCCGAACGCCCTCGCCGCCCTCGCCGCCCGCCGGGCCCGGATCACCACCCACGGGCTGGCCACCGACGCCGCCGGCTGGGACGCCGACCTGCTGCTGGGCAGCCTGCGTCAGGGGCGGCCGAAGCTGGCGTACCTGATCCCCGACTTCCAGAACCCGACCGGGCACCTGATGCCGGCCGAGCTGCGTGAGCGGGTGGTCGCCGCGGCCCACGCGGCCGGCACCGACCTGGTGATCGACGAGTCGTTCGTGGACCTGCCGCTGGACGGCACCGAGCTGCCCCCGCCCGTCGCCACGTTCGACCGGCACTCCCGGGTGATCTCCATCGGCGGGATGAGCAAGCCCTACTGGGGCGGCCTGCGCATCGGCTGGGTCCGCGCGTCCGCCCCGCAGGTGCAGCGGCTGGCCGCCGCCCGGGTCGGGGTGGACATGGCCAGCCCGGTGCTCGACCAGCTCGTCGCGGTCCACCTGCTCGCCGACGCGCCGGCCATCGTGGCCGCCCGCCGCACCCAGCTCGCCGCCCAGCGCGACGCCCTGACCGACGCGCTCGCGCGCCGCCTGCCCGACTGGCGGGTCACCGCGCCGCGCGGCGGGGTGACGCTCTGGGTGGAGCTGGACGGGCCGATCTCCAGCGCGCTGGCCCGCGCCGCCGAGGAGGTCGGCGTACGGCTGGCGCCCGGCCCCCGGTTCGGCCTGGACGGCACCCTCGAACGCTTCCTGCGGCTGCCGTTCACGCTGCCCGCCGCGGACCTGGCGGAGGCCGTCGGCCGGCTCGCGGCGGTCCGCTACGACCTGGACCGCGCCAGCCGCCCGCGCTGGCAGGAGCCGGCGGTCATCGCCTGACCCGGCCGCCCGCCCGCGCGGTCCACCGATCCGGCCGAACCCGGCTGCCCGGCGGCCCCGGGTTGGAAGACTGCGGGGGTGGGCAACGCGGGATGGTCGCTCGGGGTACGCCCCGGCGCGCCCGGCTCGCGCACCACCCGGCTGGAGCTCTTCTACGACCTGGTCTTCGTCTACGCGTTCCTCAACGTCACCACGCTGACCGTGTACTACCCGAGCCCCGTCAACCTGTGCCGCTGCCTGCTCGTGCTCGGGCTGCTGTGGTGGTGCTGGACGGGCTTCGCCGGGCTCGGCAACGCGATCCGCGCCGACCAGGGGGTCCTGCCGCTGGTCGGCTTCGTCACGATCGCCGCGACCTTCCTGCTGGCCCTGAGCATGCCGGGCGCGTTCACGGACCGGCCCGGCGGGCTGAACGGCCCGCTGGTCTTCGCGAGCTGCTACTTCCTGGTCCGCGCCTCGCAGCTCGCGGTCTTCGGCTGGGTGGCCCGGGGCGACCCGGTGCGGCTGCGGCACTGGGCGTGGCTTGCCGGGCTGCCGGTGGTCGCGGCGGCCCTGCTCGTCGCGGCCGCGCTGGTGCCGCCGCGGATCGCCCACGACGGCACGGCGACGGCCCTGCAGCTGGCCTTCTGGGCCGCCGCGCTGACCCTGGAGTACGTGGCCGGGACGAGCCTCGGCGGCGCGTACTGGGTGGTGGTGTCGGCGGGGCACTGGGCGGAGCGGCACGCCCTGATGGTGCTGATCGCGCTCGGCGAATCGATCATCGCGTTGGGGCTGGGCTCGAAGTTCGTCACCGGCCTGCCGCTGACCTGGCCGGTGGTGGTCGCCGCGGTGACCGGCATCGCGATCGCGGCGACGCTGTGGTGGGCGTACTTCGACGTCCTGGCGCTCGCCGTCGAGCAGGCGCTGCACCGGGCCCGCGACCCGGTGGCGCGGGCCCGGCTGGCCCGGGACGCGTACACGTACCTGCACCTGCCGATCGTCACCGGGGTGATCTTCTTCGCCCTCGGGATCAAGGACCTGCTCGTCGAGGCGGCGGACCCGACCTCGCCGGCCTGGGGCGAGCCGCTGGGCGCGTTCTGGATCCTCGTGCTCTACGGCGGGGTCGGCCTCTACCTGCTCAGCCTCGTCGCCTGCGGGGTGCGGGCGCTGCGGGTGCTGCGCTGGCCGCCGGTGGTCGCGGTGGCGCTGCTGGCCCTGCTCTCGCCGCTGGCCGCCCGGATCGGGGCCCTGCAGGCGCTGCTGCTGCTGGGGGCGGTCTGCGTGGCGCTGGTCGTGGTGGAGACCCGGGGCGAGGGGCGCCGCCGGCACCGGGTCCGCCAGTTGGCGCTGGCGGAGCAGACGGAGGCCGAGGCCGAGGCGAGCCGGTGGCGCGCCGAGCACCTGTGAGCCCGGGCCGCTTCCGGGCGACCGGGCGACCGGCGGCCGTGCCCCGGGCCGGGGGGGCCCGGCCGCCGGTGGGTCGGTGCCGCGTGGGCGGGGACCGCCGGGGGAGGCGGCTCAGATCTCGGCGAGGCTGCCCTCGTACATCCGGTCGATCTCGGCCGCGAAGTTGCTCTCCACGCCCCGGCGCTTGATCTTGAGGGACGGGGTCATCTCGCCGTCCTCGATGGTCAGGTCGCGGGGCAGGACGGTCACCTTCTTGATCGTCTCCCAGCGGTTGAGCTTGGCGTTGAGCTGGGCGACGTACTCCTCGACCATGGCCCGGGCCTCGGCGGAGGCGGCGATCTCGGCGTAGCTGCGCCCCTCCAGCGGGCCGCCGGCCGCCCAGCCCCGGATCGCGTCCGGGTCGAGACTGACCAGCATCGTGCAGTAGTTGCGGGCCTGACCGATGACGACCGCCTGCGACGTGTACGGGCACAGCGCCTTGAACATGCCCTCGATGTGCGAGGGGGCGACGTACTTGCCGCCGGAGGTCTTGACCAGGTCCTTCTTCCGGTCGGTGATGCGCAGGTAGCCGTCGTCGTCGAGGCTGCCGATGTCGCCGGTGCGGAAGAAGCCGTCCTCGGTGAACGCGGCGGCCGTGTCCTCGGGGAGGTGGTGGTACCCCCGCATGACCGGCCGGCCCCGGACCAGGATCTCCCCGTCGGTGTCGATCCGGCACTCCAGGTCGCCCATCGCCCGGCCGACGGTGCCGATGCGCAGGCCGCCGGGCGGGTTGACGAAGTTGCCGGCGCTGCTCTCGGTGAGGCCGTAGCCCTCGGAGATCGGCAGGTTGGCGGCGGCGAAGAAGGTGGCGATCTCCTTGCTCAGCGGCGCGGCGCCGGAGACGAGCACCCGGATCCGGCCGCCGAGGCGGGCCTGGAGCTTGCTGAACACCAGCTTCTCGGCCAGCGCGTACCGCAGCCTCAGCCCGGCGGGGACGGGCCGGCCGGCCTGCTCCAGCGCGACCTTCTCCTTGCCGACCCGCACCCCCCAGGCGAAGATCTTCGCCTTCGCGCCGCCGGCGTCCTGCGCGGTGGTGACCGCCTTGTTGTAGACCTTCTCGAAGACGCGGGGCGCCCCGCACATCAGCGTCGGCCGCACGACGGCCAGCAGCTCGACCAGCTTCTCGACCCGGCCGTCGACGTAGGTCGGCAGGCCGACGTGGGTCGCGCCGCAGAGCAGGGTCTTACCGAACGAGTGGGCCAGCGGCAGCCACAGGTACTGCAGGTCGTCTTCGCGCAGCAGCCCCACCTCGGCCTGCGCCACGCCCTCCCAGCACCAGCCGCCGTGCAGCAGCTCGACGCCCTTGGGCCGCCCGGTGGTGCCGGAGGTGTAGATGAGGGTGGCCAGGTGGTCGGGCCCGAGGTCGGCGGTCAGGCGCTCGATCAGCTCCGGGTCGTCGGCCAGGGTCCGGGCGCCCCGCTCCTCCAGCTCGGCGAGGGTCAGCTGCGGCACGGCCGCCGCCGGGTCGGGCGTGCCGTCGAAGAGCACCACGTGGGTCAGGGCCGGCAGCGTCGCGCCGGCGAGCTTGGCGGCCTGGGCCGGGTTCTCCGCGAACAGCACCCGGGAGCCGGAGTCGGCGACGATGTACGTGGCGTCCTCGGGCTCGGTGGTCGGGTAGACGGTGGTGGTGGCGCCACCCGCGCACATGATGCCGAAGTCGGCGAGCACCCAGTCGAGCCGGGTGCTCGACAGGATCGCCACCGGGTCCTCGCGGCCGACACCGAGCCCGTGCAGCCCCGCCGCGACCGCCCGGGCCCGCTGCCCGACCTGGGCCCAGGTCAGCCAGACCGGCCCGGAGTCGTCGGGGGCGGGGTGGGCGAACGCGGGGCGGTCGGGGGTGGCCGCCACGCGCTTGAGGAACATGTCGGGGATGGAACGGTACGGTACATCGAGAGACATCGCTGTAGCCGCCTTCAGGGGTGGAGGCGTGACGGGGGTCACGTCGTTTGCGGTTACCGAAGGGTATTGCCTGCACCGCGCATCGGCTAGTCCTCGCGGCGACCCGCCGGGCCCCCGGGGCGGATCAGGCGTACCGGGCGGCCCGCAGCGACCAGTCGTAGGTGGCCCGCACCCAGTTGCGGCGGGCCGCCAGGAACGAGCGCAGCGCCGGGTCGTCGTCGGCGTCGCCCAGGGCCGCCTCCCGCTCGGCGTAGCACGCCAGGGCCCGGTTGAACCGCTCGGCGGCGGCCCGCAGCGCCGCCGGCTCGCCCCGGCCGGTCTCGGCCGCGATCGCGCTGACCAGGTTGTGCGCGTCCGGCCCCGCCCGGTTCTCCTTGCCGTACGAGAACAGGTCGTTGCACCAGCAGACCAGGTCCGCCGCCAGGGTCTCGACGTCGACGAGCGCCGGCTCGACGCGGCGGTCCGCCTCCGGCGGCGCGTCGTACGCGAGGTCGGTCAGGGTGAACGCGGGATGCACCGCCCCGGTGTGCCGGCGCAGCGAGACGTACTCGGCCACCCCGGGCACCCGGCCGTGCTCCCGGTTCGCCGCCTCCCACAGCAGGGCCAGCAGGTAGTCGCGCAGCTGGCCGACGAAGCGCAGCAGCAGCGGCGGGTGCCCGTGGGCCCGGATCCGCCGGCAGAGGTCGTCCAGGGCGGCGCCCAGCGGACCGCCGGCGGGGCTGGGGCCCGGGGCGCCGTGCCGGTCCAGCACGTCCAGCAGGTCGGCGACGACCGGGGCGAGCCGGGTGGGCGCGTCGCCGAGCCCGTCGTCGTCGCAGGCGTCGTCGACGACGAAGAGCCAGGTGATCAGGTCGGTGAGCAGCCGCAGCCGGTCGGCGGGCGCGTCCGGGCAGGTGCGACCGGCCAGCTCGGCGGCGGCGGCGTGCCGCAGCCGGTGCATCCGGCGTCCGTTGGTGATCAGGCCGAATGCCTGCGCCCAGCCCAGGCTCTGCGCGGCGGCCAGATCGGTGCCGGCGTGCCGGCACGGGGGAAACGGTGGCTCGTCCAGGGCAGAGACCGCGAAGCTCCGCACGTCACCCCCTGCCGGGTCGGGCCACCCCGGGTGGGGCGACCGGCCGAGGGTACGCCAGATGAATAGATATTCATAGTTCGGTCGGGAGCCTGCCCCGCGCCGTCGAGTGACCGTTCCTGCACAGCCGGTCAGATGCCGAGCTGGGCGGCCCGGAGCCGGTCCACCGCCGCCGCCGGCCCCTCCACCTGCACCCGCGAGACCCGCTGCCGGCCGGTGAGGAAGAGCACCAGCTCGCCCGGCGCGCCGACCACGCGGATCCGTGGCCCGCCCCGCCCCGCCGACAGCGCGCCGTGCCCGGGCGCCTGCACCAGCAGGTCGGCCGGGAAGCGGCGCAGCGCCAGCCGGCCCAGCACCGAGGCCCGCCGCCACAGCACGGCGTCCAGCCCGGCCGGCAGGTCGCGCGGACCCCACCCCGCCCGGGCCCGCCGGACGTCCTCGTGGTGGATGTAGAACTCCATCGTGTTGACCAGCTCGTCGGTGACGGGGTTGCTCAGCGGGCTCCACAGCGGCGGCCGGCGCACCTGCGCCACCAGCTCGTCGAAGGGCCGCGCCGCGACCCGCAGGCGCACCCGTTCGGCGTACCCGCGCAGCGGCGGCAGCGCGATCCCCCCGGCGGCGTCCGGCCGCCGCTCCCGCACGACGACGTGGGCGGCGAGGTCCCGCACCGACCAGCCCTCGTTGACGGTCGGCGCGTCCGGACCCAGGTTCTGCATGAGGTCGGCGAGCGCCTCGCGCTCCGAACGGGCGTACCGCGGCATGGCCCGATCGTAGGCCGGTCCGCCGCGGTCGGCCCGTCGTGCGGGGACGCCGCCCGACGTGATCGCCGACATACCCGTTCCGGGACAGCGTGGCTGGACCGGTCCGGTAAGGATGAGGGAGATAATTGCAACTTACGGCGGGGGAGAGCGTGACCAGCAGGACAAGTCGGGACGTGCTCCGCAGAGGGCTGTTCGTGCTCGGCCGGGCGATCCGGGAGCAGCCCCGGATCTTCGCGGTGGCGGTCAGCGGCAGCGTGTTGTTCGGCGGGCTGGTGATCGCCAGCGCGTACGTCGTCGGGGCGGTGGTCGGCGACGTCGTGGTGCCGGCGATCGCGCGCGGGTCGGTGGGCGTCGCGGCCCTCGCCCTCGCCGCCGGGGCGCTGTTCGGCATCAGCGTGCTGCGGGTGGTCGGCATCTTCGGCCGCCGGCTCGGCGCGGGCTACATGCAGTTCCGGCTCCAGGCCGCCTACCGCCGGCAGGTGACCCGCCGCTACCTGGAGCTGCCGCTGTCCTGGCACCAGCGCAACGCCACCGGCACCCTGCTGTCCAACGCCAACTCCGACGTCGAGGCGGCCTGGTACCCGATCGCCCCGCTGCCCTTCGCCGTCGGCACCGTGGTCATGCTGGTCGGCGCGATCGCCTCCCTGTTCGTCACCGACTGGGCGCTGGCCCTGGTCGGGCTCGCGGTCTTCCCCGCCCTGTTCGCCCTCAACGTGGTCTACTCCCGCCGGATGGCCCCGCGCCAGGCCCGCGCCCAGCGGCTGCGCGCCGAGGTCAGCGGCATCGCCCACGAGAGCTTCGACGGCGCCCTGGTGGTCAAGACCATGGGCCGCGAGGCGCAGGAGACCGCCCGGTTCGCCGCCCGCGCCGGCGAGCTGCGCGACGCGCTGATCTCCGTCGGCCGGCTGCGCGGCGTCTTCGACCCGATGCTGGAGACCCTGCCCAGCCTCGGCACCCTCGCCGTGCTGGTGGTCGGCGCGTTCCGGCTCCGGCAGGGTGCCATCGGTGTCACCGACCTGGTCAGCGTGGCCTTCCTGTTCACCGTGCTGGCCTTCCCCGTGCGGGCCATCGGCTGGGTGCTGGCCGAGCTGCCGCGCAGCGTCGCCGGCTGGGACCGGGTGCGCCGGGTGCTCGACGCCACCGGCGAGATGCCGTACGGCGACGTCCCGGCCGACCCGGCCGACCCGACGCCGGCCACGCTCGCCTTCGCCGACGTCGGCTTCGCCTACGAGCCCGCCGAGGCGCACCTGCCCGGCGCCGAGGTGCTCGGCGAGGTCACCTTCACCGTGCCCGCCGGGAAGACCGTGGCCCTGGTCGGGTCCACCGGCTCGGGCAAGTCCACCATCGCCGCGCTGGCCGTGCGGCTGGTCGACCCGCACACCGGCACGGTCAGCCTCGACGGCGTCGATGTCCGCCGGCTCACCGCCGCCTCGCTGGCCGGCACCGCCGCCCTGGTCGCCCAGGTGCCGTTCGTCTTCGACGACACCGTGCGGGCGAACATCGCGCTGGACCGGCCCGGCGTCACCGACGACGACGTCTGGGCCGCGCTGCGGCTCGCCGAGGCCGACGGCTTCGTCGCCGCGCTCCCCGAGGGGCTCGACACGATGGTCGGCGAGCGGGGCACCTCGCTCTCCGGCGGGCAGCGGCAGCGGCTCACCCTGGCCCGGGCCCTCGCCGGGCGGCCCCGGCTGCTGGTCCTCGACGACGCCACCAGCGCGGTCGACCCGAGGGTGGAGGCGGCCATCCTCGCCGGGCTGCGCGCGCCGGCCGCCGGCGGCCCCGCCGCCTCGATCCTGGTGGTGGCCTACCGGCGGGCCACCATCGCGCTCGCCGACGAGGTGATCTACCTGGAGCGGGGCCGGGTTGTCGCCCGGGGCACCCACGCCGAGCTGCTCGCGACCGTTCCCGGCTACGCCGACCTGGTCACCGCCTACGAGCAGGCCGAGGCCGACGGCGAGCAGCAGCCCCGCCCGTACGACGAGGTCGCCCCGTTGACCTCCGGCCTGGAAGTCGAGGTGGACCGGTGAGTGTGGTGGAGGCCGAGCAACCGGCGGAGAACACCTGGCGCACGCTGCGGCGGGGCCTGGCCCTCTCGCCCGAGCTGCGCACCGGCCTGGCCGGCACCCTCGCGTTGGCGCTGGTCTACATGGTGGGCCGGGTCGCCGTCCCGGTCGCCGTGCAGCAGGGCATCGACGAGGGCATCGTCGGCGGCCTCGACCTCGGCGTGGTGTGGACCGTCGTCGCGGTGACCGCCGCCGTGCTGGTGGTGACCACCACCTGCGGCTACCTGATGATGCGCCGGCTGTTCACGGTCAGCGAGACGGCCCTGGCCAACGTGCGCACCCGGGCGTTCCGGCACGTGCACGACCTGTCGATGCTGCACCAGCAGTCCGAGCGGCGCGGCTCGCTGGTCTCCCGCGTCACCAGCGACGTCGACCAGATCACCCAGTTCCTCCAGTGGGGCGGGGTGATCCTGATCGTCAACCTCGGCCAGCTCGCGGTGACGACGGCCGTCATGCTGGCCTACTCCTGGCAGTTGACCCTCGTGGTGCTCGCCGCGTTCGCGCCGGCGGTGCTGGTGATCCGGCAGCTCCAGCGCCGCCTCGCCGGGGCGTACGGGACGGTCCGGCAGCGGATGGGCACCCTGCTCGGCACGATCGGCGAGAGCGTCGTCGGCGCGCCGGTGATCCGGGCGTACGGGATCGCCGGGCGGACCGCCCGGCGGCTCGACGCGGCGATCGAGGGGCAGCAGCGGGCCCAGCAGCGGGCCATCCGGATCAGCATCCTGGGCAGCTCCGTCGGGGAACTGGCGGCCGGGCTGGCGCTGGCCGGCGTCGTCGTGCTCGGGGTGCTGCTCGGCGTGGACGGCACCCTGTCTATCGGGCAGCTCACCGCGTTCCTGTTCCTGGTCACCCTGTTCATCCAGCCGGTGCAGATCGCCACCGAGGTGCTCAACGAGGCGCAGAACGCCATCGCCGGCTGGCGGCGGGTGCTCGACGTGCTCGACGTCGCCCCGGACGTGGCCGACCCCGGCGAGCGGGGCCGGGACCTCCCGGCGGGGCCGCTGGACATCCGCTTCGCCGGGGTCGGCTTCGCCTATCCGGGCGGGCCGCCGGTGCTGCACGACGTGACCCTGGACATCGCGGCGAAGAGCCGGGTCGCCGTGGTGGGCGAGACCGGCAGCGGCAAGACCACGTTCGCGAAGCTGCTCACCCGCCTGATGGACCCGACCGCCGGGGCGGTGCTGCTCTCGGGCGTGCCGCTGACCGAGGTCCGGTTCGCCTCGCTGCGCTCCCGGGTGGTGATGGTGCCGCAGGACGGCTTCCTGTTCGACGCCACCGTCGGGCAGAACGTCCGCTTCGCCCGTCCGGAGCTGACCGACGCGGAGCTGACGGCCGCGTTCACCGAGCTGGGGCTGGCCGACTGGCTGGCCGGGCTGCCGGCGGGGCTGGACACCCCGGTCGGGGAGCGGGGCGAGGCGCTGAGCGTGGGGGAGCGGCAGCTCGTGGCGCTGGCCCGGGCGTACGTGGCGGACCCGGACCTGCTGGTGCTGGACGAGGCGACCAGCGCGGTGGACCCGGCGACCGAGGTGCGCCTGCAGCACACCCTGGACGCGGTGACCCGGGGCCGGACCACCCTCGCGATCGCCCACCGGCTCTCCACCGCCGAGGCCGCCGACGAGGTGATCGTGGTGGACCGGGGCCGGATCGTGCAGCGCGGGCCGCACGACGAGTTGATCCGCGACCCCGACTCGGTCTACGGCCTGCTGCACGCCTCCTGGCTGGAGCAGACCCGCTGACCGGCGCGGACGGGCGAACCGGCGGTGCGGTGGACGCGGGGACGCGCATGGTCTACCGTGCTGCTTAGGTAAGCCTAACCTTCGGAGGTGGGTCATGCGCCCCAGTCCCGCCCTGCGCCCCGCGCCCGCGGAGACCGTCCGGACGCTGGTCGCCGGCCGGCTCCCGGCCCTGGTCCACCTGGCCCAGCGGCCCGGCCCGTACCACGTCCGGCACGCCACCGACGCCGACGGGCGGGTCCTGCTCCTCGTCGGCGTGCACAGCGACCTGGCGGCGGCGCTGCCCCGGGGCGCGGGCGCCGACGTCGCCGTGGCGCTGGACGTGCTCGACCTGCCGCCCGCCGCCGGCGCCCCGTCGCTCGGCCGCGCCTGGGTCTCCGGGTGGGCCGCCGCCCTGCACGGCGACGAGGCCCGCCAGGCCACCCTGGACTTCGCCGAGGTGGACCCGACCGGCGACCTGCTCGACGTGGGCACCCGCTTCCGGCTGTACCGCTTCGAGGTGGCCGAGGCCCGCCTGGAGCGCCCCGACGGGCTGCTGCGGATCGACCCCGTCGCGTACGCCGAGGCGGAGCCGGACCCGCTGCACCCGGTGGAGCCGGAGCTGCTCACCGAGCTGGCCGTGCACCACGGCCGGGAGATGGCCGCGTACGTCCGGCGTCAGCTCGGCCTGGTCGAGTCCGGCCCCGACGGCCCGCCCCGCGTGGTCCGCGTCGACCGGTACGGGCTGCTGGTCTCCCTCGGCCGGCCCGGCGCCCGGCGGCGGGCCCGGCTGGCCTTCCCGCGCCCGGTGGCCGACCACCGGGAGCTGGCCCGGCTGCTGCACCCGATGCTCTGCCAGCACCCGCGCTCCGCCGCCCCCCGAGGCTGAGCGCACCGTGCCGCCGTGGGGCGCGCGCCGCGCCCCGGTGGGTGAGCGGGGTACCCCGCTCTACCGAATGCGTTAACAAGGGGCCCTTCCTTACCCCAGCTCCCCGCGCAGGTAGCGCTGGACGGTCGGGCCCACCGCCGCGACCAGGGTCTCCGGCGGGGCGGAGGCGACCGGCTCCAGCCGCACGACGTGCCGCATGAGGGCC
Organism: Micromonospora sp. DH13; assembly: GCF_020873825.1. Lineage (NCBI taxonomy): Bacteria > Bacillati > Actinomycetota > Actinomycetes > Micromonosporales > Micromonosporaceae > Micromonospora > Micromonospora sp. DH13. The sequence continues at coordinate 75,016 of NZ_JAHWGR010000024.1, forward strand.
AGCCCGACCAGCTGGCTGGCCACCAGCGACCCGCGCAGCGGCAGCTCGGCCGGGTCGACGTCGAGGTGGTGCAGGACCCGGCGCAGCACCTGGGTGACCAGGAACTCGCGCAGCAGCCGGGCCGTCCACTCGTTGCTCACGGCCGAGCGCAGCAGCGCCACCGCGGCGGTGCCGGCCGGGGAGTCCCAGACGCCGAGGAAGGTGCGCACCAGCCGCTCACCGACGCCGTCGGCGTCGCCGGCCAGCACCCGGGGCAGCAGCTCGCCCGGGTCGAGCGGGGCGCCCATCGCGGCCAGGAAGAGCTGGTCCTTGCCGCCGAAGTAGTGGTGCACCAGCGCCGGGTCGACCCCGGCCGCGGCGGCGATCGACCGGATCGAGGCCGCGTCGAAGCCCCGCTCGGCGAACGCGGCACGCGCCGCGGCGAGGATCGCCTCGCGGGTGCCCGGGTTGCCGGGCCGCCGCCCGGTGCGTCGCGCCGTCGCCATCCGCGCCCCGCCCGCGCGTCAGCCGCTACGGCGGCGCAGGGTGGCCGCGGCCAGCGCCAGCGCCAGCACCACCGCCCCGGCCACGACCCCGAGGTCGCGCCACATGGTGGCCGTCGGCTCGGCGTGCGCGCCAACCTCCTGCAGCGCCTCGACGGCGTACGACAGGGGGAGCGCGTCGCTGACCGCCTGCAACCAGCCGGCCATCTCGTCGCGGGCGACGAACAGCCCGCACAGCAGCAGCTGGGGGATCACCACGACGGGCATGAACTGCACGGCCTGGAACTCGGTGCGGGCGAAGGCGCTGCAGAACAGGCCGAGGGCGACGCCGAGCACCGCGTTGACCACGGCGATCACGATCACCAGGGCGCTGCTGCCGGCGGTGGTCAGCCCGAACACCCAGTACGCCACCGCCGAGGCGATCGCGGCCTGGCCGGCGGCGGCGAGGCCGAACGCGATGCCGTAGCCGAAGAGCAGGTCGAGCCGGCCCAGCGGGGTGGTGAGCAGCCGCTCCAGGGTGCCGGAGGTGCGCTCGCGCAGCATCGCGATGCTGGTCACCAGGAACATGATCACGAAGGGGAAGACGCCGAGCATCACCAGGGCCACCCGGTCGAACATGCTCGGCTGGCCGGGCGGGGTGGGCTGGTCGGCGTACATGTAGTAGACGAGCGTGAGCAGCAGGGCCGGCACCAGCACCAGCAGGGCGACGGTGCGCCGGTCGTGCCGCAGCTGGCGCAGGACGCGGCCGGTGGTGGCGGCCAGGATGCGCGCGTTCACGATGCCGCCCCCGCGCCGGCTGCCCGCCCGAGGCCGTCAGCCTGCCCGCCGCCGCCCGGCCCACCGCCACCCGGTCCGCCGTCGTCCTGTCCGGCGGTCGCCTCGCTGGCCCGGATCAGGCGCAGGAACGCCTCGTCGAGATCGTCGACCCCGGCGGCGGCGCGGACCGCGTCGGGGGTGTCGTCGGCGACGAGCCGGCCCTCGCGGATCAGCAGCAGCCGGTCGCAGCGGGCGGCCTCGTCCATCACGTGGCTGGACACCAACAGGGTCGTCCCGGCGGCGGCGAGGGCGTGGAACCGGGCCCACAGGTCGGCCCGCAGCACCGGGTCCTGCCCGACCGTCGGCTCGTCGAGGACGACCAGCTCCGGCTCGCCGACCAGGGCGCAGGCCAGCGACGCCCGGCTGCGCTGCCCGCCGGAGAGGGAGCCGACGAGCTGGCCGGCGGCGTCGGCCAGCCCGACGTCGGCCACGGACCGGTCGGCCTCGGCCCGGCCCCGGCCGTGCAGGGCGGCGAAGTAGCGGGCGTTCTCGGCGACGGTGAGGTCGGCGTAGACGCTGGGCGCCTGGGTCAGGTAGCCCACCCGGCTGCGCAGCGCCGGGGAGCCCGCCGGCCGGCCGAGGACGGTCACCGAGCCCGAGCGGACCGTCTGCACCCCGACGACGGCCCGCATGAGGGTGGTCTTGCCGCTGCCGCTGGGCCCGAGCAGGCCGGTGACGGCGCCGCGCGGCACCGCACATGTCACGCCGTGCAGCACCCGGCGTCGGCCCCGGTCCACGACCAGGTCGCGGACCGCGATCGCGTGGTCCATCGCCACCCCCTGGGAAGTAATTCATCATCTGATGAACTCCACGCTAGGTGAGGGAGGGGGTCGCCCGCAACGGTCGCCGCCCGGCCGGGCGGTACTGCCACCGAGCCGGGCGGTACTGCCGCCGCGACGGGCGGGGCGGTCGGCCGGAGTCGGGGTGCCGCCGGGCGGCGGCGAAAGGTACCCCGAGGCAGGAAAGAGAACCCTCGGGCACTAGCCTTCGGACCGGGGCGTCAGCCTTCTGACCGGACAGCCCGTCCGGCATCGGGCATTGCGCCCCGATCGGGCGTACGGCACGATGGCGCGGTGGGTCACTCTGCGTCACCGGAAAGTGGATTCCTCGACGACTGGGCCGCCCGGCTGCGGCAGGCGGCCGAGCGCCCCGTCGTCGGCATCCTGCTGCGGGGCAGCCACGCCCGCCGGGCCGCCACGGCGCACAGCGACGTCGACCTCGACGTGCTGGTCGCCGACGCCACGCCGGGCCGCCCGGCCGGGCCGCCGATCAACGCCCCGTACGCCGCCCGCCGCGCCTACCTGGCCGAAACCGGCGGCCGGCTCACCCACGTCTCGGTGGCGGTCCGCGACGTCCGCTCCTGGCTGGAGCGGCTCGCCCAGCCGGCCGAGTGGGCGTTCGGGCTGCCGGTCACCGCGCCGATCCGGCTGCTCTGGGCCGACGAACGGTGGCGTGCCCGCATCGACCTGCCGGTGCTCTGCCAGCCCGCCGACGAGCCCCGGCTGGAGGAACTGATCGCCACGCTCGGTAAGGTCGCCGGGGCCCGGGCCCGGGGTGACCACCTCGGCGTCCGGCTGGCCGCCGCCGACCTGGCCCGGCTCTGCCCGTCCGTGCTGCGGCTGGCCAACCCGTCGGTACGGGTGGTGTCCCGCCGGGCGGCGTTCGCCGCCGCCCTCGACCTGCCGGTCGCCCCGCCCGGATACCGCGACGACATGCTGCTCTGCCTCGGCGTGCGCCCCGGCTCCGTCGGGCAGCTCTGGGCCGCCGCCGGGCGGCTGGTCACCGGCACCGTCCCGCTGGTCCGCCCGTACGCCGAGGAGATCGCCGCCGTCGCCGGCACGGACCTCGCCGAGGCCCTGTCCGACGGGCGGCTGGACCGCTACCTCGCGCAGCTCACCGGCGGGCCCGTACCGGCGCGGGCCCGCGTGCCCGAGCCGGCGCCGGGTGCCCGGCGGGAGCCGTCGCCGGTGCCGTCGCCGCGTGCGGGAGAATGGCTGACTGTGCCCGTACCTGACGCGCCGGTGACCGGCGCCAACGCCCCCAGGACCCCGGCGGCGACGCCCGGCCCGGCCCGCCCGTCCCGGCTCGACCCGGCCGTCGCCGCGCGGCTGCGCCGCACCCCCGACGGTCTGGTGGCCGCCGTGGTGCGCCAGCACGACACGGGCGAGGTGCTGATGGTCGCCTGGATGGACGACGAGGCGCTGCACCGCACCCTCACCACCGGCCTGGCCACCTACTGGTCGCGCAGCCGGCAGGAATACTGGGTCAAGGGGGCCACCTCCGGCCACCTCCAGCACGTCCGCTCGGTCGCGCTGGACTGCGACGGCGACGCGCTGCTGGTCAGCGTCGACCAGGTCGGCGCGGCCTGCCACACCGGCGAGCGCACCTGCTTCTTCACCGAGCTGCCGGTCACCACCACCGGGGGGCAGGCATGACCGACGGCGTCGTCAGCCCCGACCAGGTCACCTTCGCCGACCTGGCGGCCCGCTGGCGGGTCGTCCCGGTCACCCGGCGGCTGCTCGCCGACGCGGAGACCCCGGTGGGCGTCTACCGCAAGCTGGCCGGCGGCCCCGGCACGTTCCTGCTGGAGTCCGCCGAGCAGGGGGCCGGCTCGGCGGGGATGGCCTGGTCGCGATACTCGTTCATCGGGGTGCGCAGCAGCGCCACCCTCACCGAGCGCGACGGCGTGGCGGGCTGGACCGGCCAGCCGCCGGCCGGGCTGCCCTCCGGCGGCGACCCGGTCAAGGTGCTGCGCGAGACCGTCGAGGCCCTCGCCGGCCCGGCCTGGGACCCGGCCAGCGGCATGCCGCCGCTGACCGGCGGCATGGTCGGCTACCTCGGGTACGACCTGGTCCGTCGCTTCGAGCGGCTGCCCGAGCTGACCGAGGACGACCTCGGCCTGCCCGAGCTGGGCATGATGCTCGCCACCGACCTGGTGGTCCTCGACCACTACGACGGCTCGGCGATCCTCATCGCCAACGCGGTACTCCCGCCGGCCGACGAGCCGGGCCGGGACGCCCTGGTCGCCGCCGCCTACCACCACGCGGTCGGCCGGCTGGACGCGATGACCACGGCGCTGTCCCGGCCCATCCCGCCGATGATCTCCACGGTCGACCGGCCGGCCGTGGGCGACGTGGTCAGCCGCACCGACGCGGGCGGCTACCCGAAGGCCGTCGAGGCGGCCAAGGAGGCGATCCGGGCCGGGGAGTGCTTCCAGATCGTGCTGGCCCAGCGCTTCGAGCGGCCCACCGACGCCGACCCGCTGGACGTCTACCGGGTGCTGCGCACCACCAACCCGAGCCCGTACATGTACCTGCTGCGCTTCGACGGCTTCGACGTGGTCGGCTCGTCGCCCGAGGCGCACCTGAAGGTCAACGCCGGCCCCGACGGCCGCCGCCGCGCGCTGCTGCACCCGATCGCCGGCACCCGCCCGCGCGGCGCCACGCCGGACGCCGACGCCCGGCTCGCCGCCGAGCTGCTCGCCGACCCGAAGGAGCGCTCCGAGCACGTCATGCTGGTCGACCTGGGCCGCAACGACCTGGGCCGGGTCTGCCGCCCGGGCACCGTCCAGGTGCCGGAGTTCGCCACCATCGAGCGGTACAGCCACGTCATGCACATCGTCTCGACCGTGGTCGGGGAGTTGCGCCCGGAGCAGACGGCGTTCGACGCGCTGGCCGCGACCTTCCCGGCCGGCACCCTGTCCGGCGCGCCGAAGGTCCGGGCCATGGAGATCATCGAGGAGCTGGAGCCGGTCCGGCGCGGCCTCTACGGCGGCACGGTCGGCTACTTCGGCTTCGGCGGGGACCTGGACATGGCGATCGCCATCCGCACCGCGCTGATCCGCGACGGCCGCGCGTACGTGCAGGCCGGAGCGGGGGTGGTGGCCGACTCCGACCCGGCCGCCGAGGACCGGGAGACCCGCGACAAGGCCGCCGCCGTGCTCGCCGCCATCGCCGCCGCCGAGACGCTGCGGCCCGCCCGATGAGCGCGGCGGGGCGGCGCGTCGTGGCGCCGGGCGGCGGGTGGCCGCGGTGACCGGGCCGGCGACCGACCGGGAGACCTCCGGGGCCGGCGCGCCGGCCGCGCGGGCGCGCCGTGAGCTGACGTACGCGGTGCTGCTCTGCCTGGCCGGCGCGGGCCTGGCGCTGTGGGCGTCGACCCGGACGTGGGCGGTGGAGCTGGCCGCCCGGCCGGCGCCGCTGCCCCCGGTGCGCGCGGCCCGCACCGGGGCGGGGCTGCTGCCCTGGCTGCCCGCGCTCGCGGTGGTCGGGCTGGCCGGGGGCGGCGCGGTGCTGGCCACCAGGGGGCTGCCGCGTCGGCTGGTCGGCGTCCTGCTGCTGGCGCTCGGGGCGGCCGTCGCGGTCGGCGGCGGCTACGGCCTGGTGGCCGCGTTCGACGGCACGGTGAGCCGGCAGTGGCCGGCGTTCTGCCTGGTCGGCGGCCTGCTCGCCGCCCTCGGCGGCGGCCTCGTCGCGCTGCGCGGCGCGGGCTGGCCGGCGATGGGGGCGCGTTACGAGCGCCCGGGTCGGCGCGGCGCGGGCCCCGCCCCGGCGGAGGCCGCGGCCGGCCCGGTGACCGGGCGGCGCACCACCGAGGCGTGGGACGCGCTGGACCGGGGCGAGGACCCGACGGCCGACTGACCGGCGAACGCCGTCCGCGTCGGGCGCGAGGGCGAGGGCCCACTGTCGAACCGGCCGGCCGGCGAACCGACTGGCCGGCGAAACGACTGGCCGGCGAACCGACTGGCCGGCGAAACGACTGGCCGGCGGCCTCGCGGCCGGGGCCGGCCCGGCGGCCGGGGTCAGCCGACCGGCTGGCGGTCCCGCGTCGCGGCGCGGGCGGCGGCCAGCTCGGCCACCAGGCGGTCCAGCTCGGCGCGCTGGTGGGCGCGGGCCCGGTCGGCGCAGACGGCCTCCCAGGCGTTGCCGCGCGCGGTGCGCACCCGGGCGTCGCCCACGACGGCCCGCTCCAGGGTGTGCACCACCCCGACGGCCAGCGACGCCACGGTGCGGGAGATGGTGGTCAGTCCGATGGTCGGGTTGGGCCCGGCAGTGCTCATCTGGTCACCCCACGCGAGATCGTTCCGACGGCTCGGGCGGCTGCTCGCCGCGGCCGCCCGATGGGCCGCAGGCAGGCCCCTCGTCGAGTCTGCCCGAGCTCCACGGTGCCCGGCTCACGTTTCGCCGTGGTCACCGCCACGTCAACTGTCCGCCGGATCCGTCCACCTGGGCAGGGCCGTTCAGCCTTGAGCTTCGTCACAACATCGACCGGCGTGCGCGCGGTCGCCGGCCGGCGCGCGTGCGGGTCGCCGGCCGGTCGCGCCGGTGGGCACCGGGCGGCGTGCGCGCGGCGCGGCGCCGACGGACAATGATCCGATGAAGATGGGCGATCATCGATGGCCTGGTGGGCGGTGGCGTCACCGCGATCGATGCGGGAGATCGCGCTCGGTGATCCACCGTTCACCGGAAGTCGGCCATTATGCCGCAGCCCATCTCGTGAGGAGCGCCATACCCCCGGCACGTGCTGCCAGGTGGCGCCCCCTAGCATCGGCCCATGACACCCGGAGAGGGGAGTCCGTTGGTGACTGCTGAGCATGCGCACGCGGAGGGGGACGGGGTCGGTCCGGCGGCGTCCGGAAGCGTCCTCGACGAGATCCTGGCCGGCGTCCGCGAGGACGTCGCCCGGCGGCAGGAGCAGGTTCCGCTGGAGCGGATCCGTGAGCTCGCCGCCGCCGCGCCGCCACCGCTGGACGCGTACGCGGCCCTGCGCCGACCCGGCGTGGCCGTGATCGCCGAGGTGAAGCGTTCGTCGCCGTCCAAGGGCCAGATCGCCGAGATCGCCGACCCGGCCGTCCTCGCCGCCGACTACGCCGCCGGGGGTGCGCGGGTCATCAGCGTGCTCACCGAGGGGCGCTGGTTCGGCGGCTCGCTGGACGACCTGGCCGCCGTCCGGGCCGCGGTCAAGGTCCCTGTCCTACGCAAGGACTTCGTCGTCTCCAGCTACCAGGTGCACGAGGCCCGCGCGCACGGTGCCGACCTGGTCCTGCTGATCGTGGCCGCGCTGGAGCAGAACGCGCTGGTCGGGCTGCTGGAGCGGATCGAGTCCCTCGGCATGTGCGCGCTGGTCGAGGTGCACACCGAGGAGGAGGCCGACCGGGCCATGGAGGCCGGCGCGCAGGTGATCGGGGTCAACGCCCGCGACCTGCGTACCCTGGAGGTCGACCGGTCGGTGTTCGAGCGGATCGCGCCCGGCCTGCCCAGCAACGTCGTCAAGATCGCTGAGTCCGGCGTGCGTGGCCCCCACGACCTGATCCGCTACGCCTCGGCCGGCGCCGACGCCGTGCTCGTCGGCGAGGGCCTGGTCACCCACTCCAGCCCCCGCGAGGCGGTGGCCGCCCTGGTCAACGCCGGCAACCACCCGGCGACGCCCCGCCCGGCGCGCTGAGCCGTGCCGGGCGCCCCGCCCGGCGCGCTGAGCAACCCGGGGCGAGAAGTCAGCAGCGAGAGGACACCGCCATGAGCGCCACCGAACCGGCCCCGGCCGGTCAGCTCCCCGACGCCGCCGGTCACTTCGGCCGGTTCGGCGGCCGGTTCGTCCCGGAGGCGCTCGTCGCGGCGCTCGACGAGCTGGACGCCGCGTACCGCAAGGCGATGTCCGACGAGTCGTTCCGCGCCGAGTTCGACGCGCTGCTGCGCGACTACGCCGGCACCCCCTCGCGGCTCTACCCGGCCCACCGGTTCTCCGCGAAGATCGGCGCGCGGGTGCTGCTCAAGCGGGAGGACCTCAACCACACCGGCGCCCACAAGGTGCGCAACGTGCTCGGCCAGGCGCTGCTGACCAAGCGGATGGGCAAGCGGCGGGTGATCGCCGAGACCGGTGCGGGCCAGCACGGCGTGGCCACCGCGACGGCCGCCGCCCTGTTCGACCTCGAATGCGTGGTCTACATGGGCGAGGTCGACACCCAGCGGCAGGCGCTCAACGTGGCCCGGATGCGGATGCTCGGCGCCACGGTCGTCCCGGTCACCACCGGCTCGCGCACCCTCAAGGACGCGATGAACGAGGCGATGCGGGACTGGGTGGCCAACGTCGACGAGACGCACTACCTCATCGGCACGGCCGCCGGCCCGCACCCGTTCCCCGAGCTGGTCCGGGACTTCGTCCGGGGCATCGGCGTCGAGGCCCGCGCGCAGTGCCTGGAGGCGACCGGCGCGCTGCCCGACGCCGTGGCGGCCTGCGTCGGCGGCGGTTCCAACGCGCTGGGCATCTTCCACGCCTTCGTGCCTGACGAGGGCGTGCGGCTCTACGGCTTCGAGGCCGGCGGGGAGGGCGTGGACACCGACCGGCACGCGGCCAGCATCACCGGCGGCACGTCCGGCGTGCTGCACGGCGCCCGCACCTACGTGCTGCAGGACGCCGACGGGCAGACCGTCGAGTCGCACTCCATCTCGGCCGGCCTGGACTACCCGGGCGTCGGGCCGGAGCACGCGTGGCTGCACGACAGCGGCCGGGCGAACTACCTGCCGGTCACCGACGCCGAGGCGATGGCCGCGTTCGAGCTGCTCTGCCGCACCGAGGGGATCATCCCGGCGATCGAGAGCGCGCACGCCCTCGCCGGCGCGCGCAAGATCGCCCCGGGGCTCGCCGCCGAGCTGGGCCGGGAACCGGTCATCCTGGTCAACCTCTCCGGCCGGGGCGACAAGGACGTGCACACCGCCGGCGAATACTTCGGCATCCTCGACAAGGAGCAGTGACTCGTGAGCCGCATCGGGGTCGCGTTCGACAAGGCCCGGGCCGACGGGCGGGCCGTGCTGGTGGGCTGCATGCCGGCCGGCTTCCCGACCGTCGAGGGCAGCATCGCCGCAATGAAGGCGATGGTCTCCGCCGGCGTGGACGTCATCGAGGTGGAGATCCCCTACTCCGACCCGGTGATGGACGGCCCGGTCATCCAGAAGGCCAGCGACATCGCCCTGGCCGGCGGCGTACGCACCGCCGACACGCTGCGCATCATCGAGGCCGTCGCGGCCACCGGCGCGCCGGTGGTCACCATGACCTACTGGAACCCCATCGAGCAGTACGGCGTCGACGCCTTCGCCCGGGACCTCGCGGCGGCCGGCGGCACGGGCCTGATCACCCCCGACCTGATCCCCGACGAGGCCGACGAGTGGCTGGCCGCCTCGGACGCGCACGGGCTGGACCGCACCTTCCTGGTCTCCCCGTCGTCGACCGACGCGCGGCTGCGGATGACCGTGGAACACTGCCGGGGCTTCGTCTACGCCACCGCCATCATGGGCGTCACCGGCGCCCGGTCGCAGACCTCGGAGGCCGCGCCGATCCTGGTCTCCCGGCTGCGCGAGGTGACCGACCTGCCGGTCGGCGTCGGGCTCGGCGTCGGCACGGGCGCGCAGGCCGGCACCGTCGCCGGGTACGCCGACGGCGTGATCGTCGGCAGCGCGCTGATCCGCTGCCTGCTCGACGCGCCCGACCCGGCCGCCGGCCTGACCGCCCTGCGGGCGCTGAGCGCCGAGCTTGCCGAGGGCGTCCGCCACCCGCAGCGCTGATCCGCCCCGCCCCCCGTCCGGCGTCGCTCGTGCGCGCCGTGCGGGGTGAGAAGGGGACCCATCTCTACCGTATGCGTTAACAAGGGGCCCCTCCTTGCACCCGGCCCGGGGTGCCGGTCGGGCGGTGGGCGGCGGTAGCGTGTGCACCCGTGACCCTCGTCTCCACGATCCCCCAGGCGGCCCTGCCGAGCCCCAGCACGGCCGTCTGGCAGCTCGGCCCGCTGCCGCTGCGGGCGTACGCGCTCTGCATCATCGCCGGCATCGCGGTGGCCTGCGTGGTCACCGAGCGCCGGCTGCGCCAGCGCGGCGTCGCCCCCGGCGCGGTGCTCGACATCGCCGTCTGGGCGGTGCCGACCGGCATCATCGGCGCCCGGATCTACCACGTGATCACCTCGCCGGAGAAATACTTCGGCGCGGGCGGCGAGCCGCTCAAGGCGTTCGCCATCTGGGAGGGCGGCCTCGGCATCTGGGGCGCGGTGGCCGGCGGTGCGCTCGGCGCGTGGATCGCCGCCCGCCAGCTCGGCATCCCGTTCGCGGTGGTGGCCGACGCGCTCGCCCCGGGGCTCCCGCTCGCGCAGGCGGTCGGCCGGTTCGGCAACTGGTTCAACAACGAGCTCTACGGCGGCCTGACGACCCTGCCGTGGGGGCTGCGGGTGCACGACATGGACCCGCGCAACCCCGGTCATGCCAAGGTCGTCGACGGCGAGCCGGTGCTGCTGCCGGGGCTCTACCATCCGACGTTCCTCTACGAGGCGCTGTGGAACGTCGGCGTCGCCGCCCTGGTCCTCGTCCTCGACCGGCGGCTGCGGCTGGGCCGGGGGCGGGCGTTCGCGCTCTACGTGATGGGCTACACGGCCGGCCGGTTCTGGATCGAGCTGATGCGCACCGACGAGGCCAACCACATCCTCGGCCTCCGGCTCAACGTCTGGACGGCCGCGCTGGTCTTCGTCGGGGCACTGGTCTACTTCCTGCGGGTGCGCGGGCCCCGCGAATACCTCGTCCCGGTGGGCGGCCCCGCCCCGGAGCCGGCCCCGACCGGGGGCGACGTGTCCCAGCTCGACCTGTCCGAGCGGGAGGCCGGCGCGCGGGCCGCCGCCCCGGAGGGCTACCGGGTGGTGAGCGAGGAGCAGTTCCGCGCGTACCGGGAGACCGGGGTCGTCCCCGACGACCCGGCCGCGGCCGGCCCCGACGCGGCGGGCGACGCCGATCGGGACGAAGACGGAGCCGACGAGACGGACGACGAGGCGGCCGGGGCCACCGGCACCCGCGCCGCCGACCGCGAGAGCTGAGCGGGAGGGGTCGGCATGCGTACCGCGGTGGTGGTCGGCGCCGGGATCGGCGGCCTGGCGGTCGCCGGCGCGCTGGCCCGGTCCGGCTGGCAGGTCACCCTCCTGGAGCGCGCCGACCGGGTCCGCCCGGACCCGACGGCCGTCGTGCTCTGGCCCAACGGGGTACGCGCGCTGCGCGCCCTCGACCTCGGCGCGGGGCTCGACGCGATCGCCACGCCGCTGCCCGACGGCGGCGTGCGCCGCCCCGACGGGCAGTGGCTGGTGCAGCCCCGCCCCACCCCGGCTGACCGGCTGCCCGTGGTGGTGCACCGGGAGGACCTGCACGACGCCCTGATCGCCGGCCTCGGCGAGCGGGTGGAGCTGCGCACCGGCGTGTCGGTGCGCACGGTGCGGGCCGAGCCGGGCCAGCGCCCGTCGGTCGGCGACGGCCGGCAGCGCTTCGAGGCCGACCTGATCGTCGCGGCCGACGGCACCGACAGCGAGATCCGCCGGCAGTTGGCCCCCGAGTCCCGGGTGGTCAGCTCCGGCTGCGCCGCCTGGCGGGCGGTGATCCCCTGGTACCGGGCGCCCCGGCTGCCGGCCGACCAGCCCGTCGGCGGGGAGACGCTGGGCGCCGGGTACCGCTTCGTGGCCGCCTCGCTGGGCGAGCGCGGCTCGTCGGGCGCGTCGAGCCGGGGCGGCATCTACTGGGTGGCCACCGCCGCGGGCGCGCCCCGCCCGGAGCCGCCGGAGACCCAGCTCACCCTGCTGCGCCGCTGGTACGCCGGCTGGCCCACGCCGGTCGGCGAGCTGCTCGACGCCACCGACCCGGCCGACCTGGTGCAGCAGGAGATCCGCGAGCTGCGCCCGCTGCCCCGCTCCTACGGCTTCCCGGCCGGGCCGGGCGGGGTGGTGCTGCTCGGCGACGCCGCGCACGCCATGCCCCCGCACCTCGGCCAGGGCGCCTGCCTCGCCTTCGAGGACGCCGCCACCCTCGCCTCGCTGCTGCGCGAGTCGCGCCTGCCGGACGCCGTGGTCGCGTACGACCGGCTGCGCCGCCCCCGCGCGGCGACGGTGGTGCGGCAGACCCGCCGGATGTCGGCGGTGCTCCAGGCCCGGGGCCGGCTCGCCCTGCGGGCGCGCGACGCCGCCCTCGGCGCGATCAGTCCCCGCCTGCTCTCCGGCGCGGCGGCCTCCGCCGCGCAGTGGCGCCCCCCGTCCTGACGGCCCGGGGCCGAGCCGGGCCGGGTCCGGTCCGGTCCGGGTCCGGGCGCGTCCGGGCACCGGCTGGGTCCGGGCGTGGGCCGGGTCCGGCCCCGGGCGTCATGTCGGCGACATGGCGGTATCCCCGACGCCCTGATACCGCGATGTCGCCGACACCGCCGCGCGCCCCCGGCCGGCAGCGCCGCGCGTCCCTGGCCGGCAGCGCCGCGCGTTCCCGGCCGGCAGGCGGCGGCGCCTCCCGCCGGTCCGCCGCGACGGCGACGGCGGCGTCAGATGATCGCGGCGGGCTCGGCGATGCAGGCGGTGCCGATCCGGCGGAAGCCGACCCGCACGTAGACGCGGGCGATGTCCTCGCTGCCGGCGGAGAGGAAGACCAGGTCGGTGCCGGCGGCGCGCAGCGCGTGGGCGAGGGTGGCGGTGACGGCCGCGGCGAGCCCCCGGCGGCGGGCGGCCGGCAGGGTGGCCACCCCGGCGATCTCGGCGGTGTCGCCCACCCGCATCGCCATCCCGCTGGCCAGCGCACCCTCGCCGGGGGCCTCGGCGAGCGCGGACAGCCGCCGGCCGTCGGCGGTGCGTGCCCGCTCCTCCTCCAGCGCCGCCACGTCCAGCTCGGTGATCGCCGCGTCCCGCTGCGCCGGGCCGGCGTCGCCCCGGGCGGTGCCGGCGGCGGCGAAGCCCACGGCGGCGACCGCCCGGCGGGCGGCCACGTCGGCGGCGAGGCCGGGGGAGGCCGCGTCCAGCAGGCGCACCGGCACGTCGGTGAAGCTGCCCGGGTCGGCCAGGGCGGCGGGGTCGAGGACCATCAGCGGGGCCTCCAGGACGGTCAGCCCGGCAGCGCGGGCCACCGCGAGCAGGTCCGGGTTGCGCTCGTGCACCCACTCGAACGCCTCCGGCAGGCCGAGGTCCCGCTGCCGCTGGCGCACGGCGGTGATGTCGGCCACGGAGGGTGGCCCGGCGGCGTCGAGGCGGGGACGCGCGTAGAACGGCCATCCCGCCCCTTCCCGGGCGAACAGGACCAGGGGGCCGTGCTCCTCGGCGCGGGCCACGTCGCGGGGCACGGCGTCGTAGAACCGCTCCAGCCGGTCGAACGTCACGGTCGTCTCAACGCGTACGTGATCCACCGCGCGAGACTACCTTTCCCAGGATCTGGAAGTGTGATCAATCTGAACTGGCCTTGCGCGCCTACCCCTAACGTAGACTCAATAGACCCATAAGGGCCGACGTCGTCCCGACCATGATCCAACCTGAGTGACGACAGGAGGCCCGGTGGCCTTTCCGTACCCTCTCAGCCAGCAGTCGGCCCCGCCCGCGGCCGGGCTGTACGACCCCGCGCACGAGCACGACGCGTGCGGGGTGGCGTTCGTGGCGGACCTGTACGGCCGGCGCTCCCACTCGGTCGTCGCCAACGGTCTCGGCGCGCTGCTCCGGCTGGACCACCGGGGCGCCCGGGGCGCGGAGCACAACACCGGCGACGGCGCGGGCATCATGATCCAGGTGCCGGACGCGTTCCTGCGCGAGGTCGTCGACTTCCCGCTGCCGCCCGCCGGCGAGTACGCCACCGGCCTGGTCTTCCTGCCGACCGACGACGACGGCGAGGCCCGCGCCCGCCGGGTCCTGGAGAAGTACGCCCTGGTCGAGGGCGCCGAGGTCCTCGGCTGGCGGGACGTGCCCACCGACCCGAGCGGCCTCGGCGAGACCGCCCTGGCGGCGATGCCCCGGGTGCGGCAGGTCTTCCTGGCCGCCAGCCGGCTCACCGACACCCCCGCCGGCCCGGCCGGCTCCCCGCTGTCCGGCCTCGACCTGGACCGGGTGGCGTTCTGCGTCCGCAAGCAGGCCGAGCGGGAGACCGCCGAGCGGGGCGTGGCGGCCTACTTCCCGTCGCTGTCGTGCCGGACGATGGTGTTCAAGGGGATGCTCACCCCCGACCAGCTCCCCGAGTTCTTCCCCGACCTGACCGACGGGCGGGTCGACAGCGCCATCGCGCTGGTGCACTCCCGGTTCTCCACCAACACGTTCCCGTCGTGGCCGCTGGCCCACCCGTACCGGATCATCGCCCACAACGGCGAGATCAACACGATCCGCGGCAACCGCAACTGGATGCAGGCCCGCGAGGCGCTGCTGCGCAGCCCGAACCTGCCCGGCAACATCCGCCGGGTGTTCCCCGTCTGCACCCCGGCGGCCTCCGACTCGGCGAACTTCGACGAGGTCCTGGAGCTGCTGCACCTGGCCGGGCGCAGCCTGCCGCACGCGGTGCTCATGATGATCCCCGAGGCGTGGGAGAACGACCCCGACATGCGCGCCGACAAGCGCGCCTTCTACCGGTTCCACGCGAGCCTCATGGAGCCGTGGGACGGGCCGGCGTCGGTCGCGTTCACCGACGGCGAGATCGTCGGTGCGGTGCTGGACCGCAACGGGCTGCGCCCGGGGCGCTGGTGGCGCACCGCCGACGGCCTGGTGGTGCTCGGCAGCGAGGCGGGCGTGCTCGACCTCGACCCGGCCACCGTGGTCGCCAAGGGCCGGCTCCAGCCGGGCCGGATGTTCCTGGTCGACACCGTCGCCGGCCGGATCGTCTCCGACGACGAGATCAAGACCGAGCTGGCCGCCGCCCAGCCGTACGCGGAGTGGCTGCACGCCGGGCTGATCGACCTGGGCGACCTGCCGCCGCGCGAGCACATCGTCTACACCCACGACTCGGTGCGCCGCCGCCAGCAGACCTTCGGCTACACCGAGGAGGAGCTGAAGATCCTGCTCGCCCCGATGGCCCGCACCGGGGCCGAGCCGCTGGGCTCGATGGGCACCGACACCCCGATCGCCCCACTCTCGACCCGGCCGCGGCTGCTCTACGACTACTTCCACCAGCTCTTCGCCCAGGTCACCAACCCGCCGCTGGACGCCATCCGTGAGGAGCTGGTGACCAGCCTCCAGCACACGATCGGCGCGGAGGGCAACCTGCTCGACCCGGGCCCGGCGAGCTGCCGGCAGATCGTGCTGCCCTACCCGGTGATCGACAACGACGAGCTGGCCAAGATCCTCTCCATCGACGAGGACGGCGACCTGCCCGGCTTCAAGGCCGTGCGGGTCTCCGGGCTCTACCGGGCCCGCGACGGCGGGGCCGGGATCAAGGCGCGGCTCACCGAGATCTGCCGGCACGTCTCCGAGGCGATCGAGGACGGCGTACGCATCCTGGTGCTGTCCGACCGCGACTCCAACGCCGACCTCGCCCCGATCCCGTCGCTGCTGCTCACCGCCGCCGTGCACCAGCACCTCGTCCGCGAGCAGACCCGCACCCAGGTGGCGCTGGTCGTCGAGTCCGGCGACTGCCGCGAGGTGCACCACGCGGCCGTGCTGATCGGCTACGGCGCGGCGGCCGTCAACCCCTACCTGGCCTTCGAGTCGGTCGAGGACATGATCGCCACCGGCGCCCTGACGGGCGTCGAGCCGGCGAAGGCGGTGCGCAACTACGTCAAGGGGCTCGGCAAGGGCGTCCTGAAGATCATGTCCAAGATGGGCATCTCGACCGTGTCGTCGTACTGCGGGGCGCAGGTGTTCGAGGCCGTCGGCCTGGACGCCCGCCTCGTCGAGCGCTACTTCCGGGGCACCCCCAGCACGATCGGCGGGGTCGACCTGCACGGCGTGCACGCCGAGGTGGCCGCCCGGCACTCGCTGGCCTGGCCGGCGCCGGGCGCGGTGGCGACCGACCGGCTGGAGGTCGGCGGGGAATACCAGTGGCGTCGCGAGGGCGAGCTGCACCTGTTCAACCCGGAGACCGTCTTCCTGCTCCAGCACGCCACCCGCAGCCGTCAGTACGACGTGTTCCGGCAGTACACGGCCAAGGTCGACGAACTGGCCGCGAAGGCCGGGTCGCTGCGCGGGCTGTTCACCCTGCGCACCGGCGTCCGTCCGCCCGTGCCGCTGGACGAGGTCGAGCCGGCCAGCGAGATCGTCAAGCGGTTCGCCACCGGCGCGATGTCGTACGGGTCGATCTCCGCCGAGGCGCACGAGACCCTGGCCATCGCCATGAACCGCCTCGGCGGCAAGTCCAACACCGGCGAGGGCGGCGAGGACGTCGACCGGCTGCACGACCCGGCCCGCCGCTCGTCGGTCAAGCAGATCGCCAGCGGCCGGTTCGGCGTGACCAGCGAATACCTGGTCAACGCCGACGACCTCCAGATCAAGATGGCCCAGGGCGCGAAGCCCGGCGAGGGCGGCCAGCTGCCCGGCAACAAGGTGTGGCCGTGGATCGCCCGCACCCGCCACGCCACCCCCGGCGTCGGCCTGATCTCCCCGCCGCCGCACCACGACATCTACTCGATCGAGGACCTGGCGCAGCTCGTCCACGACCTCAAGTGCGTCAACCCGGCCGCCCGGGTGCACGTCAAGCTGGTCAGCGAGACCGGCGTCGGCACCGTCGCGGCCGGCGTGGCCAAGCTCAAGGCCGACGTCATCCTCATCTCCGGCCACGACGGCGGCACCGGCGCGTCCCCGCTCAACTCGCTCAAGCACGCCGGCACCCCGTGGGAGCTGGGCCTGGCCGAGGCGCAGCAGACCCTGCTGCTCAACAAGCTGCGCGACCGGGTCACCGTGCAGGTCGACGGCCAGCTCAAGACGGGCCGGGACGTGCTGGTCGCGGCGCTGCTCGGCGCGGAGGAGTTCGGCTTCGCCACCGCCCCGCTCATCGTCGAGGGCTGCGTGATGATGCGGGTCTGCCACCTCGACACCTGCCCCGTCGGCATCGCCACCCAGAACCCGGTGCTGCGCGAGCGGTTCACCGGCAAGCCGGAGTTCGTGGAGAACTTCTTCCTCTTCCTCGCCGAGGAGGTCCGGGGCTACCTCGCCGAGCTGGGCCTGCGCTCGATCGAGGAGGCGATCGGGCAGACCGAGCTGCTCGACGTCGTACCGGCCATCGACCACTGGAAGGCCCACGGCCTCGACCTCGGTCGGGTCCTGCACCTGCCGGAGCTGCCGGCCGGCGCCGCCCGGCGCGGCGTACGGGCCCAGGAGCACGGGCTGGAGCTGGCGCTGGACAACGAGCTGATCGCCCTCGCGCAGCCGGCACTGACCGACGGCACGCCCGTGCGGGTCGAGGTGGCGGTGCGCAACGAGCACCGCAGCGTCGGCGCGATGCTCGGCGGCGAGGTCACCCGCCGCTTCGGCGGGGCCGGCCTGCCCGCCGACACCATCGAGTTCCTGCTGCGCGGCACCGCCGGGCAGTCCTTCGGCGCGTTCCTGCCCGCCGGGGTCACGCTGCGGCTGCACGGCGACGCCAACGACTACGTCGGCAAGGGGCTCTCCGGCGGCCGGCTCGTCGTCCGCCCGGACGCCGCCGCGCCGTTCGTCGACGGCGAGGCCGCGTCGGGGGAGCGGGCCGAGGACCAGATCATCGCCGGCAACACCATCCTGTACGGGGCCACGGCCGGCGAGGTCTTCCTGCGCGGCCGGGTCGGCGAGCGGTTCGCCGTGCGCAACTCGGGCGCGGTGGCGGTCGTCGAGGGCGTCGGCGACCACGGCTGCGAGTACATGACCGGCGGCACGGTGGTGGTGCTCGGCGAGACCGGGCGCAACTTCGCCGCCGGCATGTCCGGCGGCACCGCGTACGTGTGGCGGCTCGACGAGCGGCGGGTCAACACCGAGCTGGTCGACCTGTCGCCGCTGAGCGACGAGGAGTCCGACCGGCTGCACGAGCTGGTGCACCGGCACGTCGCCGAGACCGGCTCGGCGGTCGCCGAGGCGCTGCTCAAGCGCTGGCCGGAGGCGGTGGAGGAGTTCACCGCGGTGGTGCCCCGGGACTACCGCCGGGTGCTGGAGATCATGCGGGCCGCCGAAGCCGCCGGCCATGACGTCGACGACGCGGTGATGAGCGCGCTGAGCGCGCCGGCCGCGCCGGTGCCGCCCGCCACGCGGGTGGTCGCCCAGGAGGTGGCTCGTGCCTGACCCGAACGGTTTCCTGCGCTACGACCGGCGGCTGCCCGCGCGCCGGCCGGTGCCGGTGCGGATCACCGACTGGCGGGAGGTGTACCCGCCGGCCGGCGAGGCGCTGATCCGCGAGCAGGCCACCCGCTGCATGGACTGCGGCATCCCGTTCTGCCATGACGGGTGCCCGCTGGGCAACCGCATCCCGGACTGGAACGACCTGGTCCGCACCGGCGGCTGGGACGCCGCGGTGGAGTCGCTGCACGCCACCAACAACTTCCCCGAGTTCACCGGCCGGCTCTGCCCGGCGCCCTGCGAGGCGGCGTGCGTGCTCGGCATCGGCGGCGGGCAGCCGGTCACCATCAAGCAGGTCGAGGTGGAGATCGCCGACGCGGCGGCCCGGGGTGGCCTCGCGCCGCGGCCGGCGGCGGCGCCGACCGGCCGGTCGGTCGCCGTGGTCGGCTCCGGGCCCGCCGGCCTGGCCGCCGCCCAGCAGCTCGCCCGCGCCGGCCACGCCGTGACGGTGTACGAACGCGACGACGCGATCGGTGGCCTGCTCCGCTACGGCATCCCCGACTTCAAGCTGGAGAAGCAGCACATCGACCTGCGGCTGGCCCAGCTGGAGGCCGAGGGCGTCCGGTTCCGCACCGGCGTGAACGTCGGCGTCGACGTGACCGCCGAGCAGCTGCGCGAGGCGCACGACGCGGTGCTGCTCGCCTGCGGCGCGTTGCAGGGCCGGGACACCCCGGAGACGCCGGGGCGGGCGCTGCGCGGCGTGCACCAGGCGATGGCGCACCTGGTCGCCGCGAACCGCGTCGTCGCGGCCGCGGGCGAGGGCCGGCCGGCCCTCGCGGTGCTGCCCGACGACACCCCGATCGACGCCGCCGGCAAGCACGTGGTGATCATCGGCGGCGGCGACACCGCCGCGGACTGCCTCGGCGTGGCCCACCGGCAGGGCGCGGCCGGCGTACACCAGCTCGACCTGTACCCCGAGCCGCCGCACGCCCGCGACGCCGCGCGCGACCCGTGGCCGACCTGGCCGTGGATCCTGCGCAGCTACCCGGCGCACGAGGAGGGCGGCGACCGGGTGTTCGCCGCCGCCGTGCAGGAGTTCGTCGACGACGGCACCGGCCAGGTGCGCGCCGTGCGCATCGCCGAGGTGACCGTCGAAAAGCGCGACGGCCGGCGGATCGTCACGGCGGTGCCCGGCTCGGAGCGGGAGCTGCCGGCGGACCTGGTGCTGCTGGCGATCGGCTTCGAGGGCACCGAGGAGCAGCCGCTGCTGGCGCAGTTCGGGGTGGCCCGCAACGCCCGGGGCGCGATCGACGCCCGGCCGGACTGGCAGACCGACGCCGACGGCGTCTTCGTCGCCGGGGACATGCACCGGGGTGCGTCGCTGATCGTGTGGGCGATCGCCGAGGGGCGGGCGGCGGCCGCCGCGATCCACTCCTACCTGGGCGGGGTGGGCGAGCTGCCCGCCCCGGTCGACCCGGCGCGGCAGCCCCTCGCCGCCCGCTGACGGCCCCGCTCGGCGGGGCGGGGCCGGGTGTGCCGGCCCGCCGGCGTGTCAGTGCAGCAGCTCGTGGGCCTCGCGGACCTTGGCCCACGACTTCGGCTTGACCGGGGCGGCCGGGGTGGCGGCGGCCCGGGCCGCCGCCGCGTCCGACGTCAGCTCCGGGCGGCCCTTGGTGAACAGCCAGGTCGTGAACAGGGCGTCGAGGTCCTTGCCCGAGACCTGCTCGGCGAGGGCCTGGAACTGCGCGATCGTGCCGTTGCCGTGGCGGTGGGCGGCGGTCCACTCCGGCAGGATGCGGAAGAACGCCGCGTCGCCGACGGCCAGTCGGAGCTGGTGCAGGGCCATCGCGCCCCGGTCGTAGACCGCGCCGTCGAAGACGTTGTTCGCGCCCGGGTCGCCGGGCGGCACCTGCCAGAACTCGTCATCGGCCGGGTAACTGGCGTAGGTGAAGTCGAACCACTCCTGCGCGGTGCCCTCGCCCTGCTCCTCCGACCAGAGCCACTCGGCGTAGCTGGCGAAGCCCTCGTTGAGCCAGATCTGGCTCCAGTCCGCGACCGAGACCGAGTCGCCGAACCACTGGTGGGCGTTCTCGTGCACGACCACGTAGGTGTTCGACCCGCGCCGCCAGAAGCCCGGCCCGTACACCGAGCGGGTCTGCGTCTCCAGGGCGAAGCCGAGGCTGTTGGCCGGAGCGGCGACGCCGCCCTGCGCCTCGAACGGGTACGGCCCGAAGATCCCGCTCTCCCAGTCGACGATCTCGGCGGTGCGTCCGATGCTGGCCCGCGCGGCCGGCCCGAGCGAGCCCAGCGTGGTGCTGTACGCGTTGACGACCGGCTGCCCGTTCGGCGCGGTGTCGGTGACGATGTCGTACTGCCCGATGGCGAGGAACGCCAGGTACGTCGCGCCCGGCGTGGCGCTGCGCCAGCCCCAGCGGGTCCGGTTGCCGGGCTCGGCCAGCGGCGGCCGGGGCTGCACCCCGTTGCTGACGACCTCGACGCCGGTCGGCACCGACACGGAGACGTCCCACGTGGCCTTGTCGCTGGGGTGGTCGTTGCTCGGGTACCACCACCAGGCCGACTCGGGCTCGTTGACGGCCAGCGCCCCGTCGGCGGTCTTCGTCCAGCCGGTCCAGCCGTCGACGCGGGTCTGCGACGGCACGCCCGCGTACTGCACCACGATGGTCAGGGACTGGCCCGAGACGATGGGGCGGGGCGCGGTGATCACCAGCTCGTGGGCGCCCTCGCGGGCGAAGGTGGCCGGGTAGTTGTCGACCTTCACCGACTGGACGCCGAGCACGAAGTCCAGGTTGAACCGGGAGAGGTCCTGGGTGGCCCGGGCGAGGATCGTGGTGGTGCCGGAGAGCTGGTCGGTGGCGGGCTCGTAGCGCAGCCGGACGTCGTAGTGGTCGACGTCGTACCCGCCGTTGCCGTAGTCGGGGAAGTAGCTGTCGCCGATGCCGGGGCTGCCCGGGGTGGGCGCGGCCGGCGCCGCGGCCGGCCGGCCCCAGCCCGATCGGGCGGCGGCGTGGCCGGGTGCGCCGGCCGCGACCGTGCCGGCGGTGGAGACGGTCAGGGCGGCGATGGCCGCCGCGAGAACGCGTCGCACGGGATGGACTCCCTCCGTTGGGTGTACGCCGGCCAACCTAATCGACAGATGTAAACGGGTGTGTCCCGCGCGGGCGGTCCGCGCCCTATTCCCTCGATGGAAATGTTTCGATAGCATTACCGACCAGTAACCACCACCCCTGGGCCACGCGCGCGGTTCCGAGGATCCACCACCCCTGCCCCCGCGGAGGTTCCCCATGCCCCACCGCCCGCTGGCCCGCGCCCTGACCGCGCTGACCGCCCTGCTCGCCGCGACCCTCGGCGCGGCGGCCGCCCCCGGCGTCGCCCAGGCCGCCCAGGCGGCGAAACCCGCCCGTGCCGCCGCCGCGATCAACTACGTGGCGCTGGGCGACTCCTACTCGTCCGGCGTCGGCGCCGGGCCGTACGACCTGTCCACCTGCCTGCGCAGCGACAAGTCGTACGCCCCGCTCTGGGCCGCCGCCCACCAGGTCGCCAGCTTCACGTTCCCCGCCTGCGGCGGCGCGGTCACCGCCGACGTCATCAACAAGCAGGTGAGCGCGCTGAGCACCAGCACCACCCTGGTCACCATCACCATCGGCGGCAACGACGCCGGCTTCGTCGACGTCATCACGAGCTGCCGGTTCGGCAGCACCAGCACCTGCGAGGGCGCGGTCAACGAGGCCAGGACGTTCGCCACCACCGAGCTGCCCGGCCGCCTCGACCGCACCTACGCCGCGATCCGCGAGAAGGCCCCCAACGCCCGGCTCGTCGTGCTCGGCTACCCGCGCCTGTTCGAGACGACCTCCTGCGGCGCGCTGGCGATGAGCGCCTACAAGCGCACCATCATCAACGAGGCCGCCGACCTGCTCGCCTCGGTCACCGCCGGCCGGGCCGCCGCGGCCGGGGCCACCTTCGCCGACGCCCGCCCCTACTTCGCCGGGCACGGCGTCTGCGCCGCCGCGCCGTGGATCCGCGACGTCACCGGCGTCATCGAGGCGTACCACCCGAACGCCGACGGCTACCGGCTGGGCTACCTGCCGGCGCTCACCGCCGTCACCGGCTGACCCCGCGCCACCACAGCCGGCCGGCGACCGGGGGCCCCGCCTCAGGCCCCGCCGCCGGCCCGTCACCGGCCCCGCCGGCCGCCCCGGCGGGGCCGGTGCGCGCGCCGCCGCGGCGGACTGTCCGACGCTGCCGCGCGTCCGTTAGGGTTCGCTGGATCAGACGGCCATCGCGCGTGGGGGGCAGCAGAGGGTGGGCAGGCTCGCGTCGGCGTACGGTCAGGCGGTCGCCGCCCATCGGCAGGCCCGCGAGCGGCTCGACCGGGCCCGCCGGTGGATGGGCGCGCCGGGTCCGGCCGCCCCCACCGCCGCCGACGTCGTCGCCCGGCTGGCCGCCGTGGGCGGGCGGCTCGCCGCCCCCGCCCCCGGGGTCACCGCGCTGACCGGCGCGCCCGCCCCGATCCGCGTCGGCGAGGCGACCACACTGGACGGCGGCTTCCCCGTGCTCGTCCCGCTCGGCGGCGGCTGCCACCTCACCGTCGACGCCGACGCCCGGGACCCGCGCGTCGGCGAGCTGCTGCGCGCGGTGGTGCTGCGGCTGCTCGCCACCGCCCCGCCCGGCACGGTCCGGGTCGCCGGGATCGACACGGTGGCCTTCGGGGCCACCTTCCTGCCGCTGCGCCCGCTGCTCGACGCCGGGGTGCTCGCCCCGACCGCCACCACCGCCGCCGAGGTCGCCGCGCTGCTCGACTCCGCCGAGCGGCACGCCCGGGCCGCCCAGGAGGCCGACCCCGCCGCCCGCGAGCTGCTGGTGCTGGTCGTCGCCGCCGCGCCCGGCCCCCGCGAGCTGGCCCGGCTCGCCGCGCTCACCCACGCCGGGGCGTCCGCCGCGGTCTGCGTGCTGCTCGCCGGCCACCGCGCCGCCTCACCCGGCGGCGCCGGCCAGCAGAGCCCCGCCGGCTCCGACGCGCCGCCGCCGGGCGCGGCCACCGCGCTGCGCCTGATGCAGCGGTACGCCCACGTCGGCGACCCGCCCGGGCACCCGTTCAGCGCCGACGGCTCCGGGCTGGCCGCCCCCGTCGTCCTCGACGGCGACCTGCCGCCGGCCACCGTGGCCGCCCTCGCCGCGCACCTCGCCCCCGCCGCCCGCCGCGACACCCCGCCCGCCTTCGCCGACCTGCTGCCGGCCCGCCGCTGGGCGGCGACCAGCGCCGCCGGGCTGTCCACCGTGGTCGGCCGGGCCGGGCGGCAGCCGGTCACCGTCGCCTTCGACGACGCCACCCCGCACTGGCTGGTCGCCGGCCGCACCGGCGCCGGCAAGACCGTGTTCCTCCTCGACGCCCTCTACGGGCTGGCCGCCCGCTACGCCCCCGACCAGCTCCAGCTCTGGCTGCTCGACTTCAAGGAGGGCGTCAGCTTCACCGAGTTCGTGCCCACCGAGCGGGACCCGTCCTGGCTGCCGCACGCCCGCGTCGTCGGCATCGAGAGCGACCGGGAGTACGGCCTGGCCGTGCTGCGGGAGCTGCGCCGGGAGCTGAACCGGCGGGCGACCGTCCTCAAGCGGCACGGCGTCACGAAGCTCGCCGACCTGCCCCGCGACGCGGCGGTGCCCCGGATCGTGGCGGTCGTCGACGAGTTCCAGGTGCTGCTCGCCGGCACCGACGCCGTCGCCCGCCAGGCCGTCGACCTGCTGGAGGAGCTGGCCCGCAAGGGCCGCTCGTACGGGGTGCACCTGGTGCTGGCCAGTCAGTCCACCGCCGGCATCGAGTCGCTGTACGGCCGCGCCGAGGCGATCTTCGGGCAGTTCCCGCTGCGGGTGGCCCTGCCCGGCGGCGGGGGAGTGCTGGACGCGCTCAACACCGCCGCCGACGCGCTGCCGATCGGCGCGGCCGTGCTCAACACCGCCGCCGGGGCGGCCGGGGCCGACACCGTGGTCCGCTTCCCCGACGCGTACGCCGCCCGCGCCGAGCTGGCCCGGCTGCGCCACGAGCTGTGGCGCGAGCGGCCGGCCGGGTCCGCCGGACCCACCGTCTTCCGGGGGTACGATCCGGCACGGCTGGACGACGACCCGGCCCTCGCCGCCCTGCGCCCCGGCGTCGGGCCCCCGGTCGCCCTGGTGGGCCGCGTCGTCGACGTGGCGAACAGCCCCGCCTCGTTCACCCTCGACGCGACCCCGGGCCGGCACCTGGCCGTGGTCGGCACCTCGACCGTCGGCGCGGAGGTGCTGCGCGCCGCCGCGCTGGGCCTCGCCCGGCAGCACGCCCCCGGCGGGGCCCGGTTCCTGCTGGCCGGGCTGGCCGCCGCCGTCGACCCGGTGGTCGACGCGACCGCCGACGCGCTCGCCGCCGCCGGCCACCCGGTGGAGCGGCTCGACCCGGCCGCCCTGCGCGACCGGATCGCCGCCCTCGCCGCCGGCCAGCCCGCCGCCGGCCGCACCTACCTGGTGCTCTTCGGCGCGGACGCGGCCTCGGCCGCCCTCGCCGGCACCGACCCGACCACGTTCCGCTCCGGCTTGGACGACCTGCGCGCCCTGCTGCGCGAGGGCCCGGGCCGCGGCGTGCACCTGCTGGGCTGGTGGCGGGGGCTGCGCCGGCTCGCCGACGACCTCGGCGGGGCGCACCACCGCGACGACGTCGCCTGCCTGGTCGCGCTGAACGTCCCCGGCGCGGAGCTGGGACTGCACCTGGGCGAGCACGACCTCGCCTACACCCCGCGCCCCGACCGGGCGCTGCTGGTGGACCGGCACGACCAGCGCACCCGGCTGATCGTGCCGTTCACCGGGCCGGGGCACGAACAGGACGAGGAGCGCTGAGCCGTGGCCACCTTCGCCGAGTACGCCGCCCTGGCCCGGCAGCTCGCCGACCAGCGCCGCGAGACCGACCGGGACGCCGTCGCCGCCGACCGCCGCCGCTCGGCCCTGCGCGCGACGCTGGACCAGCTCACCCGACGCCTCGACGCCCAGTCCCACCGCCTCGACCAGCTCGGCCGGGCCGCCGGCGTCACCGCCGAACCGGCACCCACGGCGGGCGAGCGCCCCGCGTCGCCGGCCGCCACCCCGACGGCAGCGGCCGGGGCGGGGCCGTCCGGCGGCAGGGCCGGTGGGTCGCCGGAGCCGGGGACGGCGGGGGCTGGCGGCGCAGCCGCCGCGCCGGGGCGGCCGGGTGTCGGGGCGTACCCCCAGGGTGCGACGACGACCGGCGCGGTGGTGGCGGTGCCGACGGCGGCCGGGGTGCCCGCGCCCCGCGCCGGGGGCGTCGACCCGGGCACGGAGCTGGCCGAGGCCCGGCGGCTCGCCGACGAGACCGACCGGCTGATCGGCCTCACGGAGGCCGTCGGCCGGCGGCCGCCGCTGCTGCCGGCGTGGTCGCCGCTGGCGCGGGCCCTGGCCGTGTACGCGGGGTGCGCGGCGGCCGGCGTCGTGCTGGCGGTGGTGCTGCTGGGCGTCGCGGGCGTGGTGGCCAGCCCGGGGGCCGTCTACGTGGCGACCTGCGGGGCGCTGCCCGTGCTCTGCTTCGTCGCCGGCTACCTGGTGCTCGGCCGGTGGGGGCGGCCGGCGCTGGGCGCGGACGGGCCGCCGCCCCGGTTCGTGCCGCTCGGCTTCGTGACCTGCGTGCTGCTCATGCCGCTGGCCTACTGCGGCTACCTGGTGCTGTTCCGCCTGCTGGGCTGAGTCCGGCAGCCCCGGTCCCAGTCCCAGTCCCGGTCCGGTCGCCGGTCCCGGGTCGCCGGTCGCGCCGCCGGTCAGCCGTCCAGGGCGAGGCGGGCCACCTCGGCCGCGCACCCCCAGGACAGGGTGACCCCCGCGCCGCCGTGCCCGTACGCGTGCACCAGCCGGCCCCCGGCGGGGCCCGCCGGCTCGACCGCCACCCGGGGGCCGCCGTGCCGGGCCGGGCGCAATCCGATCCGCTCGCCGAGCACCGGCGCGTCGGCCAGCTCCGGCACGAGCGCCACGCACCGCCGCCGGATCGCCGCCGCCGTCGCCGGGTCGGGCC
The DNA here is from genome assembly GCF_020873825.1 of Micromonospora sp. DH13. Classification (NCBI taxonomy): domain Bacteria; kingdom Bacillati; phylum Actinomycetota; class Actinomycetes; order Micromonosporales; family Micromonosporaceae; genus Micromonospora; species Micromonospora sp. DH13. Next base: position 101,348 of record NZ_JAHWGR010000024.1, read on the forward strand.
CGGTGTCCCACACCCCCGGCTGGTACGTGCCGCCGAGCACCACGTCGTGCCGGCGCGGGTGCACGTAGGTGATCCCGGCCGGGTCGTCCTCGTCCCGCACCGAGGTGGTCAGCCCCGGGTTGGCCACCAGCACCACGTGCCCGCGCACCGGGTGCACGGCGGGGTCGGCGGCGAGCCGGCCGGCGGCCAGCCCGGTCGCGTTGACCACCGTCGGGGCGACGTCGAACGCCTCGGCGAGGTCCCGCACCCGGCGGCGCAGCACCCGCCCCCCGCCGGCGGTGACCCGCCCGGCCAGCCACCCCAGGTACGGCGTCATCTCCACCGTCGGCGCGGTGAACCGCAGCACCGCCGTGTACGGCGGCTCGGCCGGCCCGGCCACCAGGTCCCCGGTGGCCGCCGCCCACCACGGCGGGCCGCCGTAGCGGTGGCGCAGCAGCATCCGGGTCGGCCGGGCCACCACCCCCGGCACGCCCGCCCCCGCCTGGCGGCCCAGCTCCGCGTGCGTCTCGCTCGCCCAGCGCAGCACCCGGGGATCCTCGTCGGTGTGCGTCGGGTACCACACGGCGGCGGCCACCGTCGACACCGTGTCCGCCGGGTCGTCCGCCGCCAGCACGGTCACCCGCGCGCCCCGCTCCTGCAGGGTCACGGCGGCGGTCAGCCCGATGATCCCGCCGCCGACCACCACCACGTCCATCCGCTCCGCCATCGTCCGCTCCTTCCGGTCGTCGTTTGGATCGTGGCCGGCCGTCCGGGCGGGCGTCCAAGACGGAACGGGCAGGCGGCGATAAGCGGCGCTTATGATCCGGGGATGGACGCCTGGTCGGATCTGCGCCGGCTGCGCTACTTCGCCGTGCTCGCCGAGGAGCTGCACTTCACCCGGGCCGCCGCCCGCCTGCACATCGCCCAGCCGGCGCTCAGCCAGCAGATCCGCGCCCTGGAACGTCAGCTCGGCGTGCCGCTGGTGCACCGCACCAGCCGGGGCTGCACGCTGACCGAGGTGGGGCAGCGGGTGGCCGCCGAGACCGCCCGGCTGCTCGCCGACGTTGACGCCGGCACCGCCCGCATCAGGGATCTGGTGCGGGGCCGGGGCGGGCGGCTGCGGCTCGCGTACACCCGGTCGGCGCGCGGCGGTCCGGTGGACGCCCTGGTGGCCCGGTTCCGCGCCGCCCATCCCGACGTGGAGGTCGTCGCCGAGACCGCCTGGACCGCGCCGAACGTCGCCGGGCTGCTCGCCGGCCGGCTCGACGCGGCGTTCGTCCGCCCGCCGGTCGACGAGCCGGCGCTCGCGTGCCGCACCGTCGACACCGAGGAGCTGCTGCTGGCCCTGCCGGCGGGGCATCCGCTGGCGACCGGCCGCCGCCGGATCAGCCGGGCCGAGGTGGTGGACCTGCCGGCCGTCATGTGGCCCCGCGACAACGGCCCCGGGATGTTCGACCGGACCATCGCCCAGGTCTGGCCGCGCGGCGGCTTCCGGCTGGTCCGGCAGGAGCCCGACGACGAGCAGTTGCTGCGCGCGGTGGCGCAGGGCGACGTGATCGCGGCCGTGCCCGCCGGTCGCGCGCGGGCGCTGAAGGTGCCGGGGGTACGGCTGCGCCGGTTCACCGCGCCGACCCCCACGGTGGACGTCGGCCTCGCCTGGCCCCACCTCACCACCAACCCGGCCGTCCACGCCCTCGTGGCGCTCCTGGGCTGACTGTGCCGCCCCTTGTCGTCCCGTGGCCGCCGGGATCTTGGACAGTGGTCGTCCGTTGTGGACGATAGGTGTCCAGGATTCCGGCGCGGGGTCGGGTCGGGCGAGGGGGAGGCGGCGATGAGCGAGGACCTGGGCGGGTTCATGATCGGGTACGTGCCGGCGGGGGTCGACGGGGAGGTGTCCGACTTCGCCAGCGAGTGGGAGGGGGTGCGCTTCCGCACCCGGGTGTGGGAGCGGCAGGTGGCGGAGGGCTGGCGGGTCGACCTGCGGGTGCACGTCCTGCGCGGGAGCCGGCTGGGCACGCTCGACGCGCTGCGTGAATTCCTCGCCGACTATCACGAGCGGGACGCCGCGGCGTGGCCGCTCACCGAGTTCACCGAGGGCGACGTGACCGGCCTCGTCGGCGGCGGCGAGGCGTTCCGGCTGGTCGAGCCCGGGGTGGCCGTCGACGTGCGCGCCGAGCCGGAGCGGGTGCCCGAGTCGGAGCTGCGGGCCGTGGCGGCGGGGGTCCGACCCGTTGCCGCCGCCCCCGAGCCTGCCGCAGACTGACCACCGTCCGTGAGGTGGCCGGCGACGTGTGTGCGACGCCGGCCCGAGGTCACCCTTCGTGATGCCCCCGCGACCCCGCCAGACTTCCCGCTGTCCCTTTGCTCTGCACCCATATGCGCATCACGGTGGCCTGGCTCGACACATAGACGCAAGCGAGTCGGTGCGGGCGGGGCTGGTGGGTTACCGTGCGTGGCTGTTGCGTATCCGGGTGCAGAGCAAAGGGCTTGCGCGGGGTGTGGCCGCCGGGCGGTCGCGGCAGCGCAGCGTGACGCCCTGAGGTCGTCCCGTCCCGACGTCGTCGGCATGGGCCGCCGCTCGTGGGTCGGTGGCCGACACCGACGACGAGGGGCGTCCCGGTCGGGTGGTCGTCACCCGGGTGGGCGGGGTCAGCCGGGCAGGTCGGCCAGGCAGGTCAGCCAGAGCTGGTAGCTCACGGGCGCGCTGCCGGCGGCCTCCCGGGTCAGCCGCAGCTCCTCCAGCGCCCGGTCGGCGTCACCGCGCTCCGCCGCCGCGCGGGCCAGGTCGAACCGGTCGGTGACGAAGACCGACAGCCGCCGGAGGTGGTCCGCTGCGGACGCGACCAGGGCCCGCAGCTCGTCGGTCGAGCGCTCGTCCGCGTCGCCCCGCCCGGTGGCGACGGGTACTCCCTCGGTGGGCAGCGTGGGGATCGCGTGGACGCTGTCGTCGTCCCGTTGCGGGGGATGGCCGTGGCGGATCGCGCCGAGCCCGGCCAGGGCCGTCAGGTCGCTGAGCGCCTGGTCGCCCAGGAGCGCGGCGACCCGGTCGAGGGTGTGCCCGACCTGTTCGGGGCTGCCCTCGGCGAGCTGGTCGTCGAGCTCGGTGGTCAGGCAGGTGAGCTGTTCGGACACGCCGGCCAGGCCCTCCGCCAGGAAGGCGATCTCGTCTTCGAGCCGCTCCAACACCTCGTCGGCGGTGCTGAGAAGGCTGTCCCGCATGGCTCTCCCGGTCGTGTCGGTCCACAGTGATCGCGAAGAATCTTGACCCATCAACGGATGAAGATCGTCGATAGTATCTGTGAACTTCTGTCGGATACCCGATACGCCCAGGGTGGGTGGATGTGGGCACTCCTTCATATCCTGTCGTGTTCACCGTCGAGCAGCTCAACTCCGTGCAGCACGTCGCCTCGCGCGCCACCCGGCATGTCACCCTCAAGCAGAACCCGTTGCGCCGCGAACACCTCCAGGGCTTCGTGGGCTGCTACCTGCCGGGCAAGGACCGGTCGGAGCGCGTCGAGACCGGACGCGGCCATGGAAGTGACGGACAAGGCGCTCAAGACAGGAGCGGAGGGCGTCGATGCCGCCAAGTGCCTCGGCAACGCGACCTTCGACCTGGTCAGGAAGGCGGCAGGCAAGACTTCCAGCCTGATCACCGATCGAGCGTCCGGTCAGCGCGGGGGCGACGAGGGCTGAGCCGGCCGACCGCCGGCCTCGTGAACCACCACCGCAACCGTCATCATTGAGCCTTTTCCAGGCTGACGGCCACGAGCGGCGGCTGCCGTAAGAGCGTCCGCATGGTCAAATCGATGGCGGACACAGCATCGCAATATCCATGGTTGTCGGATTATCATGTGGCGGACCGGCGAGCCGGTCCCGCGCCGTAGCAAAATCCGAAGGGGCTCGAATGACGGCAATCGCCAACCGCCTGGATAAAGCGGTAGCTGACGTGGAAAACGCCAACATCGCACGGATTTACGATTACTATCTGGGAGGACTCTACAACTTCACCATCGACCGGCAGAAGGCGGAGCGCATCAAGCTGACGCTGCCCAGCGTCGACCTGCTGGCTCGCGGTAACCGGGAGTGGCTGCGCCGGTCCGTGCGATATCTGGTGGCGCAGGGGGTGGAGCAGTTCATCGATATCGCGGCGGGTCTGCCGACGGCCAACAATACACACGAAGTGGCGCACGCCCTCAACCCCCGCGCGCGGGTGATTTATGTGGACAACGACCCGTCGGCCGTCATCCACGGCGAGGAAATTCTTGCGAAGGAGCCGCTTGCCGCCATGGCGGAAGCCGACGGGAGGCACCCCGAGCAGGTATGGGCACACCCGGCAATCCGCGATTTGATTGATTTGTCTCAGCCGGTGGGGATCATCCTGGGTGGGCTGCTCGTGTTCGTTCCCGACGAGGATGATCCGAAGGGGCTCGTCGCGGCGTACCGGGACGCCCTGGCGCCTGGCAGTTACCTCGCGATCTCCCACCTCACCGCCGACACGGTGGACGCGGAAACAAGAGCACAGGTAGACCGGATGGTCGCCGCCTACCAAGCCGGGGTCGGCGCGACCCTCCACGTGCGGGACAAGGCGACGTTCGCGTCCTGGTTCGAAGGTATGGAACTGGTTGATCCGGGGGTGACCCTGATGGCGGACTGGCGTCCGGACCCGGGTCTGGACGTGGATGCCCAGACGCCGTCGCGGCAGCTCGGCTACGGCGCGATGGGCCGGATCGCCAGCTGATCCGTGACAGCGCGCCCGCGTTCGGCATGCTCACAGGCCGGGTAGGCGGCTTTGCGGGATGGGCCGCGCCGCCTACCCGGTCGGCGTCCGGGCCGGGACAACTCCTGGCCGTACGGAGTGCTCGCGGCGGCCCCGGAACGGCTCCGGCGAGGCGCGGAGGCCATCACTCGCGGGTGTCGTCGTCGGACAGTCGAACCTTTCACCTCGCCGTCGTCAACGCGCTCTGCGGTCTCGTAGGGCCCCATCGGGAGCACCGAGCCACGACCCATGCGCCGACGATAGGGCGATCGTCGCTGTCCGATCGGCAGTAGCCAATTGACCGGTTGGCCTGCCGCAAAGGTGGCCGTATGCCACGACGAGTGTCCTACAAGGAGTACCTGCTCGCCACCGCTCTGACCCTGGTCTGTCGGCACAAGCCCGTGTGGTCGTGGATTCGGTGGCGGTACGTCTGCGCGTGCGGCGGAGCGGATGGGAAGCCGTGAGCGCCACGCGTGATGTCGCCGATGACTCAGCTCCCTATGCGCCGACAGAAGCCCTGCTGCGGGCGGGGACGCTGCTGTACGTGACCCGGGCGGCGAGCCCGCAGTTCGTCCAGCCGATCTTCTTTCGGCTGATCCGGGTGCACGCCGACCGGATCACCTACCACGGCTGGACCTGGCTCGACGGGTATCAGATCGACGCGCGGGGCGACGCGGTCGCGCGCCGGTCGATCTTCGTGCAGCCTGCCGGGCTGCGGGCGAGCAGGGAGAACGCGTTCGGCAGCCGCCCCGTCCAGGCCGCCGCCGTGACTCCGCCCGGCCGCCAGAACGGTTCGGGGTGTTCGGCCAGGTGCAGCGGTTCCAGGCCGGCGGCGAGCACCGCGTTGACGATTTCCCCGAGGGTCCACTGCCATTCCACCGCCCCGTTCCCCGGGAACGTGTCGTTGACGAAGCAATCACCGAAGTAACTCCGGTCGGCCCGGATCCGGGGCTCGTCGGCGTCCCAGCTCCACAGGGCGGCCGCCGGGTGCGCCTCGTACACGAACAGGTGACCCGCCGGCCGCAGCAGCCGGGCGACGTCGCGCGCCCAGGCGGCCAGGTCCCGCATCCAGATCAGCGCGCCCTTGCCCGTGTAGACCAGGTCCGCGCAGCCGTCGCGCAGTGGAGCGCCGGGAAGTTCGGCCACCACGTACCGGCAGGCCAGCCCCAGTGCGGCGGCGCGCCGGTTCGCCGCGCCGGTCGTCACCGCGCTGTAGTCGACCCCGATCACCGTACGCGCGCCGGCCTCGACCAGGGCCACGTCGTCGAGGCCGTGGCCGCTCTGCAGGTGCACCACCGTCGGCGCGGCGCGCAGCAGCGGTTGCGTCGTACGGCGTCGTCCACGATGGGGAGTGTCGATGCCTGCCTCAGAAATGGCGAGTGGTCTTCACCTCCTGTGAATTCCATTGCCGCCCGCCCTGACTGGAGTCATGAGACATTGTCGGAATTCCGCTGGCGAGATCCACTGTGGACGGGTAACGTGCAGCGTCGTCGTCGACTCCCGTGCATGGGATCGGTGGCATTCATCGTACCTGCGCAATTCCTCCGACGGTCGGCCGAGCCGCCCGTCCGAAACGCCGTGCCCTTATCCGTTCCCATTCGCCACCCTCTCCCGGTGGCGGTTGAGTCGAGGAGCCGCCGTGCGCGACCCGGACCCTGAACCGCAGGTCAGACCTGCCGCAGCCGACACACCGGCCGATTCCGCAACGCCCGCCGATCCCGCGTCCACCGGCGAGGGCGCGTCCCGCCTCGCGCAGCGCTTCGCCGCCCGGCCTCCCGGATATCCGAGCGTGCTGGTCTGGCTGCGCGCCGGGGTGGTGCGTGACTGGCGCGGGGTGCTGGGCGCGTTCCTGGCCACCTGGTTCTACGTGCCCGCCGCGTTGTTCCTCGGGGTGGGCGGCGCGATCGTGTTCGGCGTGGCCGGCATCATCAACGGGGGCGGCAACCTCGGCGAGGTGCTGCCGGAGCCGGTGCGGGACGCCCCGCTGGTCGGCTCGCTGCTCGACGCCTTCCTCGACCGCTCCGGCGGGGTGCTCGGCAGCTTCGTGGGCGTCGCGTTCGGCTTCCTCGCCGGCTCCCTGCTCGTGCTGGCGCTGCCCTGGCGCGAGGCGTTCGACGAGCCGGCGAACCTGTTCACCGGCCTGGCCGGGATGGTGGGCGCCGCCGCGCTGATCGGCGTGCTCTACACCCTCTACCGGGTCATGTGGGAGCCGCGCCTGCTGGCCATCTCGGGCGCACGCCGGCTCAGCCGCCGCGAGGCCGAACGGCTGCAACCCGTCCTGTACGACTGCGCGCACGCCCTCGGCCTGCCCACCGTGCCCCGGCTGCTCATCGAGGACGACCCGGTGCTCACCAACGCCCGCGCGTACGCCCGGCACGTGGTCGTCACCACCGGTCTGCTCGACGAACCGGACGAGAACATCGCGGCGCTGCTCAGCCACGAACTGGTGCACTGGCGCACCGGCGACGAGGTGACCAGCGCGTTCGTCCGTGGCGTGGCGCTGCCCCTGGTGCTGGTGCACGCCGTGCCGACGTGGCTGATGCGGACCTACCCGCACCCGGCGACCAACTTCGTGGTGTTCGTCTTCTTCTGGCCCGTGCTGCTCACCATGAAGTACGTGGTGCTGCCGCTGCACTCCCGCGACGTGCGGGCCGCCGAGTACCGGGCCGACGCGGGCGCCGTGCTCGCCGGCCACGCCCAGGGCCTGCGGGACATGCTGGAGCGGCGCAAGTCGTTCGAGACCGGGCGCAGCGGCTGGGACGAGGCGGTCTGCGCCACGCACCCGGCGTCCGAGCTGCGGCTGGACCGGCTGGAGACGCTCACCCCGGCGGCTGCCGACGGCGTCGTCGCCGCCCCGGTGACCGCCGAGGGTCTGTTCGGGCGGCCGGGGGCGGTCGCCTCCCCACGGGCGATGCTGGTCGCCGGCGCGCTGGCCCTGGCCTGTGCCTTCGGCGGCATCCTGCTCGGGGTGACGCAGTGGGCCCTGTTCCGCCCGGCGCAGGCCGTCGACGGCTACTTCTCGGCGCTGGCCGACCACGACGCCCGGGCGGCCCTGGAACTGCTGACCCCCGACGCGCGGTCGGCGGCCGGCGACGTCGACCGGCTCGCCGCGCTGGTCGAGGCGAAGGGCTACCGGCCCCCCGACGACGTCGAGGTGCTCTCGGTCGACCGGGACGGCGACGAGGCCACGGCGAAGGTGGAGTTCACCCTCGCCGGCCAGCGGGTGCCGGCCGAGCTGTCGCTGCGCCGGGAGGAGTCGGCGACCCTGGGCCTGTTCCACGGGTGGCGACTCGCCGGCGGGCCGGTCACGGTGGGCGTCCCCGGTGGGCAGGCGGGCCTGACGGTCAACGGGGTGCCGGTCGAGACGCCCCCGGAGGGGGACACCCTCGCGCTGCTGCCCGGCGTCTACACGGTCGGCGGGCAGAGCACGGTGCTCGCGGAGACCCCGGCGCAGGCCGTCGCAGTCGTCCCCGGCATGGACAGCGCGGGTCAGGTGCGGCTGGAGCCGGTGCTGGCCCCGGGCGCGCGGGAGGCGGCCGAGGCGGAGGTGCGCCGGCACCTGGACGCCTGCGCGGCGCAGAAGGTGGCCGCCCCGGCGGGCTGCCCCTTCCGCTACTACAACGGCAGCGCGGTGAAGAAGATCGCCTGGAAGATCACCGAGTACCCGCGGATCGCGGTGGAGCTGACCGGCCCCGCCACGGCCCGGGTGTCGACCCCGTACGACGCGCAGGGGGCGGTGCTGGCGACCGGCACCACCGACGGCTACTTCGGAGCCACCCCGTTCAGCGACGACGACTCGTTCGGCGTCGAGGGCGTCCTGTCGGTGGTCGACGGCAGGATCACGTTCCTGCCCAGCGGCGAGTGAAGGAGAGCCGCCACGTGACGGAGACCTCGACGGGGGCGTCGGCGGGGGCGCGGCAGCCGGTGCGGCTGGTGCTGACGCCGCGCGCCGCCCGGCCGCCCCGGGTGCCGCTGCTGACCTGGATCCACCAGCGCCCGGAGTTCCGCGCGCCGGGGTGCGCGACGCCGGGGGCGGCCGGTCTGGCGGGCGGCCCGGGTTCAGCGATGCGGTGATCATCGCGGTGGTGGCGCAGGCGCTGCTGCCGGGGCTGTTCCACCTGTTGCAGAGCTGGGTCGACCAGCAGCGCACCGAGGTGAGCGTCCGGGTGCAGGCGGGGGAGTCCGAGGTGGAGATCCAGTTCAACGGCCGCACGGACGCCACGAAGCTCATCGACCAGGCCACCCGGGCGCTCCGCGAGGCGATCGAGTCCGGCGGCGGCCCCGACGCGGCGGCCTGACCGCCGGGTCGGGGCCGACAAGATCATGTCGGGAAGGTGGCGGTATCCGGGTGCCGTGGATACCGCCATCTCGCCGACATGGAGTCGATCATGAGCCCGGGTCGCCGGAATTCGCGCTGGGCGCGACATCCTGTTACTCGCGCGTAACTTTCCATTGACGTCGCTGGATCGGCGGCCCCATCATCTTTCCACGATCGATCGGAACGCCCCTCGCCTCCGCCCGGCCCGGCCGGGACACCCCCACCAGGAGGGTGCAGCCATGCTGCTCCGAAAGATCCTCGCCGTCCTCGCCGCGTCCACCGCCACCGCCGCCGCCGTGCTGGCCGGACCCTCCCCGGCCGCAGCCCAGGCCGCCACCGTGGGCGGGCCCGCCGCCGCAGCCCGGGCCGCCGGGCCCGCCAGCACCGCCGCGCCGGCCGGGACCCGGGCCGCCGGGCCCGCCAGCACCGCCGCCCGGGTCGCCGCTGCCGCCAACCCCGTCATCGTCGTCGCCGGGCTCAGCACCCCCGCCCTCGGCTACGAGCCGCTCGCCGCCCGGCTGCGCGCCGACGGCTTCCGGGTGTCGATCTTCCAGCTCCCCGGCCTCGGCTTCGGCGACATCGCCGACTCCGCCCGGGCCTTCTCCGCGTACGTCGACCAGGTGCGCGCCGCCACCGGAGCGGCCCGCGTCGACCTCGTCGCCCACTCCGAGGGCGGCCTGGTCTCCCGCTACCTCATCCGCAACCTCGGCGGCGGCACCAAGGTGGGCCGGTACGTCAGCCTCGGCACCCCGCACTACGGCACCTACGTCGCCGACATCGCGAAGTTCCTCGGCCTCGGCAGCTGCCTCGGCATCGTCGCCTGCCAGCAGATGGCCATCGGGTCGAGCTTCCTCACCGCCCTCAACGACGGCGACGACACCCCGGGCGACGTGCGCTGGACGGCCGTGCGCACCCTCCAGGACGAGCTGGTCCGGCCCGTCGACAACGCGACCCTCGCCGACGGGGCCACCAACGTGCTCATCCAGTCGTGGTGCCCGCTGCGGCTCGTCGGGCACCTCGGCCTCGTCCTCGACGGCACCACGTACACCGTCGTCCGGGGCGCGCTCACCGACTCCCCGGTGCGCCCCGACTGCTACGCCCTCTGACCCGCCGGCGTCGGGCGCGTCCGACCACGAGGGTGGGCTCAGGCGGCCTTTGCGAGGGCCGCGTACTCGTCGTCGGTGAGCTGCACCTGCGCGGCGGCCACGTTCTCCTCCAGGTGCGCCACCGACGACGTACCCGGGATGGGGAGCACGACCGGCGAGCGCCGCAACAGCCAGGCGAGCGCGAGCTGCGCGGGCGTCGCGCCGTGGTCGGTGGAGATCGCGTCCAGCGGGCCGCCCGGCTTCGCCAGGTTGCCGGTGGCGATCGGGAACCACGGGATGAACGCCAGGTCGTTGCGCTCGCAGTGGTCGAGCACGTCCTCGGCGCTGCGGTCGGCCAGGTTGTAGAGGTTCTGCACCGACACGATCGGCGTGATCTGGCGGGCCTGCTCGATCTGCGCGACGGTCACCTCGGACAGCCCGATGTGCCGGATCTTGCCCTCCTGCTTGAGCAGCGCCAGCTCGCCGAGCTGGTCGGCCAGCGGCACCAACGAGTCGATGCGGTGCAGCTGGTAGAGCCCGATGGACTCCAGGCCCAGGTGGCGCAGGCTCAACTCGCACTGCTGGCGCAGGTACTCCGGCCGGCCCACCGGCCGCCAGTCGCCCGGCCCGGAGCGGGTCAGTCCGGCCTTGGTCGCGATGACCAGGTCGTCGGCGTACGGGTGCAGCGCCTGCCGGATCAGCAGCTCGGAGACGAACGGCCCGTACGAGTCGGCGGTGTCGATGAACGTCACGCCCAGCTCGTACGCCCGGCGCAGCACCCGCACCGCCTCCGCCGGGTCCCTCGGGTCGCCCCACACGCCCGGCCCGGTGAGCTGCATCGCCCCGTAGCCGAGTCGGTCGACCTGGAGGTCGCCGCCGATCCGGTAGGTGCCGGAGGCCTTCGCGGGCTGCCTGCCAGCGTCGTCACCCATGAGTCGAACCCCAATCCTGTGCGTGTCGTCCGGTCGATTGTGCTCCCGTACCCCGCCCGTCCGGAGTCAGTCGGCGAGGATCAGGTCGGCCGCCCGCCAGGCCAGCGCCATCACCGGCGCGTTGAGGTACCCGGACACCAGCACCGGCAGCACCGAGGCGTCCACCACCCGCAGCGTGTCGACGCCGCGTACCCGCAGCCGGGCGTCGACGACGTGCTCATCGGACGGGCCCATGCCGCAGGTGCCGACGGCGTGGTAGCCGCAGTAGCCCAGCGCCAGCGCCGCCTCGACGATCTCCCGGTCGCCGCGCACGGCCGGGCCGGGCACCGTCTCGGCGGCGATCCGCCCGGCGATCGGCGCGGTGGCGAACAGCTCCCGCATCCGGCGGAACGCGTCCACGAGGACCCGCCGGTCGTGCGAGGTGGCGAAGTAGTTGGCCACGATCCGCGGCGGCGTGCCCGGGTCGGCCGAGGAGATGGCGAGGCTGCCCTCGCTGTCCGGCCGGGTGACCGTGCACAGCCCCATCATCCCCGCCTCGGTCTCCAGTTCCAGCGCGTGGCCCGGCCGGGGCGGGGCCGCCGAGAACGGCGCGATCAGCAACTGGGCGTCCGGGTGGTCGACCTGCGGCGTGGACCGGATGTGCGCCCCCACGTCGTGCACCGGCAGGCTCAGCGGGCCCCGCCGGGTCAGCGCGTACCGCAGCGTGGCCAGGCCCTGCCCGAGCAGGCTGCCCAGCATGTGGTTGTAACCGCCGTCGCCGACCAGCCGGAACTGCGCCGGCACCGACCGGTGCTCGCGCAGCCCGAGGCCCACCCGGGGCCGGTCGAGCAGCACGTCGACGCCGGCCCGGCGCAGCGTGTCGGCGGGCCCGATGCCCGACACCTGCAACAGTTGCGGGCTGGCGATCGCCCCGGCGGCGAGGATCACCTCCGCCGAGGCCGCGTAGTCGACGGTGCGACCGCCGCTGCCGGCCCGTACGCCGATCGCCCGGCCGCCACGCACGAGGATCCGCCGCACGGCCGTGCCCACCGCGACGGTCAGGTTCGGCCGGTCCCGCACCGGGTGCAGGAACGCGTCGGCGGCGCTGACCCGACGGCCGTCGCGGATGGTCGCCGTGACGTACCCGATCCGCTCGTCCTCGGTGGCGTTGAGGTCGTCGGACCGGCGCCAGCCCAGCGCCTGGCCGGCGGCGATCACGTCCTCGCAGAGCGCGTCGGTGCCGGTCGCCGACGACAGCCGCAGCGGCCCGCCGGCCCCGCGCGTGGGCGACGCGCCCAGCGGATGGTCCTCCAGCCGCCGGAAGATCGGCAGCATGGTGTCCCACCCCCAGCCCGGGTTGCCGAGGCGCTCCAGGCCGTCCCAGTCGAGGCGGTCGCCCCGGCCGTAGACCATGCCGTTGACGGAGCTGGACCCGCCGACCAGCCGGCCGCGCTGCCACACCTCCCGCCGCCCCGGCGCCGCCTCGGCCGGGTAGTGCCAGGCGGTGCGCCGGTCGTCCATCAGCCTGCTGAACGCCTTGGGGATGCGCACGAACGGGCTGCGGTCCCACCCGCCGGCCTCGACCAGCAGCACCCGGGTCGCCGGGTCCGCGCTGAGCCGGTGGGCCAGCACGCATCCGGCCGCGCCCGCGCCCACCACGACGTAGTCGAACTCCTCCACGCGATCCCTCACTCACCACCGGTTACGAGAATCCCTCAGAAGGTAGTGGGTTGATCACTGTGGGGGAAGGGGCCTCCGTGGGCCGGCGTGCCGCAGCACCACCAGCGCCTGGTCGTCCTCGGAGCCAGCCCGCCCGTCCAGCAGCGCGTCGGCGACCGCCTCCACCGGGGCGTCGCGGGCCGCGTCGACCGCGCCGCACAGCGCCGCGAGCCCCGCGTCGTACGTTCGCCCGCGCCGCTCCACCAGCCCGTCGGTGTACGCCACCAGCAGGTCACCGGGCCGGAACGGCACCGTCGTCACCGCCACCGGCTCCCGCACCATGCCCAGCGGCAGCGAGCTGGCCGTCTCGACCGGCTCCGGGGCGCTGCCGGGACGCGCCAGCACCGGGTGCGGGTGGCCGACCCGGGCCACCGCCACCTCACCGGCGGCCGGGTCGACGACCAGCGCCAGGCAGGTGCCGAGGAACCCGACGCCGATCAGGTCGGTCAGCCGGGGGAAGACCTCGCCCAGCGGCACCCCGAGCCGGATCAGCGTGTTCACGACGGTGCGCAGCTGCGCCATGTCGGCGGCGGCCTCGACCTGGTGGCCGACCACGTCGCCGACGACCACGGCCAGCCGGTCGCCGTCGAGCCGGATCAGGTCGAACCAGTCGCCGCCGAGGTGCATGCCGGTGACCGCGGGCCGGTAGCGGGTGGCGACGTCCAGGGTCGGCGGCGCGGCCCGCGCCGAGGTGCGCAGCCGCCCGGCCAGCCGGGTCACCAGGTCGTGCTCGGTGGCGGCCAGCCGGGTCCGTTCCAGGGTCTGCTCGGACAGGTCGGCGACGGTGTCCAGCAGGGCCACGTCGCTCTCGCGCAGCGGGCGTCGCCGGGGCCAGCCGAACCCGAGCGCGGCGATCGGCCGGCGCTGGGCGTCGAACAGGGGCAGCGCGACCGTGGTGACCAGGCCGTGCGCCCCCGCCGTGTCGGGGCCGCCCGGGAACCGGTCGGCGAACTCGGTCCGGTCGTGGAGCACCACCCGCTCCCCGGTACGCAGCGCGGTGGCCAGCGGACGCGGGTCGTCGACCGTCATCCCGTCGTACGCGGCGCGCAGCCCCGCCGGCACGTCCCCGCCGGCCCACAGCCGCAGCCGACGCCCCCGGCCGGGCACCGCCAGCCCCGGCAGCCGCGCCCCGAGCACGACCGGCGCGCCGGCGAGGACGACCTCGATAGCCTCCGCCGTGGAGCGGGTGGCGCTGAGCCGTGCGGCGAAGTCGGCCATCAACTGCGCCGACCCGGTCAGCTCGGCCCGCTGCAACGCCTGGCTGACCAGCCCGGCGACCGCGTCCAGCAGGGTGCGCGGCTCCTCGTCGGTGGCCACCGGGCGGGCCCAGCGCGCGTCCAGCGCGCCGAGCGCGCCGCCGTCGGCGTAGCGCAGCGGGAGGGCGACGCCGCCGTCCGCGCCCGCCCCGGCGGCCACGTCGACCGGCACGTTGTGCCGGACCGCGCGGGCCAGTGGGTCGTCGTCGGCCAGGTCCAGCCGGCCGGGCCCGCCGTCGCCGGTCACCGCCAGCACGACCGCGCCCGGGTCGGCCGTCGCCACGCGCAGCCCGCTGGCCCCGAGCAGCGTCGGGACGGTGCGGTAGACCACGTCCACGATCCCCGCCCGGCCCCGGGCGAAGCTCAACGCGCCCGCCAGCCGGGCGAACGCCTCCGCCTGCCGCAGCGCGCGCCTGCGGTCGCCGCGCTCCCCGGCCACCGGGGCGTCGGGCGGCGGCTCGGCGCCGGCTGGCCGGGGCGACGGCACCGCCGGGCGTCCGCTGACCGGCGTGTTCGCGGTGACCGTCGTGAGGACCCCGCCGGGCGTGCCCGACTCGTCGATGACCGGGCTGTGGCAGAAGGTGAGCCGCCGCCTCCCGGCGCTGCCCGCGCCGTCCGGCGGCGTCCGTTGCTCCGAGTGGGTGACGGCCGCTCCGGCCAGCACGTCACGCAGCGCCGGGCCCAGCACGTCCCACGCGCCCGGCCAGACCTCCGCGCCCGGTCGGCCGAGCGCCGTGGGCCCGGCGTCGCCCAGCACCGGCAGGTACGCGTCGTTGTGCAGCACCACCAGCTCCTCGCCCCAGCACAGCATCACGGGCGCGGGGAAGCGCAGGCAGCTGGCCACGGCGGTGCGCAGGCTCTGTGGCCAGGTGTGCACGGGGCCCAGCGGGGTGGCCGCCCAGTCGTGGCCGGCGACGCGGGCGCCCGTCTCCCCGGCGGCGGCGAAGACGGCCCGCCAGTGGGCGTCGGTTCGCCGGTGCGCGTCGTCCGCCCGCCGGTCCGGTGCGGCGGCCCGTCGGGGCGCGTCGTGGTGCGGCGGCCCGAAGGGTGGGGACGTCGTCCCCCCACGGCCCTCGCTCGCTGCCCCCGGCGCCTTTGCCATCTCCTCGGACCGTACCAGCGGGCCCGACCCGCCGCCCCGGGGTGATCTCGCGGCTGTCGACCGGGGCAGTTGCGCCGAGCGGCCCCGGCGGTGGGCCGGCGCGTGCGAGGCTGGCCGGGGCGGGTCCGCGGGCGGGGCGTGGGCCGGCAGCGCGGGAGGGGACGCCGTGACCGGGATGCCGCAGGTCGACTTCGCGCTCGACACGTACGAGTGCATCGTGCTCTACCCGGGCCCGTCCGGGCGGGCCCTGCCCGCCGAGACGGTCCAGCGGTTGCAGGCCGAGCACACCGAGCACATGCGCGCGTTGCAGCGGCGGGGGATCGTCCTGGTCGCCGGGTCGATCGACGGCCCCGGGCGCGAGCCCGACCCGCCGATCGGCTTCGGCCTGGCCCGCACCGGCTCCGTGGACGACGTGCGCAGCGTCATGGAGGCCGACCCGGCGGTGCAGGCGGGGCTCTACGCCGTCGACGTGATGACGTTCCTCTGCCCGGCCGGCTCGGTGGAGTTCCCCCTCGCCCGCACGCAGAGCTGAACGGCGCCCGGGCCGGCCGCTGTCGCGATCGTGACGGCGGTCACCGGCCGCGCGCTGCTAGCGTCGGCCACGGCGGCGGGGAGCGTGCCCATGGGAGGTGACACCGGGCGGTAGGATTCCCGGCGCGCGGTCGCCGATGCCCGCCGACACACGACGACTCCGGACGATGCTTCCGGTGCGGTTCCGCCCGTTTTGCTGCGCGGGCGTGACGCGTCGTCGGAAACTGTTCCGCAGTCCGAAAGGGGTCGGCCCGCAGACCGACCCGGAGGAGAGACTAGCCTGATGGGCGTGACACGCCGCGCGAAGATCGTCTGCACCCTTGGTCCCGCCACCTCGTCACCGGAGCGAATCCGGGGGCTCGTCGAAGCGGGCATGAACGTGGCGAGACTCAACTTCAGCCACGGCAGCCACGCGGACCACGAGGCGGTCTACCGACTCGTCCGCGAGGCCGCCGACGCCGCCGGCCGGCCGGTGGCCGTGCTCGCCGACCTCCAGGGTCCGAAGATCCGGCTCGGCCGGTTCGCCGACGGCCCGCACGAGTGGCGCACCGGCGACTCGGTCGTGATCACCGGGGACGACGTCCTCGGCACGAAGGAGCGGGTCTCCTGCACCTACCGCAAGCTGCCGCAGGAGGTGAAGGCCGGCGACCGGCTGCTCATCGACGACGGTCGGGTGGCCGTCGAGGTCAGCGAGGTCGTCGGCAACGACATCCGCTGCCTGGTCACCGAGGGCGGCCCGGTCTCCAACAACAAGGGCGTCTCGCTGCCCAACGTGGCGGTCAGCGTCCCGGCCCTGTCGGACAAGGACGCCGAGGACCTGCGCTTCGCCCTCGGCCTGGGCGTCGACATGATCGCGTTGTCCTTCGTCCGCTCGGCGGAGGACATCAAGCTCGTCCACAACATCATGGACGAGGAGGGCGTCCGCCGCCCGGTGCTGGCCAAGGTCGAGAAGCCGGAGGCGGTCGACCACCTGGAGGCGATCGTGCTGGCCTTCGACGGCGTCATGGTCGCCCGTGGCGACCTCGGCGTCGAGCTGCCGCTGGACCAGGTCCCCCTGGTGCAGAAGCGCGCCGTGCAGTTGTGCCGGGAGAACGCCAAGCCGGTCATCGTGGCCACCCAGATGCTCGACTCCATGATCGAGAATTCGCGGCCGACCCGCGCCGAGGCGTCCGACGTGGCCAACGCGGTGCTCGACGGCGCGGACGCGGTCATGCTCTCGGGCGAGACCAGCGTCGGCAAGTACCCGGTGCTCACGGTCAGCACCATGGCCAAGATCATCACGACGACCGAGGCCGGCTCGATCGGGGTGCCCCGGCTCCAGCACGACCCGCGCACCCACGGCGGGGCGCTCACCGTCGCCGCGTCGTCGATCGCCCGGGCCATCGGCGCGAAGGCCCTCGTCGCCTTCTCGCAGACCGGCGACACCGTCAAGCGGCTCAGCCGGCTGCACTGCGACCTCCCGCTGTGGGCGTTCACCCCGGTGCCCGAGGTGCGCAGCCAGCTCGCCCTCTGCTGGGGCGTCGAGACGTTCCTGATGCCGTTCGTCGAGCACACCGACGACATGTTCCGCCAGGTCGACCAGGCGCTGCTCGGCCTCGACCGGGCCAACCCCGGCGACTACGTGGTCATCGTCGCCGGCAGCCCGCCGGGCACCCCCGGCTCCACCAACACCCTGCGCGTGCACCAGCTCGGCTCGCTGGTCGACGCGGCCTCCGCGCGGGCGTTGCAGTGACCGACGGGGCGACCGTCGGCCAGGCGGCCGTCGACCAGCTGCTGGAGGTCCTCGACCTCGAACACACCGGCGCGATGGCCTTCCGGGGGATGAGCCCCCCGGTCGGCCCGCAACGGGTGTACGGGGGTCAGGTCGCCGGTCAGGCCCTGGTCGCCGCCGGCCGCACGGTCGCCCCCGAACGGTTCGTCCACTCCCTGCACGGCTACTTCGTCCGCCCCGGCGACCCGGCCGAGCCGATCGCATACCAGGTCGAGAACGTCCGCGACGGCCGGTCGTTCTCCGTACGCCGGTCGGTGGCGCTCCAGCACGACAAGCCGATCTTCTTCATGTCGGCGTCGTTCCAGCGGCACGAGGAGGAGGGGCTCGACCACCACGCCCCCACCCCGCCCGACGTGCCGGCCCCCGACGACGTGCCCACCATGAGCGACCGCCTCGCCCGCTACCCCGAGCGGCTCGGCATCTGGGGGCAGATCCCCCGCCCCATCGACGTGCGCTACGTCGGCGAGCCCGGCTGGGTCCGCCCCGGCGACCGCCCCGCCGACCCCCACCAGCGGGTGTGGATGCGCATCGACGGCAAGCTCCCCGACGACCCGCTGCTGCACGCCTGCGCCCTGACGTACGCCTCCGACCTGACCCTGCTGGACTCGGTGCTGTCGGTGCACGGCGAGGTCTGGGGCCCCGGCGGCGTGGTCGGCGCGAGCCTCGACCACGCCCTGTGGTTCCACCGGCCGTTCCGGGCCGACGAGTGGTTCCTCTACGACTGCTGGAGCCCGTCGGCCTCCGGCGCCCGCGGGCTGGCCACCGGCCGGATGTTCACCACCGACGGCCGGCACATCGCCAGCGCCGTGCAGGAGGGCCTGCTGCGCCGCGTCGGCGGCTGACCGGGGAGGCCCCTTGGCAGCCGGCCTCAGAAGCTGCTGACCAGCTTCACGAACGCCTCGTCGATCGTCGCCGGGTCGGTGGCGTCGAACGCCTTGCCGGCGCTGGCCCCGGCGATCCGGTCCAGCGCGGCCAGGTCGGACTCCCGGTCGAACGCCACGCAGAAGACCTTCACCGGCCGGTCCGGGTCCAGCTCGATGTCGGCGAGCAGCCGGCCGAGGTCGTTGTCCTTCGGATACTCGTTCTTGCCGTCGGTGAGCACCACCACCGCGTTGATCCGGTCGGGGTCGTAGTCGGCGAGCAGCCGGCGGTGCGCGGCGCGGACCGTCGCGTACAACGCGGTGTTGCCGCCCACCCGCAGCCCGGTGAGCCGGCGCGCGAACGCGGCCCGGTCGTACGGGCCCAGCCGGACCTCCTCGCTGTACGGCTTCCCCGGCCGCTGCGGCGTCTCCGACGAGAACGACCACAGCGCCACCCGGTCGGCGGAGTTGAGCAGGCCGACGCCCCGGTCGACGGCGGTGGTGGCCACCTGGAACCGGGTGCGGCTGCCCACCTTGGCGTTCATCGAGCCGGAGGTGTCCACGGCGAGCAGGATGTTCGCCTTCTTGCGCAGCGTGCCCCAGCCGCGCAGGATCGCGTCGACCACCTCGGGCGCCGGCGGGTCGAAGTAGGTCAGCTGCCCGTCCGTGCCGCCCCGGACGGCGGCGACCAGCGCGTCCGACGCCCGCCGCTCGTGGTCGCGGAAGCCGAGGTCGGCGAAGCTGCGCTGCTGCGGGTCGTCCTGGAGGAAGGCCAGGAAGTCCTGGGCCGCCGCCTGCTGCGCCGCATCGGCCGAGGGCAGCACGACGTACGGGTGGTCGAGGTTGAACGTGCCCTCGCTCGGGTGCACCGCCACCAGCGGCACCCGCGGCTTCTGCCCCGGGGTGGGGCTGAGCTGCCCCTCGTTGTACTGGTAGACCAGCTCCTCCTGGACCACGACCGCGCTCATGTCCCGGGCCCGCGCGTCCCCGGCCGCGCCCGCAGCGGCCCCACCCAGGTCCGCCTCGGCGAGGTCGCGCAGCAGATCCACCGAGTCGTCGCTGTAGTGCGAGACGTTCGCCTCGATCCGGCGCACGAACTGGGTCACCGCGGGCTTCGCCAGGTCGGCCTTCGTCAGGTCGCTGGAACGCCGCACCGCCGCGTAGTAGGTGGCGATGGTGGCCGCCAGCCCCGACGTGGACAGGTTCGGGTTGTCCTTGCCGAAGGTGAACCGGCCCCACTCGGGCCGCCCGAAGGCCGCCCAGCCGGCGTCGCCGGAGAGCCCGAGGACGTCCGCCCAGCCGAGCTTGCCGCGCTGGCGCACCAGCTCGCCCTTCTCCAGGGGCATCGCGATGACCAGCGGGCTGTTGGCGATCGACGGGTACCGGTCGGGGGTCTGCGCCGCCCGGCCCGCCTGCTCGTCGAGCAGCCGCAGCCGGCCCGTCCACAGCGACGACGTGGGCAGCCACACCTGCGGAGCCGGGATGCCCGGCTGCCGGCCGGACCAGTTCCCCGCCGCCAGGGCCTCCATCGCCTTGCCCGAGTTGAGCCCGTGCACGGTCACCTCGGCGCAGCGCCCGCCGAAGCGCCGGTCGGCGGCGTTGTACCGGGCGGCTAGCTGGGCGACCAGGTCGGCCTTCTCCGTCGAGGAGTTCACCTCCAGCGCCACGCACCCGGAGCGGTCCGGGCCGGGGGCCGGCCGCACGATCACGTACGCCGCGGCGATGACCGCGAGCCCGGCGACGACGGCCACGGTGTACGGCAGCCACGGCCGGGCGGAACGCTGGCCGGCGGTCATCGGCTCCTCCAGGGGTGCGGGTCAGGCGGGGACATCGGCGTCGCGCCGGTGTCCTCCCGGGGCGGGGCGGCCGGCGGCAGCGCCGTGGCGAGCAGCAGGCGCACGCCGTAGACGACGACGAACGTGACCGCCCCGACGCCGGCGGCGGTGCCCACGGCGGTGGACGCGACGTAGCCCACGGCGGCGCCGACCGCGCCGAGGAAGATCGCCGTCGAGACGCCCCACGCGTCGGTGGCCTCCCGGCGCAGCCGCCGCGGCCAGCGCTCGGGCCGCACCCCGTGCGCCACCGGCGGGTACGTCGCCGCGGGCCCACCCGGCGGCTGGACCGGCTGCCACGCCGTCACGGGCGGTGGCTGCCACGCCGTCACGGGCGGTGGCTGCCACGCCGTCGCGGGCGGTGGCTGCCACGCAGTCGGGGGCGGTGGCTGCCAGGCCGTCGGGGCGGGCGCCGCCGGCTGGCGGGGGACCGGCTGGGTGGCCGCCGCGTCGGTGCCCTGCTGCAGGGCCGCCCGGATCGGCACCGGCGCGCCGCCGCGCGGGCCGTGGCCCAGCAGCCGCAGCAGGACCTGCTCGGCCGGCGGCCGGGCCCGGTGGTCCTTGGCCAGGCATTCGGCGACCAGCTCCGCCAGCGGGCCGGAGAAGCCGGTCAGGTCCGGCGGGTCGTGTAGCACCCGGTGCAGCACCGCCGCGACCGCCCCGGTGCCGAACGGCGGGCGGCCCGTCGCCGCGTACGCGACGGTGGCGGCCCAGGCGAACACGTCGCTGGCGGGGCCCACCTCGTCGTCGCGGAACCGCTCCGGCGCCATGTACGCGGCGGTGCCCATGACCCCGCCGGTCACCGTGCCGGTGACGTCGAGCGCCCGGGCGATGCCGAAGTCGATCACCCGGGGGCCGTCCGCGCCGAGGACCACGTTGTCCGGCTTGAGGTCGCAGTGCACCACGCCGGCCTGGTGGATCGCGGTGAGCGCGGTGGCGGTGCCCACGGCCAACCGGTGCAGCACGTTGTCGGCGACCGGGCCCCGCTCGTGGACGTACCGGTGCAGGGTCGGGCCCTCGATGTACTCGCTCACCACGTACGGCGGGTCGTCGTCGACGTCGGCGAAGATGATCTGCGCGGTGCAGAACGGCGCGACCCGGCGGGCGGCGTCGATCTCCTTGGCGAACCGGGCCCGGGCGCGCGGGTCGGGTGGCGCGGAGAGGTCGAGCATCTTGACGGCGACCAGCCGGCCCTGCCGGTCGCGGCCCAGGTAGACCACGCCCTGGCCGCCCGAGCCGAGCCGGCCGAGCAGCTCGTAGGGGCCGGCCCGGTCCGGGTCCCGTGGGCCGAGCGGAGTGGTCTCCGGCATCGCTGTGGCTGCCCCCATCGCCCCTGGCGGTCCCGACCGCGGGGTGACCCCGGCGGCCGACGTCGATCCGTCGACACCGGTATGGTGCCACGCCCGCGCCAGCGTGGAGCCCGGCCGGTCGGTCGGCGGCCCGGCCCGTGGGACAGCCCCGGCGGGACCGGTTCCCCCGTTCGGCTGAGGGCCGGCAGCCCGGCCGGTCGGGCGGGCGACTAACCTGACCGGCATGCGTCTCTCCGCCCGGGTCGACTACGCCCTCCGCGCGGCTGCCGAGCTGGCGGCGGTCGCCGACGGTGCGGGGGCCGCGCGGTCCCGCCCGGTGACCGCCGAGCAGATCGCCAAGTCCCAGGAGATCCCGCCCAAGTTCCTGGAGAGCATCCTGTTGCAGCTGCGCCGGGGCGGCATCGTGCACGCCCAGCGTGGCCCCGAGGGCGGCTACTGGCTGGCCCGGCCCGCCGCCGAGATCTCCCTCGCCGAGGTGATCCGGGTGATCGACGGGCCGCTGGCGCACGTGCGCGGGCAGCGCCCGGAGCAGCTCGGCTACCGGGGGGCCGCCCGCGCGTTGCAGGACGTGTGGATCGCCCTGCGGGCCAGCGAGCGGGAGATCCTCGAACTGGTCACCGTCGCCGACGTGGCCAACGGCACCCTGCCCGAGCGGGTCAGCGAACTGGCCGCCGACCCGGGCGCCTGGAGCTGACCCGAAACCCCACCCGCCGCAAGCGTCCCGACATTTAACCGATAGGGACTTGACCCGAGGCCGTCTCGTGCCGCATTGTCGACCAAGTCGATAGGAGATGCCGAAAAGTCAGGGGGCGCTCGTGCGCAAGCTGTTGGTCCTCGCCCTGGTCGGGCTCGTCGCGCAACTGGTCGACGGCTCGCTCGGCATGGCCTACGGGCTGACCTCGTCGACCCTGCTGCTGGTGGCCGGGGTCGCCCCGGCCGCCGCGTCGGCGTCGGTGCACCTCGCCGAGATTGGCACCACGCTCGCCGCCGGGGTGGCCCACTGGCGGTTTGGCAACGTCGACTGGCGGGTGGTCGCCCGCATCGCGCTGCCCGGCGCGGTCGGCGCGTTCGCCGGCGCCACCTTCCTCAGCTCGATCTCCACCGAGGCCGCGGCGCCCTGGATGGCCGCGATCCTGTTCACCCTCGGCGCGTACCTGCTGGTGCGCTTCTCCCGGCCGCTGCGCGCCAGCCGCGCCGCCGGGCCGCTGCGTGCCCGCTTCCTCGGCCCGCTCGGCCTGGTCGCCGGCTTCGTCGACGCCACCGGCGGCGGCGGGTGGGGCCCGGTAGCCACCCCGGCGCTGCTGGTCTCCGGCCGGATGGAACCCCGCAAGGTCATCGGCTCGGTCGACACCTCCGAGTTCGTCGTCGCGGGCGCGGCCAGCGCTGGCTTCCTGATCGGCCTCGGCACCGAGGGCTTCCTGCTGCCGACCGTCGCCGCGCTGCTCATCGGCGGCCTCATCGCCGCACCGATCGCCGCCTGGCTGGTCCGCATCGTCCCCGCCCAGCTGCTCGGCGCCGTCATCGGCGGCGTCATCGTGCTCACCAACGCCCGCACCCTGGTGCGCGCCGGCGGGCTGCCCGGCGGCGCCCAGTGGACGGTCTACGCGTTGCTGGCGGCCGGCTGGATCGCCGCCGTCGTGTTGGCCGTCCGCGCGCTGCGCCGCACCCGCCGCGCCCGCGCCACGGTCGAGGCGGCCCTCGCCGACCAGCCCGCCACGGCTCAGCCGGCTCAGTCGACCCCCGACCAGCCCGCCCCCGACGAGCCCGCCGCCGCCCCGGTGGCCGGCTGACCGCTCACCCCGCCGCCGACGCGACCAGCTCCCAGGCGTCGTCCACGTGGGCCTGCGTGGTCAGCGGCGAGCCGATCGCCAGGCGCAGGGTGAACCGGCCGGCGACCCGGGTGTGGGTGAGGAACACCCGGCCGCTGGCGTTGACCCGCTCCAGCAGCCCGGCGCTCGCCTCGTCGCCGGCGGCGAGGCGGAAACAGACCAGCGAGAACGGGTGCGGCGCGGCGAGGACGAACCGGTCGTCGGCGCGGACCCGGGCGGCGAACCGGTCGGCGAGCGCCACGTGCGAGCGGACGTGCGCCCGTAGCCCCTCCACCCCGTACCAGCGCAGCACGAACCACAGCTTGAGGGCACGGAACCGGCGGCCCAGCGGCACCTGCCAGTCCCGGTAGTCGACGACCGCCCCGGAGTCGCTCGCCGCGTTGCGCAGGAACTCCGGCAGCACCGTCAACGCCTCCACCAGCTCCGCCGAGTCGGCCACCCAGAACGCGTCGCAGTCGAAGCCGGTGAGCAGCCACTTGTGCGGGTCGAAGCAGTACGAGTCGGCGTACTCCAGGCCGGCGTGCGACCAGCGCAGCTCCGGGCAGACCGCCGCCGCGCCCGCGTACGCGGCGTCGACGTGCAGCCAGACGCCGTACTCCGCGCAGATCGCCCCGATCTGCGGCACGGGGTCGACGGCGGTGGTGGAGGTGGTGCCGATCGTGGCCACCACGATCGCCGGCACGTCGCCGGCCGCGACGTCGGCCCGGATCGCCGCCCGCAGCGCGTCGGGGTCCATGGCGAGGGTCTGCGGGTCGGCGGCGACCACCCGCACCCCGTCGCGGCCCAGCCCCGCGATGCGGGCCGCCTTCTCGATCGACGAGTGCCCCTCGGTGGAGGTGTACGCCCGGTAGCGGCGGTCGACGCCCACCTGTCGCCAGCGGCCCCCGCTGGCCCGGTGCAGCGCGGCGAGGGTGGCCACCAGCGTCGCCGACGACGCCGAGTCCTGGATCACCCCGCCGCCGGGACCGGTGGAGCGGAACCGCTCGGGCAGGCCGAGCAGCCCCGCCAGCCAGTCCAGCATCACCGTCTCCAGCTCGGTGCAGGCCGGTGCGGAGGCCCAGAGCATGCCCTGCACCCCCAGCCCCGAGCTGACCAGGTCGCCCAGGACGCTGGGGCCGGAGGTGTTGGCGGGGAAGTAGCCGAAGAAGCCCGGGTGCTGCCAGTGGGTCAGCCGGGGCGCGACCAGCGCGTCCAGGTCGGCCAGCAGCGCGGCGACCGGCTCGCCGTGCGCGGTCGGCCCGGCCGGCAGCGCGACGGCCAGCGCGCCGGGCGGGTCCTGCGAGGTCACCGGGCGCTGCCCGAGGGTGGCCCAGTAGTCCGCGATCCAGTCGACCACCGCGTGCCCGGCGCGGCGGAACTCCTCGGGGTCCATGTGCTCAGCCATCCGACGAGTCGACCAAGTCAGCCGGGTGGGCGCAAGGGACCGGGACGTTGTTGCGGTGGGGAAAGCGGTGTCCTAGCATCCCAGGGGCGCGAAGCCGAACCATGGACGTCGATGCGATGTCCGATCACCGCCGCCAGCGCGGCGGACGCAACCCGGCGGCCAAGGGCAGGCCACCGGGGCCGACGCGTCGCCGCGCCCGCCCGACCTCCCCCGGAGGCACCCTCGTGCACCTGACCGCATCCCGCCGCACCCTCCTGGCCGCCGCCGTCGCGGCCACCACCCTCGCCGCCGGCGCCCTCGGCGCCGTGGCCGCCTCGGCCGCCGCCGCCGGCTGCCGCGTCGACTACAAGATCAGCAGCCAGTGGGGCGGCGGCTTCGGCGCCGACGTCACCGTCACCAACCTCGGCGACCCGATCAACGGCTGGGCCCTCACCTGGTCCTACACCGCCGGCCAGCAGGTCACCCAGGCGTGGAACGCCACCGTCACCCAGTCCGGCACCCAGGTCACCGCCCGCGACGCCGGCTACAACGCGGCGCTCGGCACCAACGGCACCGCGAACTTCGGCTTCAACGCCTCCTGGAACGACAGCAGCAACCCCGTGCCGGCGAGCTTCGCCCTCAACGGTACGACCTGCACCGGCGGCACCACCCCCACCACCGCGCCCCCGACGAGCGCCCCACCCACGACCCCCCCCCCCACCACCCCCCCCCCCACCACCCCCCCCCCCACC
>NZ_JAHWGR010000025.1:0-126260 GCF_020873825.1 Micromonospora sp. DH13
CCCGGCGCTGATGGACGACGTCACCGTGCAGACCATCGCCGAGGTGGCCGACCAGCGGGTCACCGCGACGCTGGACCGCTTCGGCGTGCAGGAGGACGTCGGGGCGGGCCTCGACGCGGTCGTGTCGGCGCTGCGTCGCAACCAGGTCGACACGATGCTGATCGTGGACGACCCGTCGTCGACGGCGCAGCTGTGGGTCGGCCCCGAGCCGACCGACATCGCCATCGACCCGGGCCAGCTCACCGCCGTGTCGGTGGCCGACCCCCGGCGGGTACGCGCCGACGCGGCCCTGGTGCGGGCGCTCGTCGGCACCGACGCCGAGCTGACCGTGCTCGCGCCGGACGAGGCGCCCGAGCTGACCGACGGGGTGGGCGCGGTGCTGCGCTACGTCGACGCCGGCACCCCCGGCCGGTCACATGGCTGAGCGTACGGTCGCCGACCTGGTGGTGGAGCGGCTACGGGCGTGGCGGGTGCCGCGCGCCTTCGGGTGCCCAGGTGCCGCCGTCGCCCCGCTCGTCGCCGCCCTGGACCGTGCGGGCGGGGACCCGGAGTTCGTCCCCGCCCGGCACGAGGAGACGGCCTCGTTCATGGCCAGCGGGCACGCCAAGTTCACCGGCGAGATCGGGGTCTGCCTGGCCACCCAGGGCCCGAGCGCCGTGCACCTGCTCAACGGCCTGTACGACGCCAAGCTGGACAGCAAGCCGGTGGTGGCGATCGTCGGCGAGGACATCGGCGGCCCGCTCGGCGGCGCCCACGAGGAGATCGGCCTGAGCCGCCTCTTCGGCGACGTCTGCAACCAGTTCGTCCGCTACGCGCGCGCCCCAGCTCAGGTGCCTGCCGTGCTGGACCAGGCGTTCCGCACCGCCGCCGCCACCCGCAGCCCCACCTGCGTGGTGCTGCCCCGCGAGTTGCAGGTGGCCCCGGTGCCCGACCTGGTCCCGCAGTTCGCCGGGGTGATGTCGGCGACGCCGGGGGAGCCCTTGGCGCGGGTGCTGCCGCACGACGCCGACCTGGCCGCCGCCGCGTCGGTGCTCGGCATCGGCGACCGGGTGGCGATCCTGGTCGGGCAGGGCGGTCACGGCGCGGGCGACGAGATCGTGGCGCTGGCCGACCGGCTCGGCGCGGGGGTGGCCGCCAGCCTGCTCGGCAAGCCGGTGCTCGACGAGCGGCTGCCCTTCCACGCCGGGGTGCTCGGCGAGGTGGGCACCACCGCAGCGGCCCAGCTCATGGGCGGCTGCGACACCCTGCTGCTGGTCGGCACCAACGATCCGTGGACCGACTACTATCCGCTGCCCGGCCAGGTCCGCACCGTCCAGATCGACATCGACGGCCGGCGGATCGGCAACCGTTACCCGGTGGACGTGCCGCTGGTCGGCGACGCCACCGAGACACTGCGGGCCCTGCTGACCCGCGTTGCGGACCGGCCCCGGCGGGCGTGGCGGGAGACGGTGGAGGCGTCGGTGGACCGGTGGCGGCAGGCGGCGGCGGCCCGCGCCGCCGAGCCCGCCGGGCCGGTCAACCCGCAGCTCGTGCTGCACGAGCTGTCCGCCCGGCTGCCCCGGGAGGCGGCCGTCGCCGTCGACGTCGGCTCGGTCGTCTACTGGTACGCCCGGCATCTGGAGCTGCCGCCCGGCGTCACCGCCCACCTCTGCGGCACCCTCGGGTCGACCGGCTGCGCCCTGCCGTACGCGGTGGCGGCGAAGCTCGCCCGCCCCGACCGGCCGGTGCTCGCCCTCGCCGGCGACGGCGCGATGCAGCTCAACGGGCTGGCCGAGCTGATCACGGTGGCCCACCACTGGCGGGAGTGGTCGGATCCCCGGCTGGTCGTGCTGGTGCTCAACAACCGCGACAACTCCGGGGTGGGCGACGGCCGCCCGCCGGCCGGGGTGGCCGACCGGCGCCCCGACGTCCCGTACGCCGGTTGGGCCCGCCTGCTCGGCCTGCACGGGGTCCGGGTGGATCGGCCGGAGCTGGTCGGCGCGGCGTGGGACGAGGTCCTCGCGGCGGACCGGCCGAGCGTGCTGGAGGCCGTGGTCGACCCGACCGTCGCGCTGCGCCCCCCGGAACCGGCCCTGGCCGACCTGCGCGGCCTGTTCGCCGGCGGCGACGCGGCCCGGCGGATCCACGGGCGGATGCTCGACAACCGGGTCGCCGTCGAGGCGGAGGACCTCGTGTAGCCCGCCCCGGGCCAGGGCGAGTGACCCACCTACGACACGCCGGGCGGCGTGGCGGTCTCGGGATTCCGGGGCCGCCACGCCGCCCGCGCGTACGTCCCAGGGTCGGCTCGCGGTCCCGGCTCCGGACGACCCGCCCAGCGGGCACGCGCGAGGGCGGACGCCCCGTTTAGACCCCATCGGGACGGGAAGCCGGGCCGCGTGGTGAGCGAACGAGGCGGGTCCGGACCGGCGCACACGGTGCGCCCGGACCTCACGGCGGACGGGGCCGGACTTGCCGGCGACCGGGTGATGACGGCGGGCAGCACGGCCCGGATCATGGTCGCCGCCGCGGTGCGCGCCCTGCGCGGGGAGGACTGCGCCGACCTGCGGAACCCGGGCGTGCCGTCCCGCTTCCCGGGCGCCCCCGAGCCGGTGCGCCGGGGCGCGGCCGCGCGGGCGGCCGGGCGGGTGGCCCTCACCCCCGACCAGGCGGCCGAGGTCGACGCCGACCGGGTCGCCCGGTGGATCGTCGACCAGTACCCGCGCCGGTGCTACCCGGGCGTGGTGCTCGGCTCGCCGCACGGCGCGGCCGTGCACCTGGCGGTCGCCCTCGGGGTGCCCTGGCTGCCCGCCGCCTTCGAGACGACGGTGCACTGGAGCGGCGGCGCGGTGGACCGGCCCGACGCCGCCCTCGACCACGGCGCGGCGCTCGCCGGCCGGCTGCTGGCCGACAACCCGGACGTGCACGTACGCCAGGTGCACTGCCCGGCCAGCCGGGGCCCGTTGTCCGGGGCGACCGTCTCCCTCACGGTGCGCTGGCAGTCGCTGCCGACGGCGTACGCCCGGTTCCTCGCCGACCGCCTCGCGCCCGACGCCCCGGTGCTGCTGCTGCGCGACGCCCGCACCTGGCCGGTGTACGACGCCGGACGGGGGCACAGCTTCCAGGCCGGCTCCCCGGCCAGCGGCCTGGACCCGGTGGACTTCCACCCGGACTCGCACGTCCTGCGCCAGGTGCTCCGCTGCGTCGGCGGCGACGGGGCCCGCTGGCAGCCCCCGGAGGTCCCCTGCCCGCAGGGCTACGCCGAACACGGCGTGGAGCCCGGTTTCGAACTCGCCGTCCGGGACTGGGCCGGGCGGCGGGGCAACGGCGTGCACCGGGTGCTCTTCCCCCGGCCGGAGGCGCTCAGCGCCGCCGTCGCCGACCTGTACCGGGGATGGCTGCGGCGGGCCGGCAAGACGGGCGACCGCCTCGTCGTGGAGTGCGGGCGGCTGCTCGACCCGTGGCAGGTGGTGCGGGCGGGGCTGGTGCCGTACTGGTGCGAGAACGCCACCCGGCGCACCGTCGACGCCGCCGAGTGGTGGCTGGCCGGCAGCGAGCCGTTCAGCTCCGTGGACGTGCTCCCGGAGTCGCCGGGGATGCGCTCGCCGGCCCTCGCGGGCCTGCCGCAGTGGCTGGCCGTGGCCGCGTTCGGCCGCCGCCGCCGGGCCCTGGACCGCATCGCCGCCCGGGGCTACCCGGTCGCGACGGTGCCGACCCGCCGGGCCACCGAGGTGCTCCGCGCCCAGCCGTACGACCTGCCGGCCCCGCCGCCGCTGTCCGCCGCGACCGCCGTCGAGGCGTTCCGGGCCGGCGGCGCCCGGCACGGCCTGGTGGTCGGCTGACCGGTTCGTCCGCCGCGCCGCGGGACGTCCCGGGCGGCGCGCCCAGTCGGTCGCACCGACCGGCCGAAACATCCTCGCGAACCCGGGCCGGCGTGATTGAGTACCTACGGAGCGGGAACACCGCTGGCTGCGACGGCCGGGCAAGGCTGCGCAGCCTGCTGTCGCCGCTCCTCGACGGATCCCGTCATGTGACCCACTTCCGGCCCGGTGCGTGGCTCGACCACGCGCACGTCCGGTTTCCCGACCCGGGCGGGGGACCTTCCTGAGGGAGGCGCGGATGTTCGGACAGCCCAGCACGACCACGGCACCACCCCCCACCGACCGGGGGCTGGAGGATCTCGACGCGGCGGCGCTGGCGTACGCGGCGCGGATCGAGGGCCTGCCCCCCGAGCGGCGGCAGGAGGCCCGCGACGACCTGGTGCGCTTCGCGTTGCCGTTCGCCGGCCGGCTCGCCCGCCGCTACCGGGGGCGGGGCGAGCCGCTGGAGGACCTGGAGCAGGTGGCCCGCCTCGGTCTGGTCAACGCGGTCGACCGGTACGACCCGGAGCGGGGCTCGTTCACCGCGTACGCGGCGATCACCATCGTCGGGGAGATCAAGCGCCACTTCCGGGACCGCACCTGGGGGGTGCACGTGCCCCGCCGGCTGCGCGACCTGATCCTGGAGGTGGGGCAGGCCACCGCCGCGCTGACCAGCGAGCTGTCCCGGGCCCCCACCGTCGCCGAGCTGGCCGAGCGGCTGGAGACGCCGCAGGAGGAGATCCTCGCGGCCCTGGAGTCGGCGGCCGGCTACAGCCCGGCCTCGCTCAACGCGCCCGTCGGCGGGGAGAGCTCCGCCGAGTTCGGTGACCTGGTCGGCGAGAGCGACAACGCGCTGGAGTCGGTCGACGACCGGGTGACCGTCAGCGGGCTGCTGCACCGGCTGCCCTGGCGGGAGCGGCGGATCCTCGCCATGCGCTTCTACGGCAACCAGACCCAGGCCGAGATCGCCGCCCGGTTCGGCATCTCGCAGATGCACGTGTCCCGGCTGCTGTCGCGGGCGCTGACCTGGCTGCGGCAGGCGATGCTGGCCGACGCCCCGCCGCCGTGGCAGAACGGCCCGGCCGAGACGGAACCGGTGACGAAGCGCGGCTGAGGCGCAAGGAAGGGCCCCCTGTTAACGCCTGAGGTAGAAAGGGGCGCCCTTCTCACACCCCGGAGCCCGGCGGGCTCACGGCTCCGTCGAGTCGCCGCGGCTGTGCGGGTGCCGCCACCGCTCGTTCTCCTGCGGGGCCCGCTCCGCGTCGAGCCCGCCCGGCTCCGGGGCGTCGGACTCGTCGAAGCTGGGCCGGCGCACCTCCTCCGGCTCCGGCACGTCCACCGGCCGCGCGCCCGACTGCGGCGCGGGCTGGTACGCGACGGCCTCCCGGGCGCCGTGCGCGCCCTCGGCGGCCGGCGACTCGGGCGCGTGCCGCTCGTGGTGCAGCTCCTCGGCGAAGCTCTGCGGCGGCTTCGTGGTGCGCTGCGGCAGGTCCCGGCCCAGGTCGGAGACGAGGCGGCCGTACTTGGCGTCGAAGGCGGGGCGCTCGGAGCGGATCCGGGGCATCCGGTCGAAGTTGCGCAGCGGGGGCGGGCAGGTCGTCGCCCACTCCAGCGAGTTGCCGAAGCCCCACGGGTCGTCGACCGACACCATCGCCCCGTACCGCCAGGACTTCCACACGTTGTAGATGAAGAACAACGTGGACGCGCCGAGCACGAACGACCCGACCGTGGAGATCATGTTGAGCGTGGTGAAGCCGTCGCCGGGCAGGTAGTCGGCGTACCGGCGGGGCATGCCCTCGTTGCCGAGCCAGTGCTGCACCAGGAACGTCGCGTGGAAGCCGACGAACATCGTCCAGAAGTGCAGCTTGCCCAGCCGCTCGTCGAGCAGCCGCCCGGTCATCTTCGGGAACCAGAAGTAGACCCCGCCGAACGCGGCGAAGACGATGGTGCCGAACAGCACGTAGTGGAAGTGCGCCACCACGAAGTACGAGTCGGTGACGTGGAAGTCGACCGGTGGGCTGGCCAGCAGGACCCCGGTGAGCCCGCCGAGCAGGAAGGTGACCAGGAAGCCGACGGCGAACAGCATCGGCGTCTCGAAGGTGAGCTGCCCCTTCCACATGGTGCCGATCCAGTTGAAGAACTTCACCCCGGTGGGCACGGCGATCAGGTAGCTCAGGATGCTGAAGAACGGCAGCAGCACCTGCCCGGTGGCGAACATGTGGTGCGCCCAGACGCTCATCGACAGCACGGTGATGGCGACGGTGGCCAGCACCAGCCCGGTGTAGCCGAAGATCGGCTTGCGGGAGAAGACCGGGATGATCTCGGTGATGATGCCGAAGAACGGCAACGCCACGATGTAGACCTCGGGGTGGCCGAAGAACCAGAACAGGTGCTGCCACAGCATCGGGCCGCCGGTGGCCGGGTCGAACACGTGCGCGTCGAGCAGCCGGTCGGCGGCCAGGGCGAACAGGGCGGCGGCCAGCAGCGGGAAGACCAGGATCACCAGGACGCTGGTCAGCAGCATGTTCCAGGTGAAGATCGGCATCCGGAACATGGTCATGCCGGGGGCGCGCAGGGTCAGCGTGGTGGTGATCAGGTTGACCGCGCCGAGGATGGTGCCGAGGCCGGAGATGGCCAGGCCGACGATCCACAGGTTCCCGCCGATGCCGGGGGAGTGTTCCATCCGGCTCAGCGGCGTGTACGCCGTCCAGCCGAAGTCGGCGGCCCCGCCCGGGGTGGCGTAGCCGCCGACGACCAGGGTCCCGCCGAACAGGTAGAGCCAGTACGCGAAGGCGTTGAGCCGGGGGAACGCCACGTCCGGCGCGCCGATCTGCAACGGGACGATGTAGTTGCCGAACGCGAACACCAGCGGCGTCGCGAACAGCAGCAGCATGATCGTGCCGTGCATGGTGAACGCCTGGTTGTACTGCTCCGGGGAGAGGAACTGCATGCGCGGCTGGGCCAGCTCGGCCCGCAGCAGCAGGGCCAGCACCCCGCCGATGAGGAAGAAGACGAACGAGGTGACCAGGTAGAGCAGGCCGATCTGCTTGGCGTCGGTGGTCCCGATCAGCTTGATCAGCTTGGCCCCCGGCAGGGCCGGGCGGACCGGGCCGGGAAAGCCGCCGAAGCGGGCCGGCGCGAGGATCGCGGGCCCTCGGTCTCGGGCAGGCTCCGTGGTTACCCGCTTGGGCATGCTTCTCACCCCGTCGTGGCGACAGAAAGGGACGGGCGTGCCTACCCGCCCCTCTCCCTATGTAACCAGGCGAGAGCGGTAATTTCGGTCAATTCGCGGGTGGGCGGGTCTCCGTCAACCGTGAACACGACCGCGTCCACCGGCAGCCGGGCGACCGGCGGGTCAGGTGGCGGGCAGCATCGCCCAGACCACCTTGCCGTCGACCACCGGCGCGCTGCCCCAGCGCTGGGCCAGCTCCCGCACCAGCAGCAGGCCCCGGCCGCCCTCGGCCCGCAGGTCCGTCCGCGTCGCCGCGCGCGCCGCGGCGCGGCTGCCGTCCGCGACGGCCACCTGCAGGTACGGCCGGCGCAGGGTCAGCGTGACCTGCATCGGGGTGCCGGCGTGCCGGACCACGTTGCCGACCAGCTCGCTGAGCACCACCGAGGCCGGGCCGACCAGCTCCGGCAGGTGCCACCGGCCGCAGGCGTCGGCGACCAGCTCCCGGGCCCGCCGGCACGCGCCCGCCACCGGTTCCAGGCGGACCCGCAGCCGGGGCGCGGCGGCGGCCCCCGCCGTCCGGGTCGCCTCGGCGCAGTCCCGCTGCACCGGCAGCCCCCGGCACACCCTCGACTGGGTCAGCCAGCTGGCCGTTCGCGCCGGTGGCGCGCAGAGCACGACGGGCACCGCCGGCCAGCCGGCCGCCTGGCGGGCGGTGGCGGCGAAGACCGACAGCGCGAGCCCGTCCCGGACGGTGAGGTCGTGGAGGTCGACCACCAGCGCGTCCGGCTGGGCGGTGAGGCAGCGGTCGAGCACCCGGTGCACCGTCCGCATCGTCGCCAGGTCGAGCGCGCCGGCGATGCGTACGACGGTCACGGGCGACTCGTCGCGGACCTCGCAGGTGATCCGGCTCGGCATGCGTGGTCCTCGTTTCCGTCTCGGGGTGACCCGGACGTACCCGGCGTGGTGCCGGGTGAAACGGAACGGCGGCGCGCTCAGCGGGGCCGGCGGTCACGCGTCGTGAGCACGCCCAGCGCGATCATGCCGGCGCCGAGGACCAGGTGCAGCCAGTTGTCGGCGTTGTTGACGGGGATGAAGTTGGCGCCGCTGCCGTGGTCGACCACCAGGCCGTAGAGCCACAGCACGAGGTAGATCGCCCCGCCGCCGATCAGGAACGTCCGCGCCCCGTCCCACGTGCGCGACAGCGCCAGGCCGGCCAGCCCGAAGGCCAGGTGCACGGCGTTGTGCAGGACCGAGACCTGGAACACCCCGAGCAGCTTCGCCCCGGAGCCGTGACCGGCGAAGCGCAGGTCGCCGAAGTCGGTGGTGATCCCCGGGACGAAGCCGAGCAGCCCGACCAGGAGGAAGACCACGCCGACGGTGGCTGCGGCACGCCGCACCGGCGCCCGGCCGTCGGCCGGGTTGCGTCGGGCCCGCGCGTGGGCCATCGGACCGGCCACCACGACCTCCTCACCGCGACTGTCCGACCGCCGGGCGGGAGCCCCCCGGTCGGGCGGCGCGTTCCCGCCACCGCCCCGCGCAAACGCGGGCGGTCCGCGC
The DNA here is from genome assembly GCF_020873825.1 of Micromonospora sp. DH13. Lineage (NCBI taxonomy): Bacteria > Bacillati > Actinomycetota > Actinomycetes > Micromonosporales > Micromonosporaceae > Micromonospora > Micromonospora sp. DH13. Next base: position 8,566 of record NZ_JAHWGR010000025.1, read on the forward strand.
CGGCAGTGTCGGCAGTGTTTGCAGGGGGCCCCTGCTATGCAGAAAGCGTTAATAGGGTGCCCTTCCTTACCCCGCCGTCAGGCGGGTTGCAGGGGGCGGGCCGCGGTCTGCCGGACCTGCTCGTACAGCCCGACGTACGCGCGCGCCATCACCGCCGGGGTGAACCGCGTGGCGGCCTCCCGGCGGCACTCGTCGCCGTCGAGCACGCTCGCGGCCAGCAGCAGGTCGGCCAGCTCGTCCTCGTCGGCGGTGAGCAGCCCGGTGCGGCCGTGCTCGATCAGCTCCGGCAGGCAGCCCCGGGCCGTCGCCACGACCGGGGTGCCCAGCGCCAGGGACTCGACCACGGCCGTGCCGCCGGGCTCCTCCCAGCGCAGCGGGAACAGCGAGGCGCGGGCCCCGGCCAGCAGGTCGTCGCGCTCCTGCCCGGCGACCGTGCCGACCCAGCGGACCAGGTCGCCGTCGACGTGCGGGGCCACCTCGTCGTAGAAGAACCGCACGTCCGGGTTCTGCCGGGCCTCGTCGCCCGCCGCGGCCAGGTCCTGCGGCCGGTGGTAGGGCCCGACCGGCCCCGCGAGCACCAGCGGCACGCCGACCCGCCGCGCCAGCCGGGCGCCGACGTCCTGACCCTTGCCCGGGTTGATCCGGCCCAGGATGATCAGGTAGTCGCCCTTGTCCGGCCGGGGCCGCCGGTCGGCGTCGACGGCGAGCGGGGTGGACAGGTGCACGTGGCCGACGGAGTGCTCCTGCAGCGCCCGGGGGGCGCGGGCCAGCTGCGCGGCGGACACCCCGTTGACCCGGACCCGGTCGCCGCCGTCGAGGTTGCCGTACAGGTCGGGGTGCTTGGCCAGGTCCCAGTGCAGGGTGTGCAGCACCGGCGGGGCCTGCGGGCCCATCGCCGCGAGGGTGGCCAGGCCGACGGCCTCCACGTGGTCGTGCACCAGATCGATGTCGTCGCGGGCGTGCAGCGCGCGCACCACGCCGCCCAGGTGCGCCTGGGAGATGCCGCAGACCTGGTTGTACGGCCGCTGCAGGGCGTGGAACTGGCCGTCGTCGAAGACGGCGATCTTCTCGTCGACGGGCAGGGTGCTGCTGTCCACGGAGGCGAGGACCACCCGCACGCCCAGCCTGCGCAGCTCCGGCACGAGGGTGGCCACGACGTTCTCGATCCCGCCGTAGCCGGGCGGCGGCACGGACAGCCACGGGCCGGCGTTCATCAGGACGGTGAGGCTCATGCGGGATTCCTTCCCTCGGCGGGCCGTCGGGTCGCGCTGGCGGACGCTCCGGCGCGCCGCCACCCCGTTCGTGTCGGCGCACCGGCATCCGGCTTCGGCGCGCCGGCTACCGGTGGCTTCGTCACGCGGGCACCCGGCGCCGCGGCACCCGGTGCCGCAGCTCCGCCAGGGGCGGGCGCTCCTCGACCGAGACGTCACTGACGACGATCTCCCGGTCGAGGTTCGGCAGCGCGTCGGAGCCGCCCCGCCGGAACTGGGTCAGCAGGGCGGCCGGCACGGTGCCGGGGTTGGCCCAGCCCCGGCGCTGCAACCGGGACCAGGCGGTCAGCATGATCTGCGCCGACATCCGGCCCAGCGCCGCCGTGTCCTGGTGGCGGTGCCGGCGCTCACCCAGGTCCACCTGGGCGAGCGCGTCCAGGCCGACCAGGTCGAGCAGGTCGATCAGCATCGCCGTCTCCACCCCGTACCCGGAGACGAACGGCACCCGCTCCAGCACGTCGCGGCGGCCGGCGTACTCGCCGGCGAGGGGCTGGACGAAGCCGGCCAGCTCCGGCCAGAACAGGTTGAGCAGGGGGCGGGCCATCAGCTCGGTGACCCGGCCGCCCCCGTCGGCCTCCACGCTGGCCGCCCCCACCAGCGGCCGGTGGTAGAACCCCTTGACGAAGTCGACCGACGGGTCGGTCAGCAGCGGACCGATCAGGCCGGTGACGAAGTGCGGGCGGAACTCGTGCAGGTCGGCGTCGACGAACGCGACCACGTCGCCCTCGGCCGCCGCCAGCCCGGCCCACAGCGCGTCGCCCTTGCCGGTCAGCCGGGGCAGCCCCCGCGTCATCTCGTCCTGGCCGACGACCTCCGCGCCGGCGGCCCGGGCCACCTGCGCGGTCCGGTCCGTCGACCGGGAGTCCACCACGATCAGCTCGTCGACCAGGGCCACCCGGTCCATCAGGTGCTCGCGGATGGTCGACACGATCGCGCCGACCGTCGCCTCCTCGTTACGCGCCGGCAGGACCACGCTGACCCGGCTGTCGCCCTTGGCGCGCAGCAGCCGCCGCGACGTCCACTCGGCCGCCGAACTGGTCCGATACGTCGCCCATGCCTCCACCACCGGTGTCACACTCGCCTCTGCATCCCGCACTGACGCACCCCCAGATCGTGGTGGAAAACGCGGAGGACGGAATTCCCAGTTCCGTCCGCGCGCTAACCGGATTGTCGCTAACAGCTTGATCACGGGCCGCGCCCCCACCGGTTTTCGGCAGGTGAACGTTTGATTGCGCGCCCCACCGGGGAGTGTGCATCGCGCGAATGCGACAGCGTGGCGAAAGGGTGTGCCGATGCGCGGGTGCCGGGTGGGACTGGTCGGGGCCGGCGGGGTGGCGCAGCGCCACGCCCGGGTGCTGGACGGCTTCGACGACGTCGAGATCCTCGGCGTGACCGACGTGGCGCGCGACGCCGCGACCGCCCTGGCCGACGCGCACGGGGCACGGACCTTCGCCGACGTCGACGAGCTGCTCGCCGCCGGCCCCGACGCGGTGTACGTGTGCGTGCCGCCGTTCGCGCACGGGCCGGTGGAGGAGGCGGTGATCGCCGCCGGGGTGCCGATGTTCGTGGAGAAGCCCGTCGCGGTGGACCTGGACACCGCCGAGCGGATCGCCGACCTGGTCGCCCGGCGCGGGCTGCTCACCGGCGTCGGTCACCACTGGCGGTACCTGCACGTGGTCCGGCACGCCCGCGAGCTGCTCGCCGACCGGCCGGTGCGGATGGTCGGCGGCGCCTGGCTGGACAAGGTGCCCCCGGTCGCCTGGTGGGCGCGGCGGGACCGCTCCGGCGGCCCCGTGGTCGAGCAGGCCGCGCACGTGCTGGACCTGATGAGGGTGCTCGTCGGGGAGGTGACGGAGGTGACCGCGTACGGCGACGGCACCCCGCCGCCGGTCGACGGCGCCGACGTCGACTCGGTGACCACCGCCGCCCTGCGCTTCGCCGCCGGCGCGGTCGGCACCGTCTCCGCCGCCTGCGTCCTGGGCTGGAAACACCGGGCCGGGCTGGAGATCCTGGCCGACGGCCTCGCCCTGAGCCTGACCGAGGACGGCCTGACCGTCCGCGACGCCGACGGCGAGCGCCACCTGTCCGCCGATCCCGACGCCGCCCGCACCGCCGTCGACCGGGCCTTCGTCGACGCGGTCCGGCGCGTGGGCGACGACGTGCGGGTCCCGTACGCCGAGGCGCTGCGCACCCAGCGGCTGGCCCTCGCGATCGCCGAGTCGGCCCGCACGGGGCGACCGGTGTCCCTGCCGACCGGTCCCGCCGCGTCCCCCCACGCCGCCGTGCCGACCGCGACGCGGGTGGGCGTCGATGCGTGACCGGGTGGTGGTGGTCAGCGGCCCGGGGCGGGTCGAACTGGTCGAGCAGGACGCCGACGAGCTGCGCGACGGCACGTTCCGGGTGCGGACCCTCTACAGCGGGGTCTCCGCCGGCACCGAGCTGAGCTTCGTCAAGGGCACCAACCCGTACCTCAACGTCACCTGGAACTCGGGGCTGGGGCTGTTCCAGCCGGGGGAGGCGAGCACCCCGTACCCGGTGACCCGGCTGGGCTACATGCAGGTGGGGCGGGTGGTCGAGAGCCGCACGCCGGCGGTCGCCGTCGGCACGGTCGGCGCGATGACGTACGGCCACCGCACCGGCCACGTCGCCGACCCGCTCGCCGAGCGGTTCGTCCCGCTGCCCGACGACCTCGACCCCCTGCTCGGCGTCTACGTCGCGCACATGGGCCCGATCTGCGCCAACGGGCTGCTGCACGCCGCCGCCGACCTGCACGGCACCGACGTGCGCTCCCTCGGCGACGGGGTGGCCGGCCGCCGGGTCGCGGTGGTCGGCGGCGGCGTGGTGGCCCTGCTCACGGCCCTGTTCGCCCAGCACCACGGCGCGGCGTCGGTGGTGGTGCTCGACCCGACCCCGCAGCGGCGGGCGGTCGCCGAGGCGCTCGGCCTGCAGACCCTCGACCCGGCCGCCGACGACCCGGCGGTGGTGCTGAAGACCCGGTGGAACCACGCCGCGGGCGACCGGGGCGCCGACGTCGTCTTCCAGTGCCGGGGGCAGGCGTGGGCGTTGCAGCTCGCGCTGCGCCTGCTGCGCCCCCAGGGCGCCGTGATCGACCTGGCCTTCTACCAGGCGGGCGCGGACGCCGTCCGCTTCGGCGAGGAGTTCCACCACAACGGGCTGTCGCTGCGCTGCGCCCAGATCGGCCGGGTGCCGCGCGGGCTCGCCCCGACCTGGGACCGGGAGCGGCTGTCGGCCGAGACCGTCGACCTGCTGCGGGCGTACGGTGATCGGATCCGCACGCATCTCGTGTCGGCGGTGGTGCCCTTCGATGAGGCTCCGGAGCTGCTCACCGACCTGGCCGAACGCCGCCGACAGGAGTTGCAGGTGGTGTTGACCGGCTGACCGGGCCGCACGATCCGGCCCGGGTCGCGTACCGTTGCGGCTCATGGGTGTGTCGCAACGGTTGAAGAGCAGGTTCCGTCGGTTCCTCCAGCGCCCGGGGACCACGGTCGACCTGGGCCCGCTGGAGAAGCTGCTGCCGGCCATCGAGGGCCGCGAGGAGGAGCTGTCGGCGCTGACCGACGCCGAGCTCACCGAGGCCGCCGGCTCCGCCACGGGCTACGAGGAGATCTGCGCGATCGGCCGCGAGGCCGCCCGGCGCGGGCTGGACCAGCGGCCGTACGACGTGCAGCTGCTCGGCGCGATGGCCCTGCTCTCCGGCAAGGTCGCCGAGATGGCCACCGGTGAGGGCAAGACCCTGACCGCCACGATCGCCGCGTACGGGCACGTCCGGCTCGGCAACGGCCCGGTGCACGTGCTCACCGTCAACGACTACCTGGCCCGCCGTGACGCCCGCTGGATGGAGCCGGTCTACACCCTGCTCGGGCTGACCGTCGGCTCGGTCAGCGAGGCGTCCACCCCGCAGGAGCGCCGCGACGCGTACGCGTGCGACGTCACGTACGTCTCGGTCAGCGAGGCCGGTTTCGACTACCTGCGCGACCAGCTCGTCACCGACCTCGACGACCGGGTCCAGCCGGCGCTGCGCACGGCGATCGTCGACGAGGCCGACTCCATCCTGATCGACGAGGCCCGGGTGCCGATGGTCCTCGCGGGCGCGGTCGGCGGCGAGCAGGACCCGGTGCACGCCGCCGCGGCCCTGGTGCGCGGTCTGCGCAAGGGCAAGCACTACACCGTCGCCGAGGACGGCCGCAGCGTCGCGTTCACCTCCGCCGGCCTCGCCGCCGTGGAGGCCAAGCTGGGCGGCATCGACCTGTACGACACCGAGCACGTGGGGCAGCTCTCGGCCGTCAACGTGGCCCTGCACGCGCACGCCCTGCTGCACCGCGACGTCGACTACATCGTGCGGGACGGCTCGGTGGAGCTGATCGACGAGATGCGCGGCCGGGTGGCCCAGCGCCGCCGCTGGCCCGACGGCCTCCAGGCCGCCGTGGAGGCGAAGGAGGGGCTCGACGCCACCGCCGAGGGTGAGGTGCTGGGCACCATCGCCGTGCAGGCGTACATCGCGCTCTACCCGAAGGTGTGCGGCATGACCGCCACGGCGGTGCTGGTCGGCGACCAGCTGCGCGAGTTCTTCGGCCTGGAGGTGGCGGTGATCCCGCCGAACACCCCCTGCGTGCGCGAGGACGAGCCGGACCGCATCTACGCCACCCGGGCCGAGAAGGACGAGGCGCTGGTCGACGAGATCAGGCGCTGCCACGACAAGGGCCGGCCGGTGCTGGTCGGCACCCTCGACGTCAAGGAGTCCGAGCAGCTCGCCGTCGGGCTGGAGGCCGCCGGGGTGCCCTGCGTGGTGCTCAACGCCAAGAACGACGACGACGAGGCGGCGATCATCGCCGAGGCCGGCGCGTACGGCGCGGTCACCGTCTCCACCCAGATGGCCGGGCGGGGCGTCGACATCCGGCTCGGCGGCAGCGACTCCGCCGACCGGGACCGGGTCGCCGAGCTGGGCGGCCTCTACGTCATCGGCAGCGGCCGGCACGACAGCCGCCGCGTCGACGACCAGCTGCGCGGCCGCGCGGGCCGGCAGGGCGACCCGGGCGGGTCGGTGTTCTTCGTCAGCCTGGAGGACGACCTCGTGGTCCGGCACGCCAGCGACGCCATCCCGGCGTCGCCTCGGATGAACGCCGACGGCCTGGTCACCGACCCGCAGGTCGACTACGCCGTGGAGCACGCCCAGCGGGTCGCCGAGGGCGTCAACCACGAGATCCACCGCAACACCTGGCGCTACAGCGTGGTGATCGAGCAGCAGCGCAAGGCCCTCGCCGAGCGGCGGGAGCGGCTGCTGACCAGCGACATCGCCGCGCTGATGCTGCTGGAGCGGGTGCCGGAGAAGGCCGAGGAGATGGACGAGGACCTGCTCGCCCGGGCGGCCCGGTCGATCGCCCTCTTCCATCTCGACCGGCTGTGGGCCGAGCACCTCGCCGAGCTGTCCGAGGTGCGCGAGGGCGTGCACCTGCGCGCCCTGGGCCGGCTCGACCCCCTCGACGAGTTCCACCGGGCGGCAGTGCCGGCGTTCAACGCGCTGGTGCCGGAGATCGAGGCCCGCACCATCGCCACGTTCACCGAGACCGAGTTCGACGAGGACTGGGAGCCGGACGCCTCGACGCTGGTGCGGCCGTCGGCGACGTGGACGTACCTCGTCCACGACAACCCGTTCGGCTCGGAGCTGGACCGGCTCATCGCCTCGGTGGGGCGTCGGCTCAGCGCCGCGCCGCGCTGAGGTGCGACTTTTCGGCCGTTTCGACCCGGCTTGCCGGGGGTACTAGCGCGCGTCGAAAGAATCGGGAGAGCACAGACGATGAGACAGCGCAGGGGCGGTACGGGGCGCCGGTGGTCGGCGTTCCCGGCGGGGGCAGTGGCCCGGTGAACCTGGAGGCGCAGGCCGCCGGCACCGAGACCCTGAGCGTGCTGGAGACGGCGGCGCTGCTGCGGGAGCTCACTGCCGGCCTGATCGAGGTGACGGATTTCGACGCGGCGCTCGTCCAGTTGGTCGGGCTCACCCAGGCGGCCGTCGCCGGGGTCGCCTGGTGCGGTTTCACCGCGCTGCGGGCCGGCGAGCCGGCCGGGGTGGCCGCTTCCGACCCGGCCCTCGCCGGCCTGGACGACCTCAGCGACGGCCCCGACACGCCGGCGATGAGCGCCATCCACCGCCGCGAGATGATCCTCGCCGAGGACCTCGGGCGGGAGTCGCGCTGGCCGGCCTGGACGGCCCGGGCCCGGCAGGCGGGGGTGCGTGGCGTCATCTCCGCGCCGGTCGACGTCGACGAGCAGGTCATCGGGGCGATCAACCTGTACGCCTCGACGCCGGACGCGCTGACCACCCGTCACCAGCTCACGGCGATGCTCCTCGCCGAGCACGCCGGGCTGCTGCTGGCCGCCGTCCGGGGCCGGGAGCGGCGGGCCGCCGAGGCCACCGAGCGGGACGCCGCGCTGCTCGGCGAGGGGGTGGTCGGGCAGGCGATCGGCGTCATCATGACCCAGCGCGGCTGCCCCGCTCCGGAGGCCCTGGAGGTGCTGCGCAGCGCGGCGACGTCGCTGGACATCCCGCTGCGCGAGGTCGCCGAACGCCTGGTGGCCACGGTCGCCCGGCCCCGGGAGGGCTAGCGCCGGGCCGGGGCGGTCGGGCCCGCCGGCCACCAGCCTGTCGGCGATCCGACGGCCGGCCGTTTCCCCACGGCGACCGGCGGGTAGCACCCTGGACTGGTGAGCTGAAGCGACCAGGGGAGGGCGCGATGGAGAGCCGACTGCGGGTGCACGGGCATCCCATCCAACCGATGCTGGTGACGTTCCCGTTCGGGCTCTTCGTCAGCGCCACCGTCTTCGACCTGGCCGACGTCGCGGGCGGTCCCGCGTTCCTCGGCGAGGTCGGCTACTGGACCTCGGTCGCCGCCCTGGTGGCGGCCGCGCTGTCCACCGTCGCGGGGATGGTCGACCTGTGGGACGCCGCGGGCGAGTCGACCCGCCGCACCAAGATCACCTTCAACCTGGTCAACGCGGCGATGGCCGCGCTGTTCCTGCTGACCTGCCTCATCCGGGCGCACTCGCCGCAGCGGGGCGCGACCGGCGTCATGCTCGCCGCCGAACTGGTCGCGCTCGGGCTGGGCGGGGCCGGCGTGTGGCTCGGCGCCCGCCTGATGCGTCAGTTCGAGGCGGGGCGCGCCGAGACGGGCACCCTCGACGCGCTGGGCCCGGTGGCGGGCTCCACTGTGGAGATCGTCCGGCCCCGCGCCTGAAACCCGGTTGTCCCGGCGTGGTGGGTGCGGCGATGCTTTCGCCCATGAGCGGAAAGCGGGGATTCGAGGAGCTGATCGCCGAGGGCGCGTCCGTGCCCGTGCAGGGCTGGGACTTCTCCTGGCTGCTGGGGCGGGCCAGCGAGGAACGACCGCCGTGGGGCTACGCCCGGCTCGTGGCCGACCGGATGGCCCGGGCCGACGCGGCGCTGGACATCGAGACCGGCGGCGGGGAGGTCCTCGCCGAGGTGCCCCGCCCGCCCCGGGTGCTGCTGGCCACCGAGGCCTGGCCGCCCAACGTGGAGGTGGCCCGGCGCAACCTGCGCGCGGTCGGCGCGAGGGTGCTCCAGGTCGCCGAGGGCGGCGGCCTGCCGGTGGCCGACGCCGCCCTGGACCTCGTGGTGAGCCGACACCCCGTGCATACCCCCTGGGACGAGATCGCCCGCGTGCTGCGGCCCGGCGGGACGTTCCTGTCCCAGCAGATCCGCGGCGGCACTATGCGGGAGCTGAGCGAGGCGATGCTGGGTCCGCTGCCCCCGCCGCAGCGGCAGCTCCCCGGCCAGGCCGTCGCCGCCGCCGAGGCGGCCGGGCTGACGGTGCTCGACCTGCGCGAGGCGCGGCTGCGCACCGTGTTCCACGACGTCGCGGCGGTGGTCTACTTCCTGCGCAAGGTGGTCTGGACGGTCCCCGGGTTCACCGTCGAGCGCTACCGACCCCAGCTCGCCCGCCTGCACGACCGGATCGAGGCCGACGGCCCGTTCGTGGCCCACGCCCGGCGCTTCCTGATCGAGGCGGTCCGGCCCGCCTGAGCCTGCCTGGGCCGACCCGCGGCCGGCGTCGCCTGCGCCGGCCGCGGGGACCGCTGCGGTGCCCTGCCCGCGGTCGGCGTGGCTGTGGTCAGCCGTGCGCCTCGGCGTGATGCGCGGCGAGCACGTCCGCGCCGAAGTCGCTGGCAGGGCGGCGCAGCACGGTGTGGGCGTGGTTGCCGTCGTCGGCGGTGTTGTCGTACTCGATGAGCAGGTCGTCGCCCTGCACCCGGTAGTAGTGGCGCTGCCCGGGCCCGGTGGGGCCGGCCCAGGCGAAGTGCAGCGGCCCGCCGGCGAGCCGGCGGGCCTCCCGCGCGGCCAGCTGCGGCGGCAACCGGTCCAGGTACACGGCGACGAGCTGGTCCAGCAGGGCCCGGCCGGTGGGGCCGAGCCGGTCGGCGGGCACCCCCAGTGGCGCGATCTGCCCGGCGACGCGGGGACGGGTGGCACTGACGATGTCGGCGGGGGCGTCGTCGGCGACGATCGCCGCCGCCCGTCCCGCCGGACCGATGGCGTCGAGCAGGGCCCGCCCCAGGTCCTCCTCGACCCCGAGCGGCCGGGACACCGGGTGCCCGGCGTGCCGGACGGCGGCCGGGTTCGCGCCGAGGAAGACGGGCGCGGGGGAGACCTGGTCGTCGACCACGGTCATGCTCACCGACAGGTGGTGTCCCTCGAACCGCCAGGCCCACCGGTCGTCGCGGGCCGGGTCGCCGAAGACCGCGACCCAGTAGTCGCCGCTGTGCCGCCCGCGCCGCCAGCCTTCGGCCCGGTCGAGCACCTCCTCCAGCGCGACGACGGCCATCGCCTGCGCGTACGCCGCCGGGCTCAGGGCCGTGGCCAGCAGCCGGTGCGCGGCCTTGCGGCCGGCGCGGTCCAGGTCGGCCAGGCACACCCCGGGGCGCGGCCGGGGACGGTACTCCAGCCACCGCCGGGCCCCGTCGTCGTCGAACCGGTGCGTGGCGCGGGCCCGCGCCGACTCGTCCAGCGCGCCGAGCAACGCGGTGCCGGCCGCGCGCATCTGTTCGGGTAGGGAATCGTCCACCGACCCTGTATACCCGGGCGGGACGCGGCCAGCGCGCCGCGAGCGGGGCCGGCGCGTCGCCTGGTAGCTTGCCGGGCCGGCGCGGGAGGGGCGATGGGCGACGACAGGGTGTACGTGGGCAAGGCGGACGTGGACGGCCCCCGGGAGGGCGGCTGGCTGCTGGGCCACTTCATGCCGGAGGGCGATCCGCGGCGCAGCGGCGACGTGGAGGTGAAGTGGGGCGTGCACGCGGCGGGGGAGGCCCGCTCGCGGTGGGCCACCGACGAACGGCGCACGGCGCTGCTGGTGCTGGTCAGCGGCGGCCGGTTCCGGGTCGAGCTGCCGGACCGCACGGTGCTGCTCGCCGAGCCGGGTGACTACGTGGTGTGGGGGCGGGGCGTGGACCACTCCTGGTACGCCGAGCGCGAGTCGGTGCTGCTGACCGTGCGCTGGCCGTCGGTGCCGGGCTACCGGGTGGAGCCGCCGGTGCGCCGCTGAGGCGCGCGCCGGACCCATGGGATGTCCCAGCATGTGGTATTACCTACTAAACCTATAGGCTTTACCTCCTATGCTGGTGGTTGCACGCTCCGTACCGATCCCGTGAGGTCCCGCATGGTAGTCAGCCGCCGTCCCGAGCCCGACCTGCTCGCCGTCGCCGCCCGGTACGCCGCCGACCCGGCCGGCTGGTCGGTGCCGCTGCGCTTCCATCCCGAACACCGGTGGTACGCGCGCCTCGCGGTCGCCGCCGACCACGAGGTCTGGGCGCTGAGCTGGCTTCCCGGCCAGGGCACCGACCTGCACGACCACGGCGGCTCCTCCGGGGCCTTCCTGGTCGTGGACGGCGTCCTCACCGAGGAGACCGTCAGCGGCGGCCGGCTGCGCCCGCACCGCCTCGCCGCCGGGGCCGGCCGCCGCTTCGGCGCCCGCCACGTGCACGTGGTCACCAACCGCGACGACCAGCCGGCGGTCAGCGTGCACGTCTACCGTCCCGCGTTGACCCGGATGACCCGCTACCGCCTCGTCGACGGCCTGCTGCGGGTGGCCGAGGTCGCCGAGGCCGGCGTCGCGTGGTGACATCGTTGACCACCTCGACTCCCTGGAAGGACCCGATGATGCCGCACCACCCCGCCCGCGCCGAGAGCTGTCCACGTCCCGTGCCACCCCCCGGCTCCCGGGGCATCGACGAGATCCTCGCCGAGGCGCGCTCCCGGCTGCGGCGGCTCGACCCCGAGCAGGCGCACCTGGCGTACCGCGAGGGCGCCCTGCTGGTCGACATCCGGCCGGCCGCGCAACGCGCCGCGCACGGCACGGTGCCCGGCGCCCTGGCGATCGAGCGCAACGTGCTCGAGTGGCGCTTCGACCCCCGGTGCGCGGCCCGGCTGCCCCAGGCCGTCGGCTACGACGTGCCCGTGGTGGTGCTGTGCCAGGAGGGCTACACCTCCTCGCTCGCCGCCGCCGCGCTCCAGGACATCGGCCTGCACCGCGCCACCGACGTCGTCGGCGGCTTCGCCGCCTGGCGCATCGCCGGCCTGCCCACGCTCGGCCCCACGCCCCCGCCCCGTTCCCCGTCCGTCGCGCCGCCGGTGACCGCCGGCCGGGCGCACCACTGACCGCCGCGCCCCACCGGACGCGGCGGTCGGCACCGCCATCTGAGGAGGCACCATGTCCGTCGTCGCCATCTCCTCGCGCCCCCACCCGCCGGGCCGGGCCGAGCGGGCCCCCCAGTGCCGCCCCGACCGCGCGCCGGCAGGCCGGGTCGACCGGGTCCCGTCGCCGGGACACGCCCGGTCCGTGCCGACACTGACCGTCACCGTCGAACTCGCCCCCGGCCAGCTGACGCCCCGCCTCGCCCGGCTGGTCGAGCTGCTGGGGGAGCTGGCCGAGTCCGGCGAGGGCACGCTGCTGGCGGGCTCCACGGAACAGGGTCGCCGCGCACCGGAGCCGTGGGCCCCGGCGGAGCGCCGGCCCCGCCCGGTCGAGTTCCGGTCGGCGCAGGCCGACCCGGCGGGGCCGCGACCGCTCGTGCCCCGGGTCTCCGCCGCCGCCCCGCCGCCCCCCGAGGACCCCGAGGAGGTACGCATCCTGGCCGCCTCGCGGGTGGTGCGGCAGGGCCCCCGGGTCATCCCGCTGACCCGCATCGAGTTCGACCTGCTGCACTTCCTGGCCGAGCACCCCCGCCGGGTCTTCACCCGGTTGCAGCTGCTCAGCAACGTCTGGGGCTACGAGCACGCCATCGCCCGCACCGTCGACGTCCACGTCCGACGGCTGCGCGCGAAGCTCGGCGCCGCCACCCCGTTGGTCACCACCGTCTACGGGGTCGGCTACCGGCTCGCCGACGAGGCGCGGGTCAGCGTCGACCCGCACCGCTGAGACGTCCGCCGCGCAGCCGGCGACGCGGCGCACCCCGGCTCCGGGGTGCGCCGCGTCCGCGTGTCGGACGTCCGCGCCGCCTGGCCGGTCACCCTGCGGCCCGAGCGCGAACGGCGGGCCGCGCGGGTACCCCCCCGTATCCCACGATCATGGTGACTCTGCTGTAATCATCAGGCCTCGTACGCAGAGCGAGCATCCGGCTCCGATGTGTTCGTCAATTGTCACATTCATGCAACGTAGCCGCCCCTTGACCGCCAGGTGGGCGCCGGGAAGCATCGATGCAGCGGCGTCCCGGGCCGTGGGGAGATACCCGGACCAGCCAAGGAGGACCATGTCGGTCAGCCCCGCATCGCCGCGCGCCGGATGGCATACGTCCCAACCCGCGGTTCCCGGTCGGCCCCCCGGCGGTCAGCGCCGTCCCGTCAACGGCACCACGCCCGTGCTCACCGTGACCCTCAGCATCCCGCTCGTGGCCGAGGAGACCCTGACCCCGGCGGCCCGCCGCCTGCTCGACGCGGCCCGCGAGATGCTGGAGCGGGGCGAGGGGGTCGTCACCGCCGGCCCCGTTCCCGAACGGCGGCCCGACCAGGTGCCCGCCGGGCGCACGCCGCCGCGTCCCCTGGCCCCGACCATCCCGGCGCTGCACATCCTTGCGTCGTCCCGGTCGGTGCTGCGCGACAACGAGCCGCTGCCCCTGACCCGGCTGGAGTTCGACCTCCTGCTGCACCTGGTCGCCCACCCCCGGCGGGTGTTCACCCGGCTGCAGCTGCTCAACGCCGTCTGGGGCTACGAACACGCCGGGGTCCGCACCGTCGACGTGCACGTGCGCCGGCTGCGCGGCAAGGTCGGCGTGGACGTGCCGCTGGTCACCACCGTCTACGGCGTCGGCTACCGGCTCGCCGACGACGCCCGGGTGACCATCGACCGCAGCGGCTGACGACCCCACCGGCCGGGCCCGTCAGGGCCGGCCCCGCCGCCCGGCCCGCGTCGCGCGCGGCGACCGGGCACGATGGTCGGATGCGCGTGCGTCCCATCTCCCCCGACCGCCTCGTCACCGAGCTGACCGAGCGGCTCGTCGCCGCCGACCCGCCCGGCCGGCTCCGCGTCGTGGTGGACGGCGCCCCGGCGGCGGGCCCCGACGAACTGGCCGCCGCGCTGGTCGACCCGTTGCGCGCCCTCGGCCGCCCCGTGCTGCACGTGCGGGCCGCGGACTTCCTCCGTCCGGCCTCCGTGCGGCTGGAGTTCGGCCGGACCAATCCCGACGCCTACTACGAGGGGTGGGTCGACGAGCCCGGCCTGCGCCGCGAGGTCCTCGACCCGGCGGGGCCCGGCGGCTCGGGCCGGATCCTGCCGTCCCTCTGGGACCCCCGCACCGACCGGGCCAGCCGGGCCGGCTACGTCACGCTGCCGCCCCACGGCGTCGTCCTCGTCAGCGGGGCGCTCCTGCTCGGCGGCGGGCTCCCCGTCGACCTCGCCGTGCACCTGGAGCTCTCCCCGGCAGCCCTGGCCCGGCGCACCGACCCCGCGCTGCGCTGGACGCTGCCGGCCTTCGCCCGCTATGCAGAGGAGGTCGCCCCGGCCGGCTTCGCCGACGTGGTGGTGCGCGTCGACGACCCCCGCCACCCCGCCCTCGTGGAGCCGGACGCCGCCCGGTGACCCCGGGGCCGCACGCCCCCTGGGGCGCCGCCCCGGGAGGCGGGCCGCAGATTCCAGAAATTCGGTGGTTTGGCGCGGCCGCACCCGGGGTAATCGCCCGGCTCACAGAGCGCGAGTGATCTCCACCCGCCTCACGCAGCGACCGGGCCGGGCACCACCCCGGCGCACCAGCCAGGAAAGGCAGGCAGCGATGCTCGTCCACGACACGGTAGCCACCGGCCGATCGCAGGCGGACACCGACCAGATCCGGGCGTCCCTGCGGGCTCGCTACGAGGAGCTCTCCGCCGAGTACGAGCAGGCGGTGCTGCAGAGCCAGGTGCTGCGCCTGGTGGAGGTCGGCGACACCGCCGGCGACGACCAGGCCGACAGCGGCACCAAGACCGCCGAGCGGGACACCGCGCAGTCGCTGCTGCGCACCATCCTCGACCGCCGGGCCCAGTTCGAGCGGGCCCTGGGCCGGCTCGACGAGGGCACGTACGGCTTCTGTGAGGGCTGCTCGGCCCCGATCCCGGTGGAGCGGCTGGAGATCTTCCCCTCCGCCACCGCCTGCGTCACCTGCAAGCAGAGCCGGGAGCGGCGGGCCGCCTGAGGCGGCCCCCTCCGGTTGCCGGTCGGTAGCGGACGCGGTGCACTCCACCCATGGGTGAGATCAAGGTGGGCACCGCGTCCTGGACCGACCGGACCCTGCTCGACTCCGGGTGGTATCCGCAGACGGCGGACAACCCGGAGAAGCGCCTGTCGTACTACGCGAAGCAGTTCCCGCTGGTCGAGGTCGACGCCACCTACTACTCGCCGCCGGCCGAACGCACGGCGCGACTGTGGGCCGAGCGCACCCCGGCCGGGTTCACCTTCAACGTCAAGGCCTTCAGCCTGCTGACCGGCCACCCGACGCGGGTCTCCGCGCTCTACAAGGACCTGCGGCCGGACACCGACAAGCGCAACGTCTACCCCGGCGACCTGCCCGCGCAGGCGTACGAGGAGGTGTGGACCCGGTTCCTGTCCGCCCTCGACCCGCTCGTCGAGGCGGGCCGGCTCGGCGCGCTGCTGTTCCAGTTCCCGCCGTGGTTCACCATCAAGCGGGACAACAAGCAGTACCTGTTGGAGGTGGCCCGCCGGTGCGCGCCCCTGCGGCCGGTGTTCGAGTTCCGGCACGCCTCCTGGTTCGCCGGGGACAACCGCGACGAGACGCTCGGCTTCCTGCGCGAGCACGAGCTGGCGTACGTCTGCGTGGACATGCCGCAGGGCCACCGGTCCTCGGTGCCGCCGGTGCTGGCGGCCACCGCCGACCTGGCCGTGGTCCGCTTCCACGGCCACAGTGCCAAGTGGACCAGCAAGGACATCCACGAGAAGTTCGGCTACGACTACTCCGACCGGGAGTTGCGCGACTGGGCCCCGAAGCTGCGCTCGCTCGCCGACGACGCGGGCGAGACCCACGTGCTCATGAACAACTGCTACCGGGACTACGCACAGCGCAACGGCCAGCGCCTCCAGTCCCTCCTGGACGCCGGCCCCTGACGCCGGCTGGTGTGCTCAGGCGGGCCCGGGGAACAAGATCGTGCTCAATCAGGGAATGAGTGGCCTCCGCCCCCACACGCGTCGCAGACGGGTAGATCTTGGAAGCGGGTGGCCCCTCCAGGGGCCGGAATCTTCCAAGATTCGCCCGGCCCCGGCTTGTCGCCGTGGTGCCGGCGCGCGTTCGAGGGCAACCGGGTAGGGAGTCCTGAGCCGGGGTCAGCCCGCCTCGACGCCGCCGGCCCGGAGGATCTGCCTGACCCGCTCGCGGGTGTAGCCGGTGGCCCGGACGATGTCGACTTGGCGCATGCCGTTGCGGGCTGCCTCGACGATGGCTCCCGCGAGGCGGGACCGCGCCGTGGCGATGTTGCCTTTGGCCTCGGCGATGATTCGGTCCGCCTCGGCCTGAGCGCCGGTCATCGCCGCCCGCGATTCTTCGTAGGCCCGGACCGACGCAGCGAGGTCTGTCACGACGCAATCGTTCCACAGTGAGTTCGGCTGTCCGCGCGGGCAGCGCCAGGTCTTATGCCCGGCTGGCCCTCAGTCGGGCTCCACGCCTGCCTGGCGCAGGAGGGTGCGGATCCACTCGCGGGACAGGCCCGTGGCGGCGACGAGGTCCCGCATGCGGGTGCCGGCCCGTGCTTCCGCCACGATCGCTTCGCCGAGGTCCCGCCGCGCTTGACGCAGCGCGTCCTGGCTCGTGCGCACCTGAGCCTTGGCGGCGTCCACGGCGTTCTGGGCAGCCCGGTAGGCCGCCGTCACCGAAGCCAGATCCTTCGCCACGCCGTCACACTGTCACACCAGCGATCTTGGCCATTTGTCGGTCGAGAAACTGGCCAGCTAAGTGTTCTAGTATTGGCCAGCAAGAGGTTATTCTGTTGGCATAGAAGGATTGGGGTCGACAGGGGAGGTTCTCACCGTGAGTGTGTTGCCGCCGTTGCCCGGGTGCGGGGGTCGGCCACCGTCCGGATCGAGGTGTACGGGGCAGGCGGCCTCGACGCCGCCGCGTACGCATGCACTGGGCACGCGGCCCCGATCGTCGCGACGATCGAGGCCGCGGGTGGTCCGCTTGTCCGACGCCGCGCGTCCCCGAGTCGGGCCGGCCCTGCGGGCACGTCTACCGGTACCCGACCGGCGGGTTGGCCGACCCGCCCGGCGACGCCCATCCTCGCGCTGGTGCGACCGGGACGGCTGCGCCGCGAGGCGGCGGCACCGCTCCGTGCGGCTCCCGCTGACGCCGCGCTCGCCGGCACCGCCCGCCGGTCCCCTGGCCGCCGAAGACCCGACCGCCGAAGACCCGACCGCCGAAGACCCGGCGGCCGAAGGCCCCATCGCCGGAGGCCCGGCGATCGGAGCCCCGCCCGCCGAAGCCGCCGCCGACGTGGCGCTGGCGCTGGCGCTCGTGCCCGGCGCGGGCCCGGTGCTCGTGGTCGCCGTCGGCGGGGCCGAGCCCGGCGAGCTGATGCTCACCCTCGACCAGGGGCGGGTGCTGTCCTACCGGCTCCGCCGCCTGCTCGACCTGGCCGCCGCGACCCACGCCCGCCGCGCCGGCCCCGGCGTGCGCCCCCGCAACCGGCGCGGCTGCCCCTGACCGGGCAGGGGTCAGCTCGTCTCGCCGGCCACGCTGAACGAGCGGAGCCGGTCGATCGCCAGCGCGGTGAAGCCCACGCTGATCAGTGCGCTCATCACCGCCGCCACCGGCACCGACACGTCACCCAGCAGCAGCTCGGTGGGGGCGATCCGGTCGGCGAGGGCGATCACGTACTGCTGGATGGAGAGCACCCGCGTGCCGCTCACGACGCTGCCGAGCAGCCCCTCCCAGATCAGCACGTAGACCAGGCCGAGCAGCACCGGCCGGCGGGTGAGCAGGCTGAGCGCCAGGAACAGCGCCGAGTACGCCAACGCGCCGACCGCGGACGCGGCGGCCAGGGCCAGGCCGAGGCGTGCGGAGTCGGCCAGCAGGCCGGCGGCGTAGAGCGGCACGGCGACGGTGACCCCGGTGACGGCGGTGGCCACCGCCAGCTTGGGCAGCACGATCTGCCAGCGGGGCAGGGGCTTGGTCAGGATGTGCACGACCGTGCCGTCGTCGATCTCGGCGCCGAGCACGCCGGTGCCGACGATCAGGGCGACGACCGGGAGCACCACGGCCAGGCCGAGGCCGACCAGCACCGGCGGGGCCCAGTCGCGCGGGGTGACCCCGAGCGACCGGGAGAGCACCGCCAGGCCGACCAGCACCACGGGCAGCGGCAGCAGCAGGAGGAAACGGCGACGCCCGAACAGCCCGCGCAGGGTGAGCCAGGAAACGGTGGACATGGGGTTCAGGCCTCCACGAGGTAGGAGAAGACGCTCTCCAGGGACTCGTCCTCGGGCACCAGCTGGCGCACCCGGACGCCCTCCCGCAGGGCGATCTTCGGCAGCACGCGGGTGAACGCGCCGTAGTCGCCGGCGCGCACCGTCAACCCGGCGCGGCCCAGCTCGACGCCCGTCACCGACGCCTCGGCCATCAGCGCCACGGCGAGCGCCCGGTCGTCGGTGGAGCGCACGGTGAACACGTGCGGCCGGTTGGTCATCAGCCGGCGGATGGTGCGGAAGTCACCGGAGGCGGCCAGCCGGCCGGCGACCATCACCTGGACGGTCCCGGAGACCTGCTCGACCTCCTCCAGGATGTGCGAGCTGAACAGGATGGTGCGGCCGGCGTCGCCGAGGCGGTGCAGCAGCTCCATCATGTGCAGCCGCTGCCGCGGGTCCATCCCGTTGAACGGCTCGTCGAGCAGCAGCACCTGGGGCTCGTGCACCAGCGCGGCGGCCACCCGGGCCCGCTGCCGCATGCCCTTGGAGTACGTGCCGATCCGGCGGTCCTGCGCGCCTTCCAGCTCCACCAGGGCGATCGCCCGGCGGGCCGCCGCGGCCGGCTCCGCCAGCCGGTGCAGCTTCGCGCTGGCCAGCACGAACTCGTACGCGGTGAGGTAGGTCTGCACCGCCTCGCGCTCGCTGACCAGGCCGAGCCGGCGGTAGACCTCGGGGTTGCGCCAGGTGGGCTGCCCGCCCAGGGTCACCATCCCGCGCGACGGGGCCAGGAAGCCCGCCATCATGTGCAGCAGGGTCGTCTTGCCCGCGCCGTTGGGGCCGAGCAGCCCGGTGACTCCGGAGCCGAGGCTCATGCTGACGTCGTTGACGGCCACCACGTTGCCGTACCAGCGGGAGACGCCCGCGAGGTCGAGGGCGCCGGTGGCGGCCGTGGGCGTCCCCGTCGCCGGGGCGGCGCTGGTCGTGGTCATCGGGCGGCCACCTTCCGGTATCGACGCAGCAGCAGGGCGACGCAGCCGGCCACGAGCAGCACGGCGGCGACCGCGTAGACAGGGCCGAAGCCGCCGATGGGGACTCCGCTCTGGCCCTCGGACGTCAGCAGGTCGCCGAGCGCCCAGGAGCCCACGCCGCCGACCAGCGTCGACGGCGAGGCGAGGAAGGCCAGCTCGTTGACCGTTCGCGACGGCATGACCGACAGGGTGCCGACGATCGGCGTGGTCATCAGGAACACGGCGACGATCCCACCGGCCGCGAACGCCCGCTTGCCGGTGAGGGAGGCGACCAGCAGCCCGACCGAGGCGAAGACCGCCGCCCACAGCCCGGCGTAGAGCAGGCTTGGCAGCAGGTCGAGCAGCTCCTCGGCGACGCCGCTCATGCCGTCGCCGGTGCTGAACGCGGCGCCGAGGAACATCACGAACTGCGGGCCGCCGAGCAGCAGCCAGAGCGCGGTCGCCAGCGCCAGCAGCTTGGCCAGCGGGTAGTCCGCGCGCGGCAGCGGCCGGGAGAAGTAGAGCGGCAGCACCCCGCTGCGCAGGTCACGGGAGACCAGTTCGGGCGCGGCCACCGCGACGAAGAAGATGACCAGCCAGCTCATGTTGTCGGCGAACTGGGCGTACGTCATCACCGCCTCGCCGATCTGGGCGCGGATGGCGGTGAGGGCGGCGGCGACCGCCGTGACGATGCCGACCACCAGCCACGGGAAGATCTTGGCCTTGGCGCTGCGCCCCAGGCCGAACGCTGTCCGCAGGCCGTGCAGGTAGAGCGCGCCGAAGACGGCCCGGCGGCCCAGCCGGGGGCCGGTGTACCGCTGGTAGCCGATGTCGTGGATGACGCCGGTCGGCTCAGGCATGGCTGGGCTCCCTCGTGGCGAAGAGTTCGGCCACCCGGTGCCGGCGCTGGTCCAGCCGGTGCAGCGGCAGGTCCAGCTCGGCGACCGCGCCGAGGATCAGGTCGTAGGTGGCGTCGTCGACGAGCTCGACGAGCAGCAGCCGGCCGTCCCGGCGCACCGGCAGGCCGAGCGCGCCCAGCCGGGCGGCCAGCTCCTCGGTGCCCTCGCTGACCTCCACGGCGAGCACGTCGGTCGCGGAGGTCATGGCGGAGATGTGGTCGGCGCGCAGCAGCCGCCCGCCGTCGATGGCGACGAGGGTGTCGCAGATCCGTTCCACCTCGCCGAGCAGGTGCGAGCAGACCAGCACGGAGATGCCGAACTCGGTGCCGATGCGGTGCACCAGCGTCAGCATCGCGTCCCGGCCGGCGGGGTCGAGGCCGTTGGTCGGCTCGTCGAGCAGCAGCAGGTCGGGGTCGTGCACGAGGGCCTGGGCGAGCTTGACCCGCTGCTTCATGCCGGTGGAGTAGCCGCCGACGGGGCGGTAGCGCTCCTCGTAGAGCCCGACGTGCCGCAGCGCCTCCGAGGCCCGTTCCCGGGCGACCGTGCGCGGCAGGCCGCTGATCCGGCCGAGGTGGGTGACCAGTTCCGCGGCGGAGAGGTCCGGCGGCAGGGCGTCGTGCTCGGGCATGTAGCCGACCCGGGCGCGCACCCGGGCGGAGTCGGTGGTCGGGTCGAGGCCGAGCACCCGGGCCCGGCCGCTGGTCGGGGTGAGGAGGCCGAGCAGGATCTTGATCAGGGTGGACTTGCCGGCGCCGTTGGCGCCGACCAGCCCGATGATGCCCGGTTCGACCGCGACGGTCAGGTCGGCCAACGCCGTGACCCCGCCCCCGTACGTCTTGGTCAGCGACTCGGTCGCGATGAGTGTCACGCCGTACAGCGTAGGGACCGGGGGTCGCTTGTGGCCGGCGGCCCGTCCCGGGCGGATCCCTGAACTTCCTGGCCGGCTACCCCTAGGGTCCCGGGCCGACGCGGGCGGCATCAGCCTGGCGCAGCGGACTATCGACTAGAACCAGCGGAGAAAGCTACGCTGCGACCGAACTTTCGTCGGCCTGAGGAGAAGTCGTGTCGCGCCGTACCGGCAAGCCCTCCTACCTGCTGGCGGCGTCCGACACGCGCCGCCGTAGCAAGGCCCGTCTGGCCGCCATCGTGGCGGCGATCGGGCTCGCGGGCGTTCTCGTGGGCGGTGCCACCGGCTACACGGCCAGCCGACCGGACGGCGTCGAATCGGCTGTGGCCGAGATGCGCAGGGCCGAGGTGGAGCGTGACACCCAGCAGGTGGCCGAGCTGACGACGACGGCCCGACGCCTTCGTGACGAGATCTCTCCCATTCTCAGCGCCATCCGGGCGGCTCCGTCGGACGGTGGGCAGCCGGGCCCGGAGCAGGCCCGCCAGTGGCGACAGACCCTGCTTCGGGCCTTGGAGCCGTTCGCCAACCCTCCGTCGGGCACCACCGCCACCAACGTGGCGCGCGCAGGGCTGAAGGGCGCTGTGGAGCAGGCGTCCCTGGCTGTCGAGTCGTATCTCCTCGCTGTCACCGGGCCGCCGACCCAGCGGGGTGCTCTGACGGAGCTGGCGAAACGACAGGCAACGCAGGCGGTGGCGGCCTGGTCGGTCGCGGCCACCCAGCTCGATCAGGTCAACATCGACACCGGCCAGGGCCACCAGCATGTCCACCTGGACGCCGGTCCGGGCGGCGACGCCTTCGCCCCCGACGGCGCGGCGGAGGGCTCCGGCGGCTGACCCTGCGCCCGCGCCCTGCGGGCGGCCGGTCTCACCCCCACGGGGTGAGGCGGCCTCACCCGGGCGGGGCGCAGGGTGGGCGGTGTGCGTGGCCCGTCGGTGGGCCACCCGAGTTGGGCAGGGGGTGCGCACGATGACGGTTCGGGACGTGCCGGATCGACGGCGCGGCGACGTGTTGCACGTGGTCGGGTCGGCCGGCGACCGCCCACGCGCGGTGGCGCGGCCCGGTCGGGTCAGCCCCGTTCGGCAGTGGCGCGGCCCGGCCGGGCCGCCGCGCCGCGAAGACCACCGACGGTGAGGGTCACCGACACCGGACACGACCGACCTACGGGGGTGGGCAGATGGCTGAGCAGCTGATCTCGGCGTTCGAGAGTTCGCTGGACAAGACCAACCTGATCCTGAAGGACATCGAGGCGGCGTACGGCTGGCCGAAGGAGCAGCGCAACCAGTCGTACGCGGCCCTGCGCACGGTGCTGCACCTGCTGCGCGACCGGATGCCGGTGCAGGAGAGCGTGGAGTTCGCCGCGCAGTTGCCGGTGCTGCTGCGGGGCATCTACTTCGACGGCTGGCAACCGTCGGACGTGCCGATCAAGCTGAACCGGGACGACTTCCTCTACGAGGTCCGCCAGGGCTTCCCGTACGACGTCGAGGGCGGCCCGGAGCGCGTGGCCCAGGTGGTGCTGGACACCCTGCGCCGGCACGTCACCCAGGGGGAGTGGGACGACGTCCGCTCCACCATGCCCGAGGACCTGGCCCAACTCGTTCCCTGACGCCCGGACGCCGGCCGGCCGACCCCGACGACGGCGGTCGGTCGGCCGCGTCGGCCCCGGCGGGGTCGCCCGCGTCGGGCGGGCGGGTCGTGGGACGGGCGTCGACGGTGAGGCCGTGCAGCACCGCCACGGCGGCCAGCGGGAACAGGGCGGCGACGGCGAACCCCGGCCCGAAGCCCAGCCCCGCCACGGCCAGCCCGAACAGCGGCGGGGTGGCCGTGGCGGCCACGTTCTGCAGCACGGTCTGTGCGCTGGTGGCCCGACCCGCCCAGCTCGCCGGGGCCACGTCCGCGACGGCCGCGTACGCGACGCCGTGCCAGCTGACCGTGGCGACGAGGGCGACCAGCAGCAGCGGGGCCGCCGGCGGGGCGTGCAGCGCCTCGGCCACGGCGAGGGCCCCGAGGGCGGCGGCGGTGCCGGCGGCGATGACCCGCAGCGGCCGGAGCCGTTGGGCGGACCGGTCCGACCAGCGGCCGGCGAGCACCCGCGCCGCCGCCGCGACGAGCTGCGCCCCCGCGATCAACGGCCCGGCGGTACGCACCGGCCAGCCGCGTTCGGTGACGAGGTAGTCCAGCGCGTACGCGCCGACGACGAACTGCGCCACGACCAGCAGGGCGCTCGCCCCGTGCACCCGCCACAGCGTCGGCGACCGGTACGGCGACCGCGCGCGGGTCCCGCCGGCGCCGGGCGAGTCGGCGGGCCCTGCGGTGGTGGGCGAGCCGCTGGCGGGCGAGCCGGCGGTGGCCCGGCCGGCGGCGGTCCTCGGCCCGTCGACCAGCAGCAGGGCGGCCACGATCCCGGTCAGCGCGGAGACCGCGGCGGCGACCAGCAGCGCCAGGC
This sequence comes from Micromonospora sp. DH13, assembly GCF_020873825.1. Taxonomy (NCBI): domain Bacteria; kingdom Bacillati; phylum Actinomycetota; class Actinomycetes; order Micromonosporales; family Micromonosporaceae; genus Micromonospora; species Micromonospora sp. DH13. Next base: position 31,994 of record NZ_JAHWGR010000025.1, read on the forward strand.
GGGGGCCGCCGGAGTCGGCCAGCACCGGCAGGATCGCCGAGGCCGCCGCCACGCCCAGCGGCTGCGACGTCTGCCGGATGCCCATCGCCAGGCCCCGCTCGCCGGGCGCGAACCAGCCGGTCACCACCCGGCCGCTGGCGGCGTACACGGCGGAACCGGCGGCCCCGGCGAGGGCCAGGAGCACGAACAGGGCCGGCCCGGCGGCGGAGGCGGCCCCGGCCAGGAACGCGGCCCCGCCGGTCAGGCCCAGGCCGATGACGAGGCGCTCGCCCCGCCGGTCGGCGAGGACGCCCCAGCCGATGAGGGCGAGCACCATGCCGAGGCTGGGGCAGGCCACCAGCAGGCCCAGCTCCCACAGCGGCAGGTCGGTGGTGCGGCGTAGCGCGGGCAGCAGGAACGGCAGCCCGTACAGGTAGAGGGTGCCTGCGGTCTGCGCGGCGGTGCCGATGCCGAGCATGACCCACCGGCGGGAGTCGGCCATGGCCCGAGGCTAGCCGCCATCCCGATATGAGAGACGATTATCTTGCTATCTGGGAAGCCGGTCCGGGTTCGGCAGTGGCCCGTCGCCGGGCGTCGCATGCGGCGGGCCGGTCGGTTGACGACGGATGTCGATGCTGACAGGATATCGGGAGCGCTCCCATCGTCTCGTCGTCGCCGTGGCTGGCGACCCGTAACGAAGGACAGGGAACGCATGCGCATCCACCACCACATCGGTCGGCGCACCAGGTCGGGCCTGCTGGCCGGCCTGCTCGCCGCCACGAGCGCGCTCGCCATGGGCATCGCCGTCGCCCAACCCGGCACCGCCGAGGCCGCCGCCAGCCTGAGGAGCCTCGCCGACGCCAAGGGCCGCGACATCGGCTTCGCCCTGGACCCCGGCCGGCTCTCCGAGAGCCCGTACAAGCAGATCGCCGACACCGAGTTCAACCTCGTCGTCGCCGAGAACGCGATGAAGTGGGACGCCACCGAGCCGAACCGCAACCAGTTCTCCTTCGGCCAGGGCGACGCGGTCGTCAACTACGCCGCGGGCAGCAACAAGAAGGTGTACGGCCACACCCTCGTCTGGCACAACCAGATGCCCGGCTGGACGTCGAACCTCTCCGGGACCGACCTGCTCGCCGCGATGAAGAACCACATCGCCGGGGTCGCCGGCCACTTCAAGGGCAAGGTCTTCGCCTGGGACGTCGTCAACGAGGCGTTCGCCGACGGCGGCTCCGGCGGACGCCGCGACAGCATCCTCCAGCAGCGCATCGGCAACAGCTGGATCGAGGAGGCGTTCCGCGCCGCCCGCGCCGCCGACCCGGGCGCGAAGCTGTGCATCAACGACTACAGCACCGACGGCATCAACGCCAAGAGCACCGCGATCTACAACCTGGTGAAGGACTTCAAGTCCCGGGGCGTGCCGATCGACTGCGTCGGCTTCCAGGCGCACCTGATCATCGGGCAGGTCCCCGGCGACATGCAGGCCAACCTCCAGCGCTTCACCGACCTCGGCGTCGACGTGCGGGTCACCGAGCTGGACATCCGGATGTCCACCCCGGCGAACTCCTCGAAGCTGGCCACGCAGGCCGCCGACTACAAGAAGGTCTTCAACATCTGCCTCGCCGTGGCCCGGTGCCAGGGCGTGACCGTGTGGGGCATCACCGACAAGTACTCCTGGATCCCGGGAGTCTTCCCCGGTGAGGGCGCCGCGCTGATCTGGGACGACAACTACGCGCCGAAGCCCGCGTACCAGGCGGTCGCCGAGGCCCTCGGCAGCGGCACCACCCCGACCACGCCCGCACCGACCACCCCGGTCCCGACCACGCCGGCCCCCACCACGCCCGCGCCCACCACGCCGCCCCCGACCACGCCCGCCCCGAACGGCAGCTGCACGGTGACGTACGTGCCGAACTCCTGGGGCAACGGCTTCACCGCCGAGATCCGGATCCGCAACGACGGCCCCGACCCCGTCAACGCCTGGAGCTTCGGCTTCTACTTCACCGCCGGGCAGCAGGTCACCAACGCCTGGAACGCCACCGTCAGCCAGTCCGGCACCCAGGTGCTGGCCCGCAACGCCAGCTACAACGGCGCCGTGGCCGTCGGCGGCACGGTGAGCTTCGGCTTCCAGGGCACCCACACCGGGTCCAACCCGTCGCCCACCAGCTTCACGTTCAACGGCAAGGTCTGCGCCAACGGCTGACCGCCCGCGTCCCGCCGGCACACCGGGCGAACCGGACGTGCCGGCGGGACGCGCCGTCTACGGTGGGGTTAGAGAAGATCGTGCCGGGGGTACCACCCGTCGCACGACGAACCCCCGCCGCGCGGCGGGGCGGGAACCTGGCGAGGAGCACCGCATGGCACTCAACGACGACGACATCCAGACGACCAGCGGCGGCGGCCTGGAGGGCCCGGCCGACGGTGGTGCCACCCCCGGTCAGCAGGACGGCGGTGCCGACGGTGGCGCGGAGGGCCCGGCTGACGGCGGGGCCACCCCGGGCCAGCAGGACGGCGGTGCCGACGGCGGTGCCGAGGGCCCGGCCGACGGCGGCGCGACCCCCGGTCAGCAGGACGGCGGTGCCGACGGTGGCGCGGAGGGCCCGGCCGATGGCGGGGCCACCCCGGGCCACCGGGACGGCGGCGCCGACGGCAGCGCCGGCTGACGCCTCGCGATGACGATCACCGACCCGCCGGGCGGCCACGGCCGCCCGGCGGTCCCGTCTGCCGCCGCCCGCGCCCTCGCGCGCTGCGTCGCCGTCGAGCCGGGCAAGTTCGCCGCCGCACACTGGGGCCGGGCGCCGCTGCTGTCCCGCGCCGCCGAGCTGCCCAACGCCGACGGCTTCACCGACCTGCTCGGCCCCGCCGACGCCGACGAGCTGCTCAGCCGGCGCGGGCTGCGTACCCCCTTCCTGCGCATCGCCAAGGACGGCCAGCTCGTGCCGGCGGCGCGCTGGACCGGCGGCGGCGGCGCGGGCGCCGAGATCGGCGACCAGGTCCTCGACGAGCGGGTCCTGGAGCTGTACGCCTCCGGCGCGACCCTGGTGCTACAGGGCCTGCACCGCACCTGGCCCGCCCTGATCGACTTCGCCCGCGACCTCGGCACCGCCCTCGCGCAGCCGCTGCAGGTCAACGCCTACCTGACCCCGGCCGGCAGCCAGGGCTTCGCCACCCACTACGACACCCACGACGTCTTCGTGCTCCAGGTCGACGGGCGCAAGCACTGGCGCATCCACCCGCCGGTGCTGCCCGACCCCCTCGAACGGCAGCCCTGGGGCGGCCGGGCCGACGAGGTCTCCGCGACCGCCCAGGGCCCCGCCGCGCTCGACGTGGTCCTCGAACCGGGCGACGCGCTCTACCTGCCGCGCGGCTGGCTGCACAGCGCCCAGGCCCAGGAGACCAGCTCCCTGCACCTGACCGTGGGCATCCGGGCGCTGACCCGGTACGCCATCGTCGAGGAGCTGCTCGCCCTCGCCGCCGCCGACGCCCGGCTGCGCGCCGGCCTGCCGTTCGGCACCGACGTGGCCGACCCCGACGCGATCGAACCGGAGCTGACCGAGACCGTCGAGGCGCTGCGGGACTGGCTGCTGCGCGCCGACCCGGCCGCCGTGGCCGCGCGGCTGCGGGAACGCGCCTGGCCGGCCGCCCGGCCCGCCCCGATCCGGCCCCTCGCCCAGGCCGCCGCGCTCGCCGCCGTCGCCGCCGACACCCGGCTCGCGCCCCGGCCGGGGCTGCGCTGGCGGCTCGAACCGGCCGGGGACGGAAAGATCGCGCTGCGCCTGTTCGACCGGACGCTGACCCTGCCCGCCGGCTGCGAGCCGGCGCTGCGCGCGCTGCTCACCGGCGCGGTGAGCCGGGTCGGCGACCTGCCCGGCCTTGACGACGACGCCGACCGGATCGTCCTGGCCCGCCGCCTGCTGCGCGAGGCGATCGCGGTTCCCGAGGAGTAAGGAAGGGCACCCTGTTAACGCTTTCGGTATAGGAAGGGCCCCTTCCTAACCGCGCGGGGGGCTCGGCACCGCGCGGCGCGGCTCAGCGGGCGAGGACCAGCAGCACGCCGGTCGTCACCAGGCCCGCCAGCAGGACGACCGTGACCGGCCGGGGCGACAGCACCGCGTGCCGACGGTCCGCGAGCCGCTTGGCCAGGGCCAACCCGACCAGCGGGCCGAGCAGGGTCACCACCAGCGCCAACACCGGCAGGCCCACCGCCAGGTCCCCGCCGTTGCGGGCCCCGAGCGCCCGGGCGCCCAGGCCGAGGGCGAACATCAGCGCCGCGCCCACCACCCCGCACAGCGCCAGCAGCGGGTTCGCCGAGGCGGGCAGCTCGCCGGGCTGCCGGGTGCGGTCCAGCAGCCCGCGCACCCCGTGCAACAGCAGCAGCGGGTCGCCAGAGGCGTCCCGGGCCGGGCCGGGCGGGTCGCCGAGCCGGCGGGCACCCGCGCCCAACCGGGCCCGCAACTGCTGCCACAGGTGGGCCGCCTCGGCGTCCACCCGCTCCACCAGCTCCCGCGCGTCGGCCGCCTCCCGCTCGGCCTCGCGCAACTGCTCGGCGGCCTCGGCGACTGCCCGCTCGGCGGCGGCGCACTGCTGCTCGTGCCAGGCGTGGGCCTCGGCGCGCTGGGTGCGCACCCGGTCGGTCAGCTCGGCCAGCCGCCGCACCTGCGCCGCGTACGTCTCACTGGTCACCGGTTCGTTCACGCCGACGGTCCGTAGGGGATGATGACCTGCCCGGTGCGGTGCGCCGCCCGGTCGAAGAAGAGCCCCCGCCACGGCCGCGGATACCAGTCGGGGCCGCCGCTGCCCGGGTACAGCGACGAGCCCAGCTCGCCGCCCTGCACGTCGAGGGCCACCCACGCGCCGATCTGGTCGGTGCGGGCGGCCGGCCCGCCGAGGTCGACCCGCATCCGGGCCACGCCGCGCCACCAGGCCAGCACGTGCGTGCGCCGCTCCGGGCCGTCGTGCAGGATGCGCCGCAGGTGCTCCAGTCCGGTGCGCCCGCCGACCCGCGCGGCCAGCCGCCCCGCCGCCGCGTCGACCGCGTACAGCAGCAGGTAGTGCGGGGTGGCGGGGGTGCCCGGCCGGTCCAGGGCCGCCGCCGTCTCGGCCATCAGCTCCGGTACGGTCTCGTCGTCGTACCAGGCGGCGTCGTCGGCCAGGTCGGCGTAGAGCTCCCGGGCGGCCGGGTCGGCGTCGGGGTCGAGGCAGGCGATGGAGTACCGGGCGGTGCCGGGGCGGTGCTGGCGGGCCAGCGACCGGGCGGCGGCGTCCAGCACGGCGCACGCCTCGTCGACGCGGGTGCCCAGCACGGCGAGGTTGCGCCCGGGGGCCCGGGGCAGCCGCAGCGCCGCCGAGCGGGCCTGCACGTCGATGATCTCTCCGAGCAGCGCCACCGGGGTGCGCGGCACCCCGTCGCCCTCGGGCGGGGTGAGCGCCCGGAAGTCGGGGGCGTCGGCGAGCCGGGGGATCGCGTCGCCGTCGAAGAGCCGGGCCGGCTTCGCGTCGGCGGGGCGCATCCGCCACAGCCGGTGCTGCAGCTCGCTCCACGCGTCCCAGTCGCTGGCCGACGGGATGCGCGCCACCTCGTTGCCCTCGACCAGGCCCGACTCGGCGTTGACCACGGCGTGGTGGCGGGGCAGCGACTGGGCGGCGTCGTTGCGTTCGGCGAGGATGCGCAGCGCCTTGGGCAGCGCGATGCGCAGGGTGAACTGGGCGACCAGCGCAGGCCGCCCCCACAGCGCCTCGATGCCGCGCACGTCCTGCGAGGCCAGCACCAGGTGGATGCCCTGGGAACGGCCCCGGCGGGCCAGGTCTTCGAGCAGGTCGGCGGCCTCCCGGGCGACCACGTCCCGGCCGGCCAGTAGCGCCTGGAACTCGTCGACCACCGCGACGATGCGGGGCCAGTGCCCCGTCGGGTCGACCGCCCGCAGCTCGGCGAGCTTGGTCACCTCGTGCTTCTTCGCCGCGTCGGCGCGCCGGCGCAGCTCCTCGGCGAGGAACCGCAGCAGGGCCAGCCCGAACTCCCGGTCGGTGTTGACGTTGATCCCGACCAGCCGCATGTGCGGCAGCCAGCTCGGGTCCCGCCGGCCCTGGGCGAACCGGGCGAAGGACACCCCCTCCTTGAAGTCGAGCAGGTAGAACTCCAGCTCGGCGGGGGAGTAGCGGGAGGCCAGCGCCCCGATCCAGGCGAAGATCAGGTTGGTCTTGCCGGTGCCGGACGGCCCCCCGATCAGCGCGTGCGGCGGATAGTCGCCGAGATTGAGCAGCACCGGGCGGCCGTGCGGGCCCTCGCCGATCGGCGCGGTCAGCCCCGTCGAGGAATCCTCCCGCCACATCTGCTCCGGCGGCGGCAGCAGGTCGGTGAACGGGGCCGGCGGGGGGCCGGCGTTGACCCGGGCGGCGACCTGCCGGCACGTCTCGGTGACCAGCGTGGCCGGCGGCGGCGGGTCCAGGGTCACCGGCAGGCCGGGCGGGCCGCCCACCCGGGCGCCGTCGGGGCCCACCACGACCCGGGTCACCGTCGGGTCGTCGGGCACCGGCACACCGCGTACGACCAGGTGCACCCCGCACGCCGCGCCGGTGCGGACGACCCGGTCGAGCTGGCCGCGCTCGTGCCGGGACAGCTCGTCGCCGCCGAGCAGCACCGCCACCCGCCACGGCTCCGGACGGCGGCCCGTCGCGGCGGCCAGCTCCCGCAGCGAGCGGTACTCCCCGGCGAGCACGGTCTCGTTGATCCGGCGGATCTGCTCCACCAGGTCGTCCAGCAGCCGGCCCAGCCCGCCGGGGCCGACGAAGGTGAGCAGCCCGGCGGTGCCCAGCGGGGCGAAACCGGCCAGCCCGCCGCCGAGGTGCTCCGGGTCGTAGCCGAACAGCCGCACCGCGCCCGGGTCGGCCCGGCCCAGGCTGCGCAGCAGCAGCGCCGGCACCACGGCCGCCCCGCCGTCGGCCCCGGCCCCGCTCAGGTGCACGTGCCCGGCGTCGAGCAGCGGCACCAGCGCCGGCACCGGCTCCGCGCCGGGGATGCGCACGGTGCCGACGCGTACGGCGCCGGGGGTCTCGCCGCGACCGGCCGGCGTCACGGTCCACCGCGCCCAGTCGGCGCTGGCCGCGCCGGGCGCCTCGCGGCGGGCGGCGTCGACGGCCCGGCGGGCCAGCTCGGCGATCCGGGCGGTGTGCCGGGCGTCGATCTCGGCGAGCCGCCGGTCCCGCTGCGCCCCCACCTTCTCCGGAACGGCCGCCGCGGCGCGCTGCACCCGGGCCAGCCGGTCCCGGGCGGCGGCCAGCTCGGCGTCGGCGACGGCGAGCCGGTGCCGGGTGGCGCCCAGCGCCTCGGAGAGCATCCCCCGCACCCGGGTCACCAGCTGGGTGCGGCGGTCAGCCATCGGACCCCCGGCCGGCGCGCCCGGTGGGCGGCGCGGGACGCACGGGGGGCAGGCCCTGCGCGGCCCGCTCCCGGGCGGCGCGCTCGCGGTCCGCCCGCTGCCGCGTCGCCTCGTCCCAGGCGTCGCGTTCGGCCTCGCGGCGTTTCTGCTGCGCGGGCCCGCTCTCCTTGTCGGCCTGCCCCTCGTCGCGGGGCAGGTCCTTGCCGAGGCGGGCCAGCAGCACGGCGGTGACCACGCCGGCGGTGACGGCCGCGTCGGCGGCGTGCGGCTGCTCCTCGCCGCTGCCGCGCGGCGGCGGGGGCATCCGGCAGACCCGGGTCAGCAGCGTCTCCAGCACCGGCGGGGGCAGCCCGGGCAGCAGGTCGCGCACCCGGCCGTCCAGCTCCCGACGCAGCCGGGGCAGGTCGTCGGCGCGGGGCGGGTGCCCGAGCAGTTCCCCGGCCAGCTCGCGCAGCAGCGGCGGGGCGAGCGCGGCCAGGCCGAGGCCGACGTCGGCGTGCGCGGCACGCAGCTCGCGGTGCAGCCGGTCCCGGTCGCCGCCACGGACCCCGTCGGCGACCCGGCGCAGCAGCTCCCGGGAGTCACCGATCCGCTCGTCCGGCTCGTCCGGCGCGCCCTCCCGGCCGCCGGTCAGCTCCGCCACCCGCACCGCCCACCAGCGGCGCAGCACCGGGTTGTCGTCGCGGGCCGGGGGCGGTCCGTCGCCGGCGGCGGGCGGCGCGTCGCGCGGGGCGTCGTGCACCTGCCGGTCGCCGGCCGGGCGGGCCGGCGGCGCGCCGTCGGGGGCCAGGCCGATGGCCGAGAGGTACGTCGACAGTTGCTCCTGGGCCACCCGCAGCGCGTGCCCGGCGGCCTCGGCGTGCTCGACGGCCGCGGACAGCTCCGGCACCCCCATCGGGTTGGCCGACTCCTGCCGCACCCAGCGCAGCCGCTCGGTGGCCTGACCGAATTTCTCCAACGCGAGGGCGAGCTGGGCCAGCGGGAACTCCTCCGCGGCGGCCCGCACCTGGGCCCCGACGTCCTCGATGATGGACACGCCCGCCCCTACAGGGTCGAAACGTAGAGTTGCGCCTGCTCCACCGCGACGAGGGTCGCCGCGAGGCACTCCTCCAGCTCCTGACTGGCCTGGGTCAGTGACGCCTGCGCCGCCTCGACGGTCTCGTGCCCGCTGCCCTCCAGCGCCCCGGCCAGTGTCTGCTGCGCCTCGGCCAGCTTCTCGCCGGCGGCCTGCACCGCGGTCTGCCCGTCACCGATCTGTTGGAGGGCGACATCGATGGCTGCCTTCAGCTCGGCGACGCTCGCCACGGGGACCTCCTGGGGGCGGGGAGATCTCCATTACAACCCATCCCCCGTGGGCAGAGAACATCCGCCCTGTCGGTGTTGCTGCCCGGCTGTCCGATTACGTCACTGACGTGCGCAAACCGCGCCCGAATGTCTCGCCCGTGCGTCACCCGATCCCACCCACGGGACTCGCCCCCTCGGTCGGGCGTCCGGTGATCAAGAGGCTTGCGTCATCGTCGAGATCAACCCTGACGCTTTCTCTTGATCACCGACCGGGGTGGGGTTGGGGGTAGGTCAGGTGGGGAGCCAGCGGGGGCCCTGGACCTCGGCGCCGAGCGCGCCCACCCGGGAGCGCAGCTCACGGTCGGCGGTGACTACGAGGCGGCGGCGGCCCGGGGCGGCCCCGACGAGGCCGACGATGGCGTCGTCGCCCGAACCCGGGGCGGCGACCACCCGCACGCCCGGCACGGCCGGGACGCCCCGCGCGGCGCCCTCCACCACCAGCACCACCTCCGCCGGCCCGGGCAGGTGCGGCGGCACCCCGGACTCGGCCAGCGGGACGAGGGCGTCGCGCAGCCGGGCGGTGGCCCCGGCCCGGTCCCGCCACCACCCGTCGGGGCGTGAGCCCACCACGTTGGCGGCGTCCACGATCAGCAACGGCGTCGGCTCCATGCCCCCAGCCTGCCACCGCCGTGCGGTCGTCCCCGCCCGGCCCGCCGGGGCACCCGCCCGCGTCGCCGCCCCGGTGCCGGCGCCCACCGCCCGCGCTGCGCGCCTCCGCCCCGCTCCCACCCGGCCCGTCCCCGCCCCGGCCGCGTTTGTCGCGCCGACCGCCGGGTAGCCACCGCCGACCGTGCCGGCGGCGACCGCACCGGCGAGCGTGCCCGACCCGCGGGAGGACAACGATGATGGGACCCGGCGACCTCGGCTCCGACCCGTGGGACGAGTTCCTGGCCCGGTACTTCGGCCGGGGCGAGGGGGGACGCCGACCGGCGCACCGGGTCGACATCACCCGGCTGATGACCGCCGACGCCCGGGAGATGCTCGCCGACGCGGCCCGCCGGGCTGCGCAGCGGCACAGCAACGACCTCGACACCGACCACCTGCTCTGGGCGGCGTTGCAGCGCGAGGCGCTGCGTGACCTGGTACGCCGGGCCGGCGCCGACCCGGACGCCCTGGTCAACGCCCTCGGCGGGCGCGGCGAGGGCAAGCCCGGGGGAGAGGTGCCGCCGAACCTGTCCCTGACCCCGGCCGCGAAGCGGGCGCTGCTCGACGCCCACCAACTTTCCCGCGCGATGGGCGCCAACTACATCGGCCCCGAGCACATCCTGATGGCGCTGCCGCTGAACCCGGAGTCGCCGGCGGGCCGGATGCTGGCCGCCGGCCGGATCCAGCCCGAGTCGTTGCAGGCGGCCAGCGCCGAGCGCGGCCCGATGTCCGGCCCGAAGCCCGACCACGGCACCCCGACCCTCGACCAGTACGGCCAGGACCTCACCGAGCTGGCGCGCAACGACCAGATCGACCCGGTGATCGGGCGGGCCGCCGAGATCGAGCAGGCCGTGGAGATCCTGTCCCGGCGGACGAAGAACAACCCGGTGCTCATCGGCGAGGCCGGCGTCGGCAAGACCGCGATCGTGGAGGGCCTGGCCGAGCGGATCTGCGACGGCGACGTGCCGCAGACGCTGATCGGCAAGCGGGTGGTGCAGCTCGACCTGGCCGGCCTGGTCGCCGGCACCCGCTACCGGGGCGACTTCGAGGAGCGGCTCAAGAAGGTCATCGAGGAGATCCGCGCCCACCGCGACGAGCTGATCATCTTCCTCGACGAGATCCACACCCTGGTCGGCGCGGGCGGGGCGGGCAGCGAGGGCGGCATGGACGCGTCCAACATGCTCAAGCCGGCGCTGGCCCGCGGTGAGCTGCGGGTGATCGGCGCGACCACCCTGGACGAGCACCGCCGCAGCATCGAGAAGGACGCCGCGCTCGCCCGCCGGTTCCAGCCGGTGCTGGTGCCCGAGCCCACCGTCGAGGACACCGTCGCCATCCTGCGCGGCCTGCGGGACCGCTACGAGGCCCATCACCAGGTCCGGTTCACCGACGAGGCGCTGGTCGCCGCCGCCGAGCTGTCCGACCGGTACGTCACCGACCGGTACCTGCCCGACAAGGCCATCGACCTGATCGACCAGGCCGGGGCCCGGGTGCGGCTGCGCACCCGTACTCCCGCCTCCGACGTGCGGGAGCTGGAGCAGCAGCTCGACGAGGTGCGCCGGGACAAGGAGCAGGCGGTCGCCGACGAGCAGTACGAGCGGGCGTCGGCCCTGCGCGACCGGCTCGCCGAGCTGGAGGCGCAGATCAGCCGGGCCAAGGGCGACGACGGCAGCGGCTCCCAGGTCCCGGCCGTCGGCCCGCAGGAGATCGCCGAGGTGGTGTCCCGGGCCACCGGCATCCCGGTCGCCCAGCTCACCGAGGAGGAACGCGACCGGCTGCTGCGCCTGGAGGGACACCTGCACCAGAAGGTCGTCGGCCAGGAAGACGCGGTCGGCGCGGTCGCCGAGGCGGTGCGCCGCTCCCGCACCGGGCTGGCCGACCCGAACCGGCCGATGGGCAGCTTCCTCTTCCTCGGCCCCACGGGCGTGGGCAAGACCGAGCTGGGCCGGGCCCTGGCGGAGGCGCTGTTCGGCGAGGCCGACCGGATGATCCGGCTGGACATGAGCGAGTTCCAGGAGCGGCACACCGTCGCCCGGCTCGTCGGCGCGCCCCCCGGCTACGTCGGCTACGAGGAGGCCGGCCAGCTCACCGAGGCGGTGCGCCGCCGCCCGTACGCGGTGGTGCTGCTCGACGAGATCGAGAAGGCCCACCCCGACGTGTTCAACATCCTGCTCCAGGTGCTCGACGACGGCCGGCTCACCGACAGCCAGGGCCGGACGGTGAACTTCAAGAACACCGTACTGATCATGACGAGCAACCTCGGTTCGGAGCTGATCACCGGCACCCAGCGGGCCGTGGGCTTCGGCGCGGGCGAGCCCGGCTCCGAACGGGAGAGCGACGAGCTGCGCGAGCGGCTGATGCGTCGGCTCCAGGAGAACTTCCGCCCGGAGTTCCTCAACCGTATCGACGAGGTGATCATCTTCCGGCGGCTGGAGCAGCAGCAGCTGCGCCAGATCACCGAGCTGCTGCTGGAGGAGACCCGCCGCCGCCTGCACGCCCAGGACATCGACGTCGCGTTCACCGTCGCCGGGATCGACTGGCTCGCCGAGCACGGCTACCAGCCGGAGTTCGGGGCCCGCCCGCTGCGTCGGGTGATCCAGCGCGAGGTGGACAACCGGCTGTCCCGGATGCTGCTGGAGAGTGCCGTCTCGCCCGGGCAGCGGGTCACCGTGGACGCCCGCGACGGCGCGCTGGCCTTCGAGGTGGGCGCCGGCGACCGGGGCTACACCGCCGCCGCGACGTCCCACCCCCGGTGAAGGGGCGGAGGCCGCAGATGACCGAGCCCGAGGAGGCCGCCGAGGAGGCCGGGACCGACCCGGACCGCAGCGAGCCGATCGAGGCACCGCCGACGGCCAACCCCGCGCGGGTGCGGGTGCCGCCGGAGGGCCTGGGTTCCCACACCGGCGATCCGGAGCCGTCCGGGCCGCCGCCCGGAGAGGAGGCGTGATGGTACGCGAGGCGCGACTCGATCCCGAGGTCGAGGTGCTCTGGGAGGACTTCCACGCCGAGGTGAACGTGACCTCCGAGCAGCTGCGCAGCTGGCTGCTGACCCGCGGCTCCGGCACGGAGTCGTTCGGGGCGGGGCCCGACCTCGACCTGCCCGAGCCGGGCCGGCAGATCCTGGCCGTGCTGCGCAAGCGCAAGGTCGACCTGACCCGCGAGGACATCGAGGTGATGCGGGAGGCGGTCGACCGGATCCGGTCCCTGACCGCCGCCCGCCCGGCCGACGGCGTCGCCGACGACGAGTGGCGGCGTGCCCTGCTCGACCTGGGCCACGACGCCCTCGTGGAACGCTGACCTCCCGTCCGTCGGCCCGCCGGGCCCGCGTGCGACGGGCCCGACCGGCGAAGGCCCCGCTGCCCGGTGACGGCGGCGGGGCCTCGGCCGGGCCGGGCTCACTCCGGTTCCAGGCTGCCGATCTGCAGGCCGAAGGCGTCGGCGGCGGCCTGGCGTTCCCCGCGCGCCCGCTCCTCGCGGCTGAGCAGGGTGGCGTACTCGGTCACGTCGGCGGGGCCGGGGACCTCGGGCAGGCGGCGCAGGAACGCCTCCACGTCCCGGGCGGCGGCGCTGTGCGCGGCGGCCGCCACGCGCAGGGTCTCCCGGTCGTCGGCGGTCGGCTGGGCATCGGTCATGGGCCCGTGATACCCACCGTCAGGCGGTTCGCACCCCGGAACCGGCGCCCCCGGCGAGCGGCCCGGCCTGGGCCGACCGGCGTACCCCGAAGTCGGGGTGCCGCAGCAGCCAGGCCAGGTAGTCGGGGTGCGTGGCGAGCGAGTCGTCGTACACGGCCACCGCCGCTTCCAGCACCTCCTCGGCGAAGCTCGCGCCGGCCGAGTCGGGGTGCCAGCCCAGCAGCAGCCGCCAGCGCAGCGGCGCCCCGGCCAGCCGGCGGGTGACCAGGCCGGGCACCGGGCGGAAGGTGGCCTGGCACAGGGCCACCGCCGCGCCGGCCTCCACCAGGTCGATGCAGCCGCGCACGTCGGCCTCGTACACCTTGCGGGGGGTGAAGCCGGCGCGGGCGCAGGCGGCGGCGAAGCAGTCGCCGAAGCAGCCGTCGCCCGGTGCGGCGACCCACTGCTCGGCGCGCAGGTCCACCAGCCGCACCTCGTCGTGGTCGGACATCGGGTGCTGCTCGGGCAGCAGCACCTGCACCGGCTCCAACGCCACCTCCCGCCAGGCCAGCCCGTATCCGGCCGGCGGAACGGCGTCGCCGCAGACCCCGACCAGCGCGTAGTCCAGCCGGCCGCCGCCGACGAGCTGGGCCAGCTCGTCGGCGGACCAGGAGGCGTACGTGGTGATCTGGGCCTGTGGGTGCGCGGCGGCGAGCCGGTGCACCAGGCGGCCGAGGATGGGGCTGTTCACCCCGCCGAAGCGGTACCGGGCGGGGGTCGGGCCCGCGCCGGCCAGCCGGGCCGCCTCGTCCTGGAGGCCCTGCATGGCCGGCAGCAGCACCCGGGCCCGGGCCAGCACCAGCTCGCCGAGCGCGGTGGGCCGGGCGCCCCGGCGGTCCCGTTCGAACAGCGGCCCGCCGAGTGCCCGCTCGATGCGTTGGAGCTGGGCGGTCAGCGCCGGCTGGGCCAGGCCGAGCGTGGACGCCGCCTTCGTCACGCTCCCTGTCTCCGCGATGGCGCAGACCACCCGCAGGTGTCTCAGCTCCAGATTCATACGGTGACGGTATGACCACGGAAGGATCGATGGAAGGGCTCTGGCGGATAGGAGTTGGCCAATGTCTATTGGTGACCGCCCGGTATCCGGTCGGTGACCCCGTCGTAACCGTCCGGTATCCGGTCAGTCGCCGGGTGGAAGCAGGTCCGACGCGTACGTGGGCCGACCCGTCACGGCGTCGCGGACCTTGTCCACCACCCCCACCGCCGGCTCGACGATCCGGTTCCACGGCGGGCTCGCCGGCGTCCCCGGGTGCGGCCGGGTCGGCGCGGCCTCCTCGGCGATCTCCCACCGGTTGCCCAGCCGGATCAGCTCGGCGGCGGTGGCCACCTCGCGCAGCGACGCCAGCAGCGCCGCCGTCCCGGCGACGTGCCGGCGCACCCGGTCGGCCACGTCGGTCAACGCCGGATCCGCCGGCCCGGCCAGCGCCTTCAGGGCGGCCAGCAGCTCGGCCGCCGCCCCGACCTCCCGGTCGACCGCCGCGGCCGCCCCGGGCACCGCCGCCCGGACGGCGGGGAACAAGTACTGTTCCTCCGCCGACAGATGCCGCGACACCACGGCGGTCAGCACCTCGACGACCTCGGCGAGCCGCTGCGGCGCGGCGTCCGGGCCGGTGACCCGGTCGACCAGGTCGAGCAGCTGCCGGTGCTCGCGCTCGACGAGGTCGACCACGCTCGGGCCGCCGGGTCGGTAACCCTCCTCGGGTACGGGCGGCAGCGGCGGCAGGGGAACGGTCATGGTGCCCTCCTCGGCGGGCGGGCGCGCGCTGCGAGGAGGAGGCGGCCCGGTGAGCGGTGCGGGACGGCAGCGGCGGTACCCAGACCGCGTACCGCCGAAACGGAGGGCCCGCGCGACCAGGCCGCCCGGGGCGCCGGCGGCGGTGTCGGGCGGCCGGGGGAGCTGCCCGACCGGCGCGGCTGGTATGAAGAACCGATGACGAGCGACGCCGCCTCCGCCCCGCCCGACCCCACCGCCGAGGTCGTCGACCTCTGCCGCGACCTGCTGCGCATCGACACCACCAACACCGGGGACAACGCCACCAGCGCGGGCGAGCGCGTCGCCGCCGAGTACGTCGCCGAGAAACTCGCCGAGGTGGGCGTCGAGTCCCGCATCCACGAGTCCGCCCCCGGCCGGGCCAACCTCGTCGCCCGCATCCCCGGCGCCGACCCCGGCCGGGACGCCCTGCTCGTCCACGGCCACCTCGACGTCGTCCCCGCCGACGCCGACGAGTGGTCGGTGCACCCGTTCTCCGGCGAGCTGCGCGACGGCTACCTGTGGGGCCGGGGCGCGATCGACATGAAGGACTTCGACGCCATGGTGCTGGCCGTGGTGCGGAACTGGCAACGCACCGGCGTCCGGCCCGCCCGCGACATCGTGCTGGCGTTCACCGCCGACGAGGAGGCCGGCAGCGACTACGGGGCGCACTACCTCGTCCAGCACCACCGCGACGCCTTCGACGGCTGCACCGAGGCCATCGGCGAGGTCGGCGGCTTCTCCTACACCGTCGACGACTCCCAGCGGCTCTACCTCATCGAGACCGCCGAGAAGGGCATCGACTGGCTGCGGCTGCACGCCAAGGGCCGCCCCGGCCACGGCTCGATGGTGCACGACGACAACGCCGTCACCGCGCTCGCCGAGGCCGTCGCCCGCATCGGCCGGCACCGCTTCCCCGTGGTCGTCACCGACACCGTGCGGGCCTTCCTGGAGGAGGTCTCCGACCTGCTCGGCGTCGAACTCGACCCCGAGGACCCGGAGACGGCCATCGCCAAGCTCGGCCCCATCGCCAACATCATCGGCGCGACCATCCGCAACACCGCCAACCCGACCCGGCTCGCCGCCGGCTACAAGGACAACGTCATCCCCGGCCGGGCCACCGCCACCATCGACTGCCGCAGCCTGCCCGGCCAGTCCGAGCTCCTCGAACAGCAGCTGCGCGAGCTGGTCGGCCCCGACATCGCCATCGAGTACGTCCACCGCCAGCCCGCCCTGGAGACCACCTTCGACGGCGACCTCGTCGAGGCCATGTCGGCGGCGCTGCGGGCGGAGGACCCGGGCGCCCGGCCCGTGCCCTACATGCTCTCCGGCGGCACCGACGCCAAGGCGTTCTCGCAGCTCGGCATCCGCTGTTTCGGCTTCGCCCCGCTGCGGCTGCCGCCCGACCTCAACTTCTCCGGCCTGTTCCACGGCATCGACGAGCGGGTGCCGGTGGACGGACTACAGTTCGGCGTGCGGGTTCTCGACCGCTTCCTCCGGAATTGCTGACCGTGTCCGCCGCCCCATCCCGCCCGGCACGGATCGTCCCCCATCGCGAAGGGAACGCACATGACCGACCAGCACGGTGAGCTGGACGCCGCCCTGGAGCGGGTGATCGACGCCGCCCGCCACCACCTGGCCGCCGTCCGCGCCGCACAGGGCCGCATCGACGACGACGACGTCTGGCAGGCGTACGTCGCCCTGAACAACGCCTCGTTCGCCTACGACGAGCAGTTGCTCGACGCGTTCGGCGAGGTCACACCCTGGGACGTCGAGTCCATCGACCCCGACGAGGCCGACGAGCGCTTCGGCGCGGCCGACGGCGTCGAGGCGACCGACCCGCACCCCCGGGTCATCTCGGTGCGCCAGCGCCGCGACTACCGGGTGCCCAGCGTCGCCGCGCTGATCCGGGCCGCCGAGGCCGCCCGCCGCGAGGGCACCCCCGAGGAGGACGAGGCCGCACCCGTCGAGGGCGTCGGCGAGGCGGTGCTGGAGCTGCTGCAGAGCGGCGACGGCTCGCTGTCCGCGCTGGACGTGCCGGAGCTGGAGCCGCTCGACGGGGTCGTGATGGTCAGCGAGGTCGGCACCCCCGTCGACCTGGAGTCCTTCGACGACGACGATCCGGTGGGCCCGTTCCAGCCGGCCGCCGACGACCGCCTCGTGGGCCGCCTCGACGAGCACCCGTTCCTCGACCTGACCGACGAGGAGCACGACCACGCGGGCCACGACCACGCGGGGCACCACCACTAGGCCGGGCTCGTCCCGGGGCCCGGCCAGCCGGCCGGGCCCCGGGACGCCGGGCTCGTGCCGCCCGGGTCAGTACGACAGGCCGGGCTGCGGCTGGTTCACCACGCGGCGCCGCAGCACCACCTGCCGCGTGCCGTCCCGGTACAACCGCACCCGGGCCAGCTCCCACCCGGAGAACTCCGCCTGGATCGCCAACTGCGCCGCGGCGGTCAGCCGGTCGACGTTCGAGGGCAGCCGCAGCGGCGCGTATTCGTAGTCCATGCGTTCCATGCTGCCCAGCCCGGCGGCCGTCCGCCACCCTCCGCGCCCCGCCCGGCCCAGCCCGGCAGCGCGGGGGCCTGGCCGGATCCGCTCAGCCGTCCCGCTCGGGATAGCCCACCGGCACCGCCGACACGTCGTCGAGCGCGACGATGATCTCCGCCGGCAGCGTCATCCGCTCCACCTGGAGCGCGCCGAGCAACTGCCCGACCGTCCGCGCGCCGAGGATCGGCGCCGTCACGCCCGGCCGGTCCCGGATCCACGCGAGCGCCACCTCCAGCGGCGACACGCCCAACCCCCCGGCCGCCGTGGCCACCGCCTCCACGATGCTGGAGCAGCGCGGCTCCAGGTACGTCGCCACGAACGGCTCGAAGTGCGGCGACGCCGCCCGCGAGTCCGCCGGCCGGCCGTGCCGGTACTTGCCGGTGAGCACCCCCCGCCCCAACGGCGACCAGGGCAGCACCCCCAGCCCCAGCGCCGCGCACGCCGGCAGCACCTCCCGCTCGACGCCCCGCTCCAGCAGCGAATACTCCACCTGGGCGGCCACCACCGGCGCCCGCCCCGGCCAGGCCGCCTGCCAGGCCGCCGCCCGGGCCGTCTGCCAGCCCGAGAAGTTCGACACCCCGACGTAGCGGACCCGGCCGCTGGCCACCGCGTGGTCCAGCGCCGCGAGGGTCTCCTCCAGGGGCGTGTCCGGGTCGTACCCGTGCACCTGCCACAGGTCGACGTGGTCCGTGCCGAGCCGGCGCAGCGAGGCGTCCAGGGTGCGCAGCAGATGACCCCGGGAGCCGTCCCGGCGCCGGCCGCTGCCCGGCCGCAGCCCCGCCTTCGTCGCGATCAGCAGCTCGTCGCGGGGAACCAGGCTGCCCAGCAGCGACCCGATGACCGACTCCGCGTCCCCGTCGCCGTACACGTCGGCGGTGTCCACCAGGTTGCCGCCCGCGTCGAGAAAGCTCTTGAGCTGGGCGGCCGCGTCGTCGGCGTCGGTGTCCCGGCCCCAGGTCATGGTGCCGAGCGCGAGCCGGGAAACCGCCAGCCCGCTTCGGCCGAGCGGTCGCTGTTGCATGGGTGAACCTTATTTCGAACCCGCCGCCACGGATATCCTCGCTCCCGTCAAGTTCCTGCTCGCCCTCCGGGCGACACCCTGCACCCGGCCGGGCGGCGGGTTCGGGGGTGAGCCGGTGATCGGCCGGGCCGCCCGCATTGCGTAACCTGATGCGACCTGTGGTGCGCCGATGGGGGAGGACCAGTGCGACTCGGGCTCAGTCTCGGATACCAGACGGCGTGGAGCACACCCGCCGACCATGTGGCGCTCGCCCAGGAGGCCGACCGGCTCGGCTACTCGGTGGTGTGGGCGGCGGAGGCGTACGGCTCCGACTCGCCGAGCATGCTGGCCTGGATCGCCGGCCAGACCGAACGGATCGACGTCGGCAGCGCGGTGATGCAGATCCCCGCCCGGACCCCCGCCATGACCGCCATGACGGCGGCGACCATCGACGCGCTCTCCGGCGGCCGGTTCCGGCTCGGCCTGGGCGTCTCCGGCCCCCAGGTCTCCGAGGGCTGGCACGGGGTGCGCTTCGCCAAGCCCCTCGCCCGCACCCGCGAGTACGTCGACATCGTCAAGCTCGCCATCGCCCGCAAGGAGGTCGCGTACGACGGCGAGTTCTACACCCTGCCGCTGCCCGACGGCCCCGGCAAGGCGCTGCGACTGGGCTTCCACCCGCCGCGCGAGCAGGTCCCGATCTACCTCGCCGCCGTCGGCCCGAAGAACCTTGAGCTGGCCGGCGAGATCGCCGACGGCTGGCTGGCCGTCTTCTACGCCCCGGAGTTCGCCGACGAGCAGCTCGCCGCCGTGGCCGCCGGCCGGGCGAAGGCCGGCAAGGAGCTGGCCGGCTTCGACGTCGTGCCGTCGGTGCCGGTGGTCGTCGGCGACGACGTGGCGACCTGTGCCGAGCTGGTCCGCTGGTACGCCGCCCTCTACGTCGGCGGCATGGGCAGCCGGCAGCAGAACTTCTACAACCAGCTCGCCACCCGGATGGGCTACGGCGACGCCGCCCGCGAGGTGCAGGACCTCTACCTGGCCAAGCGGCAGCGCGACGCGGCCGCCGCCGTGCCGATGGAGTTCATCGACCGCACTTCGCTGCTCGGGCCCAAGGAGCGCATCGCCGAGCGCCTGCGCGAGTACGCCGCCGCCGGCGTCACCACCCTGTCGGTGACCCTCTTCGTCGCCGACCGCGACAGCGGCGTGCAGACGCTGCGCACCGTCGCCGAGGCCCTCGAGATGTCCGGGGTCGGCGAGTGACCTGGATCGAGGCCATCGTCCTGGGCGTCGTCCAGGGGCTCACGGAGTTCCTCCCGGTCAGCTCGTCGGGGCACCTGCGGATCACCTCGGCGATCTTCTTCGGCCGGGACGCCGGCGCGTCGTTCACCGCCGTCACCCAGCTCGGCACCGAGGCGGCGGTGCTCATCTACTTCGCCAAGGACATCTGGCGGATCACCCGAACCTGGATCGTCGGGCTCTGGGACCGCTCGGTGCGTGCCAGCCTCGACTACCGGATGGGCTGGTACGTCATCGTCGGCTCGATCCCGATCGGGCTGTTCGGCTTCCTGTTCAAGGACCAGATCCGCACCGCCGGGCGCAACCTGTGGGTGGTCGCCACCACGCTGATCGTCTTCGCGTTCGTGCTGGCCTTCGCCGAGTACTGGGGGCGGCAGAGCCGCACCCTGGAGAATTTCCGGATGCGCGACGGCATCGTCATGGGCTTCGCCCAGGCGATGGCGCTGATCCCCGGCGTGTCCCGCTCCGGCGGCACGCTCACCGCCGGACTGCTGCTCAACCTCACCCGGGAGGCGGCGGCCCGGTACTCGTTCCTGCTCGCCATCCCGGCGGTCGTGATGTCCGGCATCTTCAGCGTCGGGGACGTCTTCGAGCCGTCCGCGCCGGGGACGTCCGCGCCGAGCGGGGCGCAGATGGTGGTGGCCACGCTCATCGCCTTCGTCATCGGCTACGCGGCCATCGCCTGGCTGCTGCGCTACGTCGCCCACCACACCCTCTACGTCTTCGTGCTGTACCGGGTGGCCCTGGGCACCCTCGTGCTCGCCCTCCTGATGACGGGCACCATCGCCGCCACCTAGGAGCGCATGCAAGGAAGGGCCCCTTGTTAACGCTTTCTGTATAGGAGGGGCCCCTTCCTAACACTCGGCTGCTGAGGTGAAGACGCTGCCGGCCGGGCCCCTGTTGTCGGGGCCCGGCCGGCAGCGTGTGTGTATGTGTGTGGTGTCAGCTGTTGTTCCAGTGCTGGGTGACGAGGTCGGCGGCCTGCTGTTCCCACTGGGCGTAGGCGTCGGGGTAGGCGGAGACCTGCACGGTCTGGGCGGCGTCGGTCAGGGGCATGTCCTGCCAGCCGTCGACCTGTCGGAGGCCCTTGAGGAACGCGGTGGTCGCGTACTGCGGGTCGGTGATCTGCTCCGGGGTGCCCCAGCCGCTGGAGGGGCGTTGCTGGAACAGGCCGAGGGAGTCGTGGTCGTTGCGGTCACCCAGGTGACCGAGGTTCTGCAGCTTCGACTCCTGCAGGGCGGTGCCGATGGAGATGACGGCGGCGCGTTCGTCGAGGCCGGTCTTCTTGGTGGCGGCGATGATGGCCTTGGCGTTGGCGGTCTGCTCGGCGTCGAGGTCGATGCGCGACTGCGCGCCCTGCACACCGTGCGGGATCAGCTTCCCGGCGTCGGTGGTCGTGTCGGCCTGTGCGGCGGCGACGGGCCGCGCGTCGACAGTGCCGCTGGTGGTGTGGTGGTTGAGGGGGCCGGCGGCGAGGCCGCCGGCGAACGCGAGTCCGGCGATGCCGAGGACGCTCTTACGCAGGATGGTCGTGTTCATGGGGGTGTCTCCTATCCGGGGGGTCGGCACACCCGCGCGCCGAAGGGGGCATGGCGGGGGTGTGCGAGCACCACGTCGAGGCGCCCGAACAACGAACAACGGGGGAAGAAGAGGAGGGTCGGCTGCCTTGCGGCGCCGGGTCCAGGTGTAACGACCGGCGACCGGCTGCTGCGGTCGTCCGTCAGGTGTAACGCCCCCGCCCCGGCCGGGATTCCGGCCGCAGGGTGCCGCCGGTCACCACCCCGGCCCCGGCCTGACCCGGCCCAACCCCGGCCCGCCCCACACGCACCCCGTCGGGTCGGACAATTCGCTCATTCCGGTGGAGGGGTGACGGGATGCCGGGCAGGTGGGGGTATCAACGGCGCGGGATGCCCCCACCTGCCCGACATGAAGTCGATCACCGCGCCCGGGTCGGACAAACCGCCCACACGGGTGGTGGCGTGACGGGATGCCGGGCAGGTGGGGGTGTCCCGGCGCGTTGACGCCGCCATGTCGCCGACACGGAGTCGATCAACCTATCGCCGCGTCCCGGTCCGTACCGCCTAGGGTGGGCAGCGTGGCGACTCTTCTCCTCCTGCGGCACGGCCGCACCACCGCGAACGCCGACGGCGGTCTCGCCGGACGGCAGCCCGTCGAGCTGGACGACACGGGCCGGGCCCAGGCGAGCGCGGTGGGTGAGCGGCTGCGCGGGCTGCCCCTCGCGGCGGTGGTGACCAGCCCGCTGGTCCGGTGCCGGCAGACCCTGGAACTGGCCCTGCCGCAGGCCGCGCCGACGGTGGACGAGGGGCTGATCGAGTGCGGGTACGGCAGTTGGGAGGGACAGCCGCTCAAGAAGCTCGCCAAGGAACCGCTCTGGCCGGTGGTCCAGCAGCACCCGAGCGCCGTCGTCTTCCCCGACGGGGAGGCCATGGCGGCGATGGCGGCCCGAGCTGTCGCCACGGTGCGTTCCTGGGACGCCCGGATCACCGCTGAGCACGGGCCCGAGGCGGTCTGGTTGGCGTGCAGCCACGGCGATGTGATCAAGGCCATCGTCGCGGACGCGCTCGGCGTACACCTTGATCTTTTTCAGCGCATCGTCGCGGACCCGGCGTCGGTCACGGCGATCCGGTACACGCCGCTGCGGCCCTTCCTGCTGCGGCTCAACGACACCGGCGGTGACCTGGCCGGGTTGGTGCCGCCGTCGCGCCGGCGTCGGCGGCGGGCCACGCGGCCGGCGGAGTCCGACGCGGCGGTCGGCGGAGGAGCGGGGGCCGGGCGGTGAGGCCGACGGCGGGCGTCCTCCCGGTCGGTCGGCCCGGGTGGCAGGACGGGTGCGGCGCGGGCGCGCGATTCCGGGTCGGTGGGGTGCGCGACGCTGTGGCACGCCGGATAGGGTCGTGGGTATGACCCACCAGGTGCACGCCTTCGAGCCGCCGGAGCGGTTCGTCGCCGGGACCGTCGGGGCGCCCGGGGAGCGCACGTTCTTCTTGCAGGCCCGCGGCGGAGGCCGGCTGGTCAGCGTCGCGCTGGAGAAGGTCCAGGTGTCGTTGCTCGCCGAGAAGCTGGAGGAGTTGCTCACCGAGGCGCAGCGCCGCTTCGGCGTGCAGTTGCCCGAAGCGGTGACGTCGGTGGGCGACAACGACCCGCTGGACACGCCGGTCGACGAGGAGTTCCGCGTCGGCACCCTCGGCCTGGCCTTCGACGTCGACACCGCGACCGTCGTGATCGAGGCGATCGCCGCCGGCGAGGCGGAGACCGAGGTCGAGCTGGGCGGCGACGAGGACGAGGACGACGACGATGAGGACGACGAGGAGCCGGACGAGGACCTGGACCGGCTGCGCGTCCGGTTGACCCCCGAGGCGACCCGCGAGTTCATCGAGCGGGCCCGCCGGGTGGTCAATGCCGGTCGCCCGCCCTGCCCGCTCTGCGGCCAGCCGCTGGATCCCGCCGGGCATCTCTGCCCGCGGCACAACGGTTATCACCGGTGACCTCGTCCGAACTCGAACGTCGGCAGGACGACGTGGCGACGCTACGGCTGCTCCGCGACGGTGAGCTGACCGTCGAAGGCCGCCTGGTCGACGCGTCGAACGCGACGCTGCTCGGTGCGCTCACCCTCGACGGGGTGAGCGCCCGCTGCGTCTACAAGCCGGTGCGCGGCGAGCGTCCCCTCTGGGACTTCCCGGACGGCACCCTCGCCGGCCGGGAGGTCTCGGCGTACCTGGTCTCCCGCGCCACCGGCTGGGACCTGGTCCCGCCGACGGTGCTGCGCGACGGCCCGTTCGGGCCGGGCTCCTGTCAACTGTGGATCGACGAGCCCGACGACGCCGAGCCGCTGGTCGGCTTCGTGCCGGCGGAGGCGGTGCCGCCGCGTTGGTTCCCGGTCGCGGCGGCCCGGGACGACGACGGTGCCGCGTACGCACTGGCGCACGCCGACGATCCGCGCCTGGCCCGGCTGGCGGTGCTCGACGCGGTCATCAACAACGCGGACCGCAAGGGCGGCCACGTGCTGCTCGGCGCGGACGACCGGCTCTACGGCGTCGACCACGGGGTGAGCTTCCACGTGGAGGACAAGCTGCGCACCGTGCTCTGGGGTTGGGCCGGCCGGGAGCTGCCGCCGGACGCCCTGGAGATGCTCGCCGACCTGACCGTCCGGCTCGGCGGGGAGCTGGGCGAGGAGCTGGCCGAGCACCTGACGATCCGCGAGGTCGCCGAGCTGGCGGCCCGGGTGGGCCGGCTGCGCGACGGGGGCCGGTTCCCCCAGCCGCCGCAGGACTGGCCGGCGATGCCCTGGCCGCCGATGTAGCCGTCGGTCCACGCCGCCGACGTAGCCGGGTCAGTGCGAGCCGCCGATGCAGCCGTCGGTCCGGCAGGCCCGCCAGGGCGGTCACCAGGGGCGCGAGCGGTTGTCGCGTTGGTCACCCGTGGCGTGGGTCCGGCGCGCGGGGCGGCTGGCTAGGCTGACGGTCATGGAGTCTTGGACGGGACATGAGGTGCCACGGCTGCCCGGCAGGGGCGGCCCGCTGACATTGTTCGACTCGGCGCGACGCGGTGCCCATCCCAGTCGACCTGGCGACGTGGCCACCATGTACGTCTGCGGCATCACCCCGTACGACGCCACGCACCTCGGCCACGCCGCCACCATGATCACCTTTGACCTGGTGCAGCGGATGTGGCTCGACGCCGGCCTGACGGTGCGCTACGTGCAGAACGTCACCGACATCGACGATCCGCTGCTGGAGCGGGCCGAGCGCGACGGCGAGGACTGGAAGGTCCTGGCCATGCGGGAGACCGCGCTGTTCCGCGAGGACATGGAGGCGCTGCGGATGATCCCGCCGGCGCACTACGTCGGCGCGGTCGAGTCGATCCCCGACATCGCCGACAAGGTTCTCACCCTGCTCAAGGACGGGGCCGCGTACCGGCTCGACGACGGCACCGGGGACGTCTACTTCGACATCGCCGCCGCGCCCGAGTTCGGCTACGAGTCCAACCTGTCCCGGGCCGAGATGCTGGAGATCTTCCCCGAGCGCGGGGGCGACCCGGAGCGGGCCGGCAAGCGCGACCCCCTCGATCCGCTGCTGTGGCGCGGCGCCCGCGAGGGCGAGCCGTCCTGGCCCGGCGGCGACCTCGGCCCGGGCCGGCCCGGCTGGCACATCGAGTGCGCGGTGATCGCGCTGAACCTGCTCGGCGAGTCGATCGACGTGCAGGGCGGCGGCAACGACCTGCTCTTCCCGCACCACGAGTGTTCCGCCGCGCACGCCGAGCGGCTCACCGGCCGGTCGCCGTTCGCGACCCACTACGTGCACGCCGGCATGATCGGCCTGAACGGCGAGAAGATGTCGAAGTCCAAGGGCAACCTGGTCTTCGTCTCCCGGCTGCGGGCTGACCGGGTGGATCCGATGGCGGTGCGGCTCGGGCTGATGGCCGGCCACTACCGCGCCGACCGCACCTGGACCGACGAGCTGCTCGTGGCCGCGCAGGAGCGCCTGGCCCGCTGGCGGCGGGCCGCCGCCGCGCCGTCCGGGCCGTCCGGCGACGACTTCCTGGCGGGGGTACGCGAGCGCCTCGGCGACGACCTGGACACCCCGGGCGCGCTCGCGCTCGCCGACGACTGGGCAGAGCGTGCCCTCGCCGGCGAGGGGACGGACCCCGAGGCCCCGGCCCTCTTTGCCACGACCGTCGACGCCCTCCTCGGCCTCCGCCTCTAACCCCTCACTCACCCCGTGACCCCGCCATCTCGACGATGACGCAAACCTCCTGATCACCGGGGCGGGCGGCGGGGGCGGGGGGAGTAGAGGGCACGGGGGCAGGGCCGGGTCAGCCCAGGATCAGGCCCGGGTCCGGGTCGGGGTCCGGGGTGGGGGACGGGATCTTGTATTCCTCGGTGAGCGTCGTCATCGGGCCGGGCCAGGTGGCCTGGGCGACCTCGATGGGCTTGCGCCGGGCGTCGTAGGCGACGTGCAGCAGGTGCAGCACGGGGGTGTCGGGGCGGATCTGGAGGGTCTCCGCCTCCTCCCGGCTGGGCTGGCGGGCGGTGATGGTGTCGGTGGCGGTGACGTACTGCCGGCCGGTGGCCTCCTCCGCCTCCTGGTAGAGGGGCCGGCCGAACGCCTCGCCCCGCTCCAGGGTGGTGCCGGCGGTGTCGGCCGGCAGGAACCAGGAGGCGCCCACCTCGACGGGGGAGTCCTCGGTGCGTACGAGGTGGCGGCGGCAGAGCAGCTCGGTGCCGTCGGCGACGCCGAACGCGTCGGCCACCTCGGGCGGGGCGGGGGCGCGGCCGACCGAGACGAGCTGTTGACGGTAGCGGGCGGCCAGGTCGGTGTGGTAGCCGCGGAAGCCGCCGTACCGGCCCCGGGAGAGGCGGTTGAGCCGGCGCCGGGTGCCTCTGACGTACGTACCGGAGCCGGGTTTGGTGATCAGGATGCCCTCGACCCGCAGCTGGTCGACGGCGCGCTGCACGGTCTGCTTGGCGACGCCGAACATCTCGGCGATGGCCGGGATGGACGGCAGTCGCTCGCCCGGCCCCCAGTCGCCGCGGCGCACCTGGGCCTTGAGCTGCGCGGCGATCTGCCGGTGCGGGAACTCGGCCGCACCCGGGTTGATCTGCATGGCTCCTCCTGGAGATCACAGCTAGGTTCCTAGGATGCCCTAGGGGATGTGAGCGCGCCACCCCGGACACGCGAAAGCCCCCGGACCGGTCCGGCCCGGGGGCTTTCGGAAGGAGCGTGGCTGCCCGAAGGAGCCGGCTACCAGGAGCCGGCCGTCGGGCCGGCCGAGCCGCCGCGCCGGCGCAGGTACTTCTCGAACTCCTGGGCGATCTCGTCGCCGGTCAGCGGGGTGATGCCCGCGTCGCCGACGCGTTCCTCCAGCTCGCGCACGTATTCCCCCAGCTCGGCGTCCTGCTCGGCGGCTCCGCGCACCCGCTGCTCCCACTCCGCCGCCTCCTCCGCCAGGTCGGCCATCGGCACCGGCAGGTCGAGCACCTCCTCGACCCGGTGCAGCAGCGCGAGGGTGGCCTTGGGGCAGGGCGGGTTGTTGGCGTAGTGCGGCACGTGCACCCAGAACGACACCGCGTCGACCTCGGCGCGCGTGCAGGCGTCGTGCAGCACCCCGACGATGCCCGTGGGGCCGTCGTAGCGGGTGGGGGTGAGCTGGTAGCGCCGCGCGGCCTCCGCGTCGGAGGCGCTGCCGCTGATCGGCAACGGCCGGGTGTACGGCACGTCGGCCAGCAGCGCGCCGAGCAGCACCACCCGTTCGACCTCCAGGCTGTGGCAGATCTCCAGCACCTGCTCGCAGAACGTGCGCCAGCGCATGCTCGGCTCGATGCCCCGGATCAGCACCACGTCCCGCTCGGTGCCCTCCGGGCTGGCCACCATGAACCGGGTGGTGGGCCACTCGACGCGGCGGGTCTCGCCGTCGGCCATCGTGATCGTCGGCCGGCTGACCTGGAAGTCGTAGAAGTCCTCCGGGTCCAGCTCGGTGACCTGCCGCGCCTGCCAGACCTGTTCCAGGTGCTCGACCGCCGCGGTGGAGGCGTCCGCGGCGTCGTTCCAGCCCTCGAAAGCGGCGATGGCCACGGGGGACCGCAGCACCGGCAGTCCGTCGAACTCGGTCATGCCGTCACCTCACCCTGTCGTCGGCGGGCGGTCCCGGGCTGCGGCCCGGTCGTCCGCCTGCCGGGCCCGGTGACGTCCCTGATGTCCTTCACGTCCGTCAGCCTACGTGTCGGGGCCGGATGCGGCCCGTCGGCCGCGCCGGTCCGGCCCGCGGGCTGCCGGTGCGTCGCGGCCCGCCCCCACCGCCGGATCCTCGCACTACCCTGAGTGGGGTGGGGACTTCGCTGCTGGACGTGCTGGCGGAGCGGGTTCTCGTCGCCGACGGCGCGATGGGGACGATGCTCCAGGCGGCCGAGCTGACACTGGACGACTTCGAGGGGCACGAGGGTTGCAACGAGATCCTCAACGTCACCCGCCCGGACGTCGTCCGCGGGGTGCACGACGCCTACCTCGCGGCGGGCGCGGACTGCGTCGAGACGAACACCTTCGGCGCCAACCTGGCCAACCTCGGCGAATACGGCATCGAGCACCGGATCGGGGAGCTGTCCGAGGCCGGCGCGCGGCTCGCCCGGGAGGCCGCCGACGCGTGGGGCACCCCCGAGCGGCCCCGGTTCGTGCTCGGTGCGATCGGCCCCGGCACGAAGCTGCCCACCCTCGGGCACGCCGCGTACGCGACGCTGCGCGACGCGTACCAGCAGAACGCGGCGGGCCTGCTCGCCGGTGGCGTGGACGCGTTGATCGTCGAGACCTGCCAGGACCTGCTGCAGGTGAAGGCGGCGGTGGTCGGGTCCCGGCGGGCGATGGCCGAGGCCGGGCGGCGCGTGCCGCTGATCTGCCACGTCACGGTGGAGACCACCGGCACGATGCTGCTGGGCAGCGAGATCGGCGCGGCGCTGACCGCGCTGGAGCCGCTGGGCATCGACCTGATCGGGCTGAACTGCGCGACGGGCCCGGCGGAGATGACCGAGCACCTGCGCTATCTGTCCCAGCACGCGCGGGTGCCGCTGTCGGTGATGCCGAACGCCGGCCTGCCGCAGCTCACCGCCGACGGCGCGGTCTACCCGTTGACCCCGGTGGAGCTGGCCGACGCGCTGGAGCGGTTCGTCGCCGAGTACGGGGTGTCGGTGGTCGGCGGCTGCTGCGGGACGACGCCGGAGCACATCCGGCTGGTCGCCGAGCGGCTGCGCGGGGCGCGGCCGGGTGCCCGCGAGCCGCGCGCCGAGGCCGGGGTCTCCTCGATCTACCACCATGTGCCGTTCGCGCAGGACGCCAGCGTCCTGATGGTGGGGGAGCGCACCAACGCCAACGGGTCGAAGGCGTTCCGGGAGGCGATGCTCGCCGGCGACTGGCAGGCGTGCGTGGAGATCGCCCGCAGCCAGGCCCGGGACGGCTCGCACCTGCTGGACCTGTGCGTGGACTACGTGGGCCGCGACGGCACCCGGGACATGCGGGAGCTGGCCGGGCGGTTCGCCACCGCGTCCACGCTGCCGATCATGCTGGACTCGACCGAGCCGGCGGTGATCGAGGCCGGGCTGGAGATGCTCGGCGGGCGGTGCGTGGTCAACTCGGTCAACTTCGAGGACGGCGACGGGCCGGGTTCCCGCTACGCCCGGGTGATGCCGGTCGTCGTCGAGCACGGGGCGGCGGTGGTGGCGCTGCTCATCGACGAGGAGGGGCAGGCCCGCACGGCCGAGTGGAAGGTGCGGGTCGCGCAGCGGCTGATCGAGGACCTGACCGGGCGGTGGGGGCTGCGCCGGTCCGACATCCTGATCGACGCGTTGACGTTCCCGATCGCCACCGGCCAGGAGGAGACCCGCCGCGACGGCGTCGAGACGATCGAGGCGATCCGGGAGATCGCGCGGCGCTGGCCGGGGGTCAACTTCACCCTCGGCGTGTCGAACGTGTCGTTCGGGCTGAACCCGGCGGCCCGGCAGGTGCTCAACTCGGTCTTCCTGCACGAGTGCGTGCGGGCGGGGCTGACGTCGGCGATCGTGCACGCCAGCAAGATCCTGCCGATGTCGAGGATCCCCGACGAGCAGCGGGAGGCCGCGCTGGATCTGGTGTACGACCGGCGGCGCGCCGGCTACGACCCGGTGCAGCGGTTCATCGAGGTCTTCGAGGGGGTGGACGCGTCGTCGGCGCGGGCCACCCGGGCGGAGGAGCTGGCGGCGCTGCCGCTGGACGAGCGGCTGCGGCGGCGGATCGTCGACGGCGAGCGCAACGGCCTGGAGGCCGACCTAGACGCGGCGATGGCCGGGGGCCGGTCGCCGCTGTCGATCATCAACGACCTGCTGCTGGACGGCATGCGGGTGGTCGGGGAGCTGTTCGGCTCGGGCCAGATGCAGCTTCCGTTCGTGCTGCAGTCGGCCGAGGTGATGAAGACGGCGGTGGCCTACCTGGAGCCGCACATGGAGAAGGCCGACGACGGCGGCAAGGGCCGGATCGTGCTGGCCACCGTCAAGGGCGACGTGCACGACATCGGCAAGAACCTGGTGGACATCATCCTGTCCAACAACGGCTACGAGGTGGTCAACATCGGCATCAAGCAGCCGATCTCGGCGATCCTCGACGCGGCCGAGCAGCACCGGGCCGATGCGATCGGCATGTCGGGGCTGCTGGTCAAGAGCACGGTGATCATGAAGGAGAACCTGGCCGAGATGGCCGAGCGCGGGGTGGCGCAGCGCTGGCCGGTGCTGCTCGGTGGGGCGGCGCTGACCCGGGCGTACGTGGAGGACGACCTGCGGGCGGCGTTCCCCGGTCAGGTGCACTACGCCCGGGACGCGTTCGAGGGGCTGTCGCTGATGGACCGGGTGATGACGGCCAAGCGGGGCGGCGCGCCGGTGGTGGACCCGCAGCGGGAGGCGGCCCTGGCGGCGCGGCGGCAGCGCCGGGAGCGGCAGCGGGCGACGGTCGGGCAGGCGCTGCCGGGGCTGGACGACGCGTCGGTGCGCTCGGACGTGGCGGTCGACGTGGCGGTGCCGACGCCGCCGTTCCTCGGCACGCGGGTGGTGCGGGGGGTGCCGCTGGCGGATTATGCGGCGCTGCTGGACGAGCGGGCGACGTTCCTGGGGCAGTGGGGGCTGCGGGGCGCGCGGGGCGGCAAGGGCCCGTCGTACGAGGAGCTGGTGGAGACCGAGGGGCGGCCCCGGCTGCGGTACTGGCTGGACCGGCTGACCGCCGACAAGGTCCTCGAGGCGGCCGTGGTGTACGGGTACTTCCCGGCGTACTCCGAGGGCAACGACCTGGTGGTGCTCGACGAGGACGGGCGCGCCGAGCGGGCCCGGTTCTCGTTCCCGAGGCAGCGGCAGGAGCGGCGGCTGTGCCTGGCCGACTTCTTCCGGCCGCGCGGCGACGGCCTGGACGTGGTGGCGTTGCAGCTGGTGACGGTCGGGCAGCCGATCAGCGACTACACGGCGAAGATGTTCGCCGGGAACTCCTACCGGGACTATCTGGAGGTGCACGGCCTGTCGGTGCAGCTCACCGAGGCCCTGGCGGAGTACTGGCACCGGCGGATCCGCGCGGAGCTGACGCTGCCGGGCGGCCGTACGGTGGCCGACGACGACCCGGCGGACCTGGCGGGCCTGCTGCGCACCGACTACCGCGGCTGCCGGTACGCGTTCGGCTACCCGGCCTGCCCGGACCTGGAGGACCGGGCGAAGATCGTGGACCTGCTGGGCGCGGAGCGGATCGGGGTGCAGTTGTCGGAGGAGTTCCAGCTGGTGCCGGAGCAGGCGACGGACGCGATCGTGGTGCACCACCCGGAGGCGAGCTACTTCAATGCCCGGTGACTGTCGGTGAAGTAGGGCTCGGCTGCCTCCAGCCGGGGCACCTTGACCCCCAGCCGCCGTGCCTCCGCCAGCGTGTCGCGGCAGATCGCGCGCAGCTCCTCGGGGTTGGCGTGGGCGGTCGTCACCCGGCGCATCGGCGGGAACCGGGCGAGGAGCCAGGCGACTGCCGGTGCGGCCAGCCAGACGGGCGCGGTGAACGGCAGCAGGTCGGCCCGATGCCGCCGCAGCTCGACGCCGCGGGCCTCGACCAGCGGCAGCAGCTCGCGGACGGCGAGGATCGCCTCGCGTACGTCGCCGCGCGTCATCGTGGACAGGGAACCAAGCCGCAGGCTCTGCGTGTGCAGGCCCGCGTTCTGGACGAAGTGGATCGCCAGCCAGCCCCGGAAGTCGGAGTTTTCCCGGACCCTGAGCCCCGCCGCGCGGAACAGCCCGCGTACGGCCTGCTCGCGCGCGGTTGGCGGCCGGTCGAGCGTGCCGAGGAAGACGGTGGGCAGCAGCGCCGCGCGCAGCACGCCGTCGTCGCCGAAGCCGCCACCGGCCCCGGGGAAGCCCCAGGCCACCTGCTCCGTGGGGAGATGTTCGATCGCGGTCAGCGGATCGACCCACAGGTTGTTGAAGACGAGCACCGTGGCCCCGCCGACCCGCGGCCCCAGGAAGGCTGCGGCCTCCGCGAAGTTGTAGTGCTGCACGCTGAGCACGATGAGGTCGAAGTCGTGGTCCGGCTCCAGCGACTCGCGGTAGCGTACCGGCCACTTCTCGGTGACCCGCTTCCCCCACGGCCGGCGTCGCGCGTCGAGCAGATCGAGGTCGATCGCATCCCCGTACGCCGCCGCCCGCCCCGGCCGGACGTAGAACTCGACGTGGTGCCCGGCCCGTTCCAGGGCCCACCCGTAGACCGCGCCGATCACGCCCCGGCCGAACATCAAGATCTTCACGCGCCGCCCCGTAGGCTATAATTGGAGACCATCTCCACTTCCAAAATATGGAGACGGTCTCCACTTGTCAACATGGGATCCCACGTGACCGACGCCAAGCCGCTGCGCGCCGACGCCCGCCGCAACCGCGACGCCCTGCTCGCCAAGGCGCGCGAACTCTTCGCCAACAACTGCTTCGACCTGCGCTTCGACGACTTCGCCAAGCTGGCCGGCGTGGGCACCGGCACGCTCTACCGGCACTTCCCGACCCGGGAGGCCCTGGCCGAGGCGGTCTACCGCGAAGAACTCACCGCACTGTGCGATCGCGCCCGCGCCCTGCACGCCGCCCTCCCCGCCGACGAGGCGCTGGAGTCCTTCCTGCGTGGCCTCGTCGCCCACCTGCACGCCCACCAGGGCCTCGCCCGCACTCTCGCGGCGCTCATGGCCACCCGCCCGGACACGATGGCCGAGGGCGCCCAGGCCCTGCATCAGGTCGTCGCCGACCTGCTGACCTCCGCCGCCGAGGCGGGAACCGTCCGCGACGACGTGCGCGCCGGCGCCGTCATGATCGCCCTCCAGGGCATCTGCGCGGCGTACGACCACCCGGACTTCCGCGCCGACGCGGACCAGGTCGTCACCCTCGTCCTCGCGGGCCTCCGCCACGCCGCGCCCGCGCCATGAGCGACGCCGCCCGGCACCGCCCCTGATTGACCGCGACGGGAGCGACAGTGGCGGTTGGCCGCCGACGTGAAGCTCCGCCGGGTAACACTGCGGTCAGTGCGTTCGAGTGTACCGTCCGAAATGGCCGCTGGTTGATGCCAGCGGGCATGCCGGTCAGCCCTCGACCTGGGAGTGTCGCTGATGCCCCGTCGTCCCATACCCGTCGATCCGTCGATCGGTGATCGCATCCGGATCCGTCGCGAGCTGCGCGGTTGGAGCATCCGGCATGCCGCCAGCCGTGCCGGCATCTCCCATACATCGTGGTCGCGGATCGAGCGTGGCCAGCAGCGCACCGATCGGTACATGGTGGTAGACCTTGCTGCGGCGCTGGAGTGCTCGGTGGTCGATCTGACCGGGCAGGCGTACACGCCGGCCGATCGGCAGCTCGATGCGGCGCGGATCGATGCCGAACGGGTGTGGCGGATCATGATGGACACGCCGATGGCCGGCAGGCGGGAGCTGCCAGCCACCGTCGAGCAGGTGCGCCGGGAGGCAGGGCTCGTGCGCGCCCTGTACGGGCGGTGTGACTACGCGGGTGCCCTGCGCAGGCTTGTCGACTTGGTGCCGGCGATGCATGGCCTGACCGATCGGCGGGCGGCGTTGGCGGAGATGGTGCCGGTCTACGGGGTTGCGATGGGTTCCCTGCTCAACGTCGGTTATCCGGCTCACGCGTGGCTCGCGGCGGAACGCTGTGCGGAGGCGGCGGGACTGCTGGACGATCCGGTGGCGGCAGGGGTGGCGGCGGCCAACCGGGCGCGGGTGTCGGCCTACTCCGGCGCGTACGGGCCGGCGCGGGCGTGGTGCGACGCGGCGGGTGCCGGCCTGGCGGGCAGCGGGGCGGACGGGGCCCTGGACGTGCTCGGGTTCCTGCATCTCGCGCGGGCCCATCACCTTGCCGGCCTGCGTGACCGGGCGGGCGCGGAGGAGCACCTCGCCGAGGCGGCGCGGATCGCCGCGCACACGGGGGAGACCGAGAGCTGGGATCTTGCCTGGGGCCCACGCAACGTGGCGCTGTGGCGGATGGCGTTTCAGCTCGACACGGGCCGACCGGAGGAGGCGATTCGGACGGTCGCCGGTGTGGACGTGAGCGGCCTGCCGGCGGTACGGCAGGTGTACTTCTGGCTGGACATGAGCCGGGCCGCAGAGGCGGTCGGGCGGGGCCGGGACGCGGTGCGGATGCTGCTCGCGGCGGAACGAGTCGGTCCGCAGCACGCGCGTTCGTCGACGTCGGCGCGGGAGACGGCCCGGGCGTTGCTGCGCCGGGGCGTTGCCTCGCCGGAACTGCGGGGCCTGTGTGAGCGGATGAGCATGACCGTGCAGTAGTGGTGCGTAGGCGTTCCAGCGGCCGCATGTGCTGTCCGTAGCGTTCTGATCACGGTTGCGGCTGCTTCGATCTGACTGCCGCCGTGGCCTTGAGCCGGCGCGGCGGTGGCGGTCCTTCCCGGAAACCCCGCCGCGCCCCTTCCCGAAGGGTTGCAGATGGGCGGCACGCAGCGCGATGCAGGGCCGAGCCGGGGCGAGCAGGCGGAGGCGGACGAACGGGAGGCGGCAAGACAGCGGATCCTCGCACAGGCCGAGGCCGAACGGATACCGGTCGAGGAGACGACCCGAGCGGTGCCGGACCGGCGGTGGCGTCGTGGGAAGCGGTGAGCCGGCGATAGGTCGGCGGGTGGCGCAGTGGCGGGTGCTGCGGCGGATGACGCAGCAGATGCTCGCCGATCGGTTGGGTAAGTCCAAGAGTTGGGTGGACAAGGTCGAACGTGGCGTTCGTGCCTTGGACCGGTTCTCCGTCATCCAGGACGTCGCCGAGGTGCTGCGGGTGGACGCGGCGGTCCTGCTGGGCGATGACGTGCGGCTGGCGAGGACCATCGGGACCGAGGGCGTGCGGGGGGTCCGGGCGGCGCTCGCCTGCTACGACATCCCCGCGGCCGAGCCGGACGCGCGGCCGGGGGGATCGACGGGCGAGCTGCACCGGCGGGTGGAGCACGCGTGGCTGACGTATCAGCACGCGCACTACCCACAGTTGACGCGGCTGGTACCTACCCTGCTCGCCGATGCGCGATCCGCGCACGCCACCGTCGCCGGGGGCGACGTGGCGGGTCTGCTGAGGCAGGTCTACCGGATCGTCGCCTCCCTGCTGGTGAAGCTCGGTGAGCCGGACGTGGCGTGGCTGGCGGCCGACCGGGCGACGGCCCTGTCCGCCGGTGACCCGGTGTGGGCGGCGGTGGCGGCGGTGCCGCTCGGGCAGGCGCTGCGCGCGGCGGGGCAGGGCCGGCTGGCCATGGCGGCGTCGATCACAGCCGCACACCGGATCGCGCCGAGCGTGTTGCACGACGCCCCGCCGCAGGACCTGGCGGTGTGTGGGACGTTGCTGGTCGAGGCGGCTCTCGCCGCCGCCACGTGCGGCGACCACCGCAGCGTGACGGAACTGCTCGACCAGGCCGCCGAGATCGCCGAGCGTGTCGACGGCGGCCAGGACCATCACCGCACCGGGTTCGGGGCGGCGGCGGTGCGGGTGGCGCGGGTTGCGGCGGCCGTGGAGCTGGGCGACGGCGGCGAGGCGGTCGCCCAGCACACGGAGACGGTCAGGCTGCCCGGGTGGCGGCGGCTGCCCGTCGAACACCGGGCCGCGCATCTGGTCGACGCCGCGCGGGCGTACCTCCAGGTCGGTGACCTGCTGGGGGCGGGCCGCGCCCTGGTCGAGGCGGACCGGATCGCGCCGGCCGAGGTCCGGGTGCGGCCGTTGGCGCGTACGGTGATCGCCGAGGTGGCCCGGGGCGGCCCGGCGCCGGCCGGCGTCGCGCACCTGGCCGCGGCGATCGGCCTCATTCGGTGACCGCGCCGTTCCTGTCCCTGGCCCAGATCCGCAACCGGCTCATCCTCACCGCCCGTTGGGTCCTGCGCGAGCACCGACCCGCCCCCGACGGCCGCTGCCCGATCTGCCGCACGGTGGGCTGCCCGGCGGCCGCAGCCGCCCGCGACGTCCTCCACGCGGCCACGGAGGTGCAGCTGTGGAATGCGCCGGCCCGTCCGGCCGACGACCGAGGGGTTATGCGAAACGAAAATCACTTCCGTTAAGATGGCGTCGACCTCTCGACGAAGGAGAACCCATGGCCGTACCGAAGCGGAAGATGTCGCGGTCGAACACCCGGCACCGGCGGGCGCAGTGGAAGGCGGCGGTGCCGCAGCTGACCCCCTGCCCGTGCCCGCGCAAGGAGATGGTGGTGCCGCACCGGGCCTGCGCCCACTGCGGGCTGTACAAGGGGCGTCAGGTGGCGGAGCGGCCGTGACCGGACGGCTCCCGGTGACGGTGCTGTCCGGGTTTCTCGGTGCCGGCAAGACGAGCCTGCTCAATCACGTGCTGGCCAACCGGGACGGGCTGCGGGTGGCGGTGATCGTCAACGACATGAGCGAGGTGAACGTCGACGCCGCGCTGGTCCGTGGTGGCGGCGCGTTGTCGCGGACGCAGGAGCGGCTGGTCGAGCTGACCAACGGCTGCATCTGCTGCACCCTGCGCGACGACCTGCTCGCCGAGGTGGCCCGGCTGGCCCGGCTGGGCCGCTTCGACTACCTGCTGATCGAGTCCAGCGGCATCTCCGAGCCGATGCCGGTCGCCGCGACGTTCGCCTTCGGCGTGGAGGGCGGGCAGGTGCTCGACGATCTGGCCAGGCTGGACACCACGGTCACCGTGGTCGACGCGGCGGGCCTGCTGGCCATGATCGAGGCGGGGGAGAGCCTGGAAGCGCGGGGGCTGGCCGCGTACGAGGGTGACGACCGTGGCATCGCGGATCTGCTCGTCGACCAGATCGAGTTCGCCGACGTGCTGGTGGTCAACAAGACCGACCTGGTCGGCGCGGCGGACCTGAAGGTGGTCGAGGCGCTGTTGACCCGGCTGAACCCGGCCGCCCGGCAGGTCCGTGCCGTGCACGGTCGGGTCCCGCCGGCGGAGGTGCTCGACACCGGCCGGTTCGACCTGGAGCGGGCGGAGACCGCGCCCGGCTGGGTCGCCGAACTCAACGGCGGGCACGTGCCGGAGACGGAGGAGTACGGCATCTCCAGCATCGTGTTCCGTGACCACCGGCCGTTTCACCCGCAGCGGCTGTGGCGCCTGTTCGCCGAGGGCGTGGACGGCTACGGGGTCGTGCGGTCGAAGGGCTTCCTGTGGCTGGCCAGCCGCCCCGACGTCCAGGCCTTGTGGTCGCAGGCCGGCCCGACGGGGCGGTGCGACCCGCTCGGCGTCCCGGTGGTGGCGTCGGGACAGTGGCCGCAGGACCCCGACGAGCGGGCCGAGCTGGAGTCCCGCTGGCATCCGGTCTTCGGCGACCGGCAGCAGGAACTCGTCCTCATCGGCGTGCACCTCGACGGCGACGGCCTGCGGGCGGCCCTGGCGGCCTGCCTGCTCACCGACACCGAGATCGCCGCCGGGGAGGACGCGTGGCGGGCGTTGCCCGACCCGTTCCCCCGGTGGGACCTCGGGGACCTGCCCGGCCACGCGGACCCGGTCCCGGCCTGACGAGGGCCGCCACCGGGCAGTCGGGGCTCGTCGAGCAGCAGCAGGGCGGGGTCGGACATCGCCCGGTGGCGGCGCGAGTGGGCTCACCATTCGCGCCGCCACCGGGAGGCGGGCGGCCCGGTGTTCACCCGCCCCGTGGCCCGCGGCGGGCGTACTTCTGGCGGAACTTCTCCACCCGGCCGGCGGTGTCGAGCAGGCGTTGCCTACCGGTCCAGAACGGGTGGCTCGCCGACGAGATCTGCACGTCGATGACGGGATAGGTGTTGCCGTCGTTCCACTCGACCGTCTGGTCGCTGGTGGCGGTGGAGCGGGTGAGGAAGGCGAAGTCGGCGCCCTTGTCGCGGTAGACGACGGGCCGGTACTCGGGGTGGATGCCGGGCTTCATGCGGGTCGTTCCCCTTCGGTGTCGGTGTCGGTCGGCTCCTCCGCCCCGAGGGGGAAGCAGCCGGCGAACGGGTCGGGGTAGGTGCGCCAGGCGTCCTCGCCGTCGGCGAGTTCGGCGTCGGTGAGCAGGCAGCCGGCGAGGGTGCGGTGCAGCTCGACGGGGTCGATGTCGACGCCGATGAAGACGAGGTGCTGGTGCCGGTCGCCGTAGTAGGGGTCCCAGTCCAGGGCGGCGGCGATGCGGCGCTGGTCGTCGACGTGTTCCCAGCGGTCCTCGGGCAGGCTGACCAGCCAGTGCCCGAGGGACCCCATGGCCAGGCCGCCGCCGGCGAACTCCCAGGCCACCACCGTGTCGGGCTGGCTGGCCAGCCAGAGGTGCCCGCGGGAGCGGATCACCTCGGCGTTCACGTCCTCCAGCACGTCGTGCAGGCGCTGGGGGTGGAACGGCCGGCGGGCGCGGAAGACGGCGGAGACCACCCCACAGTCGGGGTCCGGCTCGTGTGCGCCGAGGGCGTAGCCCTGCAGGCCGCGGGCGAGTATCCCCGGGGTTCCCGGACGGTGCCGACGCGTGTGGCGCAACTGGCGGGTCAACGCGCCGGCGTCGACGAGGTCGCCGTCGACGCGGAGGTGGGTCGCCCACGGGGCCATCCGCCGCAGCAGGACCGACAGCCTGCTGGTGTCGAAGGCGCCGTCCCGCGACTGTCCCCAGAGCACCAGCGTGTCGGCGTACTCGATCTGCCGCACCACGACGTCGGCGAGCGCGCGGTGGTCGTCCTCGGCGGCCTGGATGCCGAGCGTGGTGAGGTCGTCGGTGCTGGACAGGCCGTCGAGCAGGTGTTCGGCGTCGAGGACGGTCACGTAGGAGTCGACGCGGACGAGATCGGTGATCGGCTTGCCGTCGACGAGGCAGTGGGCGCAGGCGGCGGCGACGGCCTCGGGCTCCACCACCTCCGGCAACATGAGCACCAGGTCCCGGCCGGGACGGGTGCGGGCGAGGCGGGCGATGGTGGGCAGCACGTCCTCGCGAAGTGTGCAGGAGACGCAGCCGTGCCGCAGGGCGATCCGTTCGTCCTCGACGATGCCGGCGGCGGAGCGGACCACCCGACGGACGACGCCGTCGCGGATCCGGGCGAGGTCGTGCCGCACCAGCAGCAGCGACTCGTCGGCGGCGAGCAGCGTGCGGGCGACGGCGAAGGTTGCCGCCGGCCAGAACCCGGACAGGACGGTCAGCGACGGGCGGGTATCGGCGTCGGTTGGCGCGGCGTGCGGCGGGGCCTGCGGTGACGACGACATCGGACTCCTCTCGACGTAGTTGAAAACGATTGTCATTCTAAGCACACGGCGCGGCCGGGGTGTGCATCGGCCTGTGGGCCCGACGTGGTCGGGGTGCCGAGGTCGAGTCGGGGCGCGACCCGCCGTCCCGGGATCCGGGTCGGGTCCTCGCCCGGTGGCGAGTCGACGGTGGCGGCCCGGTGTGGATGCGGCCGCGCGGCTGGTGTAGAACTGAAAATCATTGTCGTTATCGTTACGGCTCCCATGAAGGAGTGAGCACCGTGTCCCGACGCTGTGACGTCACCGGCGCGAAGCCGAGCTTCGGCAACGCCGTGTCCCACTCCCACCGGCGCACCCGCCGCCGGTGGAACCCCAACCTGCAGCACCACCGCTACTGGCTTCCGTCGGAGCGGCGCTGGGTCAGCCTCACCCTGACGGCCAGGGCCCTGCGGACCGTGGACCGCAAGGGCATCGAGAAGGTCGTCGCCGAGCTGCGTAACCGGGGGGTGAAGGTCTGATGGCCCGCCAGAGCGACGTCCGTCCGATCGTGCGGCTGCGCAGCACCGCCGGCACCGGCTTCACGTACGTGACCCGCAAGAACCGTCGAAACGACCCGGACCGTCTGGTCCTGCGCAAGTACGACCCCGTCGTGCGCCGGCACGTCGAGTTCCGCGAGGCGCGCTGATGGCGAAGAAGAGCATGGTCGACCGGCAGGCGCGCCGACAGGAGCTGGTGGCCCGACACGCCCAGGCGCGAGCGGAGCTGAAGCGGCTGGTCGCCCACCCGGGGACCGACCCCGACGTACGGGCCGAGGCGGTCCGCCGGCTCAGCCGGCTTCCGCGCGACTCCAGCCCCGTGCGGCTGCGCTCCCGCGACCAGATCGACGGCCGCCCCCGCGGGGTGCTGACCCGGTTCGGGCTCTCCCGGGTGCGGTTCCGCGAGCTTGCCCTGCGCGGCGAGCTGCCCGGGGTGCGCAAGGCGTCGTGGTGAGGCCGCCACGTGCGATCCGGTGAGCGTACCGCTGGTGGTCTCGGCGGCGGGTAGGGTGCGGCCGTGACGGACCGGTGGACGTGGGACGAGTCGCTGTTCGCGGGCGCCGCCGCGCACTACGAGCGGGGCCGCCTGCCCTACGCGGCCGGATTCGTGGCGGCGCTGGCCGACGAGCTGGGTCTCGACGGGTCGGGGCGACTGCTGGACGTGGGGTGCGGCCCGGGGACGGTGACCGTGCCGCTGGCGGGCTGCTTCGCCGAGGCGGTGGGCGTGGACCCCGACGCCGGGATGCTGGCCCGGGCGCGGCTGCGGGCCGCGCGCGACGGCGTGGGCACCATCCGGTGGGTACGCGCGCGGGCCGAGGACCTGCCCGCCGGGCTGGGCGTGTTCCGGGTGGTGGTGTTCGCGCAGTCGTTCCACTGGACGGTGCAGGACGCCGTCGCCGCGACGGTGCGGGGGATGCTGCCGCCGGGCGGGGCGTTCGTGCACGTCGCCGACGCCAAGGAGCCGCTGTCGACGGAGGGGCTGCCGGATCCGGTGCCCCCGTACGAGGCGGTCGCCGAGCTGGTGCGCCGCTGGCTCGGGCCGGTGCGGCGGGCCGGTCGGGGGTTCCTGCCGGACGGGACGCCGGGCGGCGAGGAGCGGGTCCTGGCCGGGGCGGGGTTCGCGGGCCCCACGCGGCTGCGGGTGCCGTCCGGCGTGGTGGTGCGGCGGTCGGTCGACGACGTGGTGGCGTGGGTGCACTCGCGCTCGGACGGGGCCCCGCACCTGTTCGGGCCGCGGCTGGCGGAGTTCGACGCCGACCTGCGGGCCCTGCTCTCGGCGGCGTCGTCCGGGGGATGGTTCGCCGAGCGGGCGCCGGACACCGAGCTGCGGATCTGGCGTACGCCCCTGGGCTGAGGGCCGGCCAGTGGCCGGGTGACGTGCCGCCGGCCCGCGCGGGGGCCCGCCGGCGGCACGCGGTGGGACGGGCCGGTCAGCCGGCCGCGATGGACGCGGCGGCGGCCACCTGCACCAGCGGCCCCTGCACCAGTGGGCCCTGCACGGAGCCGCCGATGCGGCGGGCCTCGGCGAGGAGGTGGGCGCGCCAGCGCCGCCACAGCGGGGTCATCCGGGAGGTCAGCCAGACGACGTCGACGGCGTCGTCGGGCAGGACGGTGCGGATGCCGAGGGCGTGGTGGGCGGGGCGCATCGGATCGTCGGGGAGCTTGGCGATCAGCGTCTCGTCGTAGTCGAACAGGTGGGCGGGCGGGAACCCGGGCGGTAGTTCGCCCCCGCAGCCGAACACGGCGATGCGGGTGCCGGGCGGCACGGTGTCGCGCAGCCGGGCCAGTTCGGCGGTGACGTCGAGGGCGCGGACCCGGTTGACGGCCCGGCGGATGGCGGGCAGTTCCTGGCGCAGGTGCCAGGCGCGGGTGTCCTCCAGTTGGGGCAGGTGCCGGGCGAACCAGGCCCAGAGCAGCTCCAGCACCGGTTCGGGGTGCTTGCGCAGGATGGTCAGGACGTTGCTGGGGTCGTCGCCGGTGTCGACGGCGGCCTCCCGGGGGTGGGGGCTGTCCACCGCCCACGCCTCGCGGCTGACCTCGAAGGCGAGCCCGTGGCGGTCCAGGCGCAGCCCGAGTTCGATGTCCTCGCCGCCCCAGGAACGGAAGTCCTCGTCGAAGCCGCCGACGGCGTGGAAGTCGGCGGCCGGCACGGAGCAGTTGAGCGACCAGAACAGCTGCCAGGCCAGGGGGACGCGGGACAGGTCGAAGGCGGTGCTGGCGAAGGTGGCGTGCCGACCGTCCTGGAAGGAGGGCAGCGCGCCGAACGTGCGGACGATCTCCTCGGGGGTGCGGTCGCGGGTCGCGGCCTCCAGCCCGGGGACGGGGTCGCCGGGCTGGTAGCCGAAGGTGTAGCCGAGGACGGCGCGGGGCGGCCCGGGGCGGGCGTGGGCGGCGAGGTGGGCGGTGAGGAAGTCGGGGCCGGGCAGCACGCCGGTGTCGACGAACGCGAGGACGGCGCCGGTGGCCAGCCGGGCGCCGGCGTTGCGGGCGGCGGCGGCGCGGAAGCCGAGGTCGGGCTGGAAGTGGTAGCGCAGGCGGAGCCGGTCGGCGAACGCGTCGACGGCCTGCCGGGTGTCGTCGGTGGAGCCGTCGTCGGCGACGACGACCTCGTATCGCTCGGCGGGCATCCGCTGGCCGGCGAGCGCGGTCAGGGTGCCGCGTAGCAGGGGCGAACGGTTGTAGGTGGGGACGATGACGGAGATCAGTGGCGTTGCGGCGCCAGATGACATGGTGTGACTCCGGTACTCGGGGGCGTCACAACCTATCGACCGATGGCTGAGTCGTACATCAGTCGTGAGGCCTGTTCATTTCCTGCTTCCGGAATGCGGGAAGCCCTGGCCGGCGGGGCATTCCCGCATTGCCGGGCATCATTGCCGGGTATCCACGGTGACCGAAACGGCCCAGTCGCAGGCGGCGCGGCACGGGGCCGGCCCGCGTCCCGAACTGTGGGCGATGATCGCGATTTCTGGCAGGGTTGACCCCATGCTCGCCGTCCTGCGCTCCCGCGTCACCGACTGGACCCTCACCGTGCCCGTGCTGGCCGTGGTGATCCTGGCTCTGACCTGGGGCAGGGAACTGCCCCCGCTGGTCGTGGGGGTGGTCGCGACGTTCCTCGCCGGGGCGGTGCTCGCCGCCGTGCACCACGCGGAGGTGGTCGCCCACAAGGTGGGGGAGCCGTTCGGCTCGCTGGTCCTCGCCGTCGCGGTCACGGTGATCGAGGTGGCCCTGATCGTCACCCTGATGATCAGCGGCGGGGACAAGACGGTGTCGCTGGCCCGGGACACGGTCTTCGCCGCCGTCATGATCACCTGCAACGGCATCCTCGGCCTGTCGCTGCTGCTCGGGGCGCTGCGCCGCCGGGTGGCGGTGTTCAACCCCGAGGGCACCGGCGGTGCCCTGGCCACCGTGGCCACCCTGGCCACCCTCAGCCTGGTCGTGCCGACCTTCACCACCAGCCGGCCCGGCCCCGAGTTCTCCACCCCGCAGCTCGTCTTCGCCGCCGTGGCCTCGCTCGCCCTGTACGGGCTGTTCGTGCTCGTGCAGACCGGCCGGCACCGCGACTACTTCCTGCCGGTCACCTCCGACGGGACCGTCGCCGACGCCGACGGGGACGGGCACGCCGACCCGCCCTCGGCCGGCGCCGCCCTGGCCAGCCTGATCATGCTGCTGGTGGCGCTGATCGCCGTGGTGGGCCTGGCGAAGATGGTGTCCCCGGCGATCGAGGCCGGGGTGTCGGCGGCGAACCTGCCGCAGGCCTTCGTCGGCGTGGTGATCGCGCTGCTGGTGCTGCTGCCCGAGACCCTCGCCGCCGCCCGCGCCGCGCGCCGCGACCGGGTGCAGATCAGCCTCAACCTGGCCCTCGGCTCGGCCATGGCCAGCATCGGCCTGACCATCCCCGCCATCGCGATCGCCTCCATCTGGCTCGACGGGCCGCTGCTGCTCGGGCTCGGCGGCACCCAGCTGACCCTGCTGGCGCTGACCGTCGTCACCGGCGTGCTGACCGTGGTGCCGGGCCGGGCCACCCTGCTGCAGGGCGGCGTGCACCTGGTCCTGCTGGCCGCGTTCGTCTTCCTCGCCGCCAGCCCCTGATCCCTCGCCGCCACCCCTGAGGGCCGCGCGCCGGCCCGGCCCACGCGTGCGGCCCCCGGGTGCGGGCCGGTCGACCGCGATCGGGGATGGTCACCGTGTCGCCGGCCGGGCATGATCGACAGGGAGCCGGGGTAGTGGACCGGTCGGACGAGCCGGGGAGGCACTGTGACGGCACGGTCGGGACGTCGGCCCGGCGGCCCGCTGGCCGGGCTGCTGGCCGCGTTGGTGCTGGCCAGCGGCTGCGTGGTCGGCGGGGTGAACGAAGGCGCGCCGCAGCAACCCCTGCCCCGGTCGACCAGCCAGCCCAGCTCGCCGCAGGGGGAGCAGACCCGCGCCGACGGCACCACCAGCGTGGCCGAGTTCCAGGAGGACATGGCCGTCGCGGTGGACAAGGCCGAGATCTACTGGACCGCGCAGTTCCGGGCGTCGGGCCGGCGGTTCCAGCCGGTGCGGCGGGTCGTGCCCTACCAGCGGGAGGGCGAGGTCTCCTGTGCCGGGCAGGCCCTGCCCCGCAACAACGCCGTGTACTGCTCGGCGGGCGACTTCATCGCCTACGACGTCCGCTGGTCCGTGGCGGCGTTCCGGCAGGTCGGCGACGCGTTCCTCTACTACCTGCTCGGCCACGAGTACGCCCACGGCATCCAGGTGCGCCTCGGCATCCGCGCCCAGTTCACCATTCAGCAGGAGCTGCAGGCCGACTGCATGGCCGGGGCGTACATCGGCGGCTCGATCGAGGCCGGTCACCTGCGGCTGGAGGACGGCGACCTCGACGAGTTCCGGGAGGGGCTGCTCGCCGTCGGCGACGACCCCGACCAGCCGTGGTTCGCCGAAGGG
This sequence comes from Micromonospora sp. DH13, assembly GCF_020873825.1. Classification (NCBI taxonomy): domain Bacteria; kingdom Bacillati; phylum Actinomycetota; class Actinomycetes; order Micromonosporales; family Micromonosporaceae; genus Micromonospora; species Micromonospora sp. DH13. Next base: position 76,214 of record NZ_JAHWGR010000025.1, read on the forward strand.
GCGCACGGCACCGCCGAGCAACGCACCGACCACTTCTTCCGCGGGTACGAACAGGGCCTCGCGGCCTGCAACCTGGGCTGACGGCGTACCCGGCGGGCCGGCCGCCGGGGCGCCGCCGGGCGGCGGCGGGACCGCCGGGCGTGGACAGGGGCGGGGACCGGGTCCCGGCCGGGGCGGGCCGGCTGCGAGGATCGGGTCGACCCCGCGACGCCTGGAGGACCCCCTGAGCAGCCACCACCCCGCCGCCGTGCTCTTCGACATGGACGGCACCCTGGTCGACAGCGAGAAACTGTGGGACGTCGCGCTGCGCGAGCTCGCCGCCGAATACGGCGCCACCCTCTCCGACGCCGGCCGCAAGGCGCTCATCGGCAACAGCATGGCCGACGCGATGCGGATCCTGCACGACGACCTCGGCCAGCCGCACCGCGACCCGCAGGTCAGCGCGGCGTGGATCGACGCCCGGATCCTGGAGCTGTTCCGCACCGGGCTGCGCTGGCGGCCCGGCGCGCTGGCGCTGCTGCGCGCGGTCCGCGCGGCGGGCATCCCCACCGCCCTGGTCACCTCCAGCGGCCGCCCGCTCGTGGAGGTGGCGCTGGACACCCTGGGCCGGGACAGCTTCGACGTGGTGGTCTGCGGCGACGAGGTGGACGCGGCGAAGCCGCACCCGGAGCCGTACCTGACGGCCGCCCGGCTGCTCGGCGTGCCGATCGCCCGGTGCGTGGCGATCGAGGACTCCCCGCCCGGGGTGGCCAGCGCCCTCGCCGCCGGCGCGGCCGTGCTGGCGGTGCCGGCGGAGGTGCCGATCGCGCCGACCGACGGCGTACACCAGCTCGACAGCCTGACCGGCGCGGACCTGGAACTGCTCGCCGCTCTGCTCGGCGAGCCGCCCGCCTGACCGCCGGCCTCCCCGCGCCTGCGTCGATCTCCGTTGACGGTGCTCCGCGTGGCAACTAGGCTCCGCTGCGTGTCCGGCCCCGAGGCATCCAGACGCTAGCCACCGCTGCGCGGTGGCTGGCCCCGACAAGGGCGCGGTGAAGCTCAGCCCAGGCTGAGCCAGCGCGCCTCGTCGCCGTGCCGTCACCCACGCCGCCGCTGTTGCCCGGGATGCCGTAGCCGTCGCCCTGACCTGATCGGGCCCGTGCTGCCGTGGCTCCCGGTCGCCTCGCGCGGCGGTGCCCGGGTTCCCGGCTGGACCGATCCGCCGCGCCGTGGCCCGCCGCGTCCCCGCCCCGCCATCCACCCACGACGCGGTTGTGGAGTCGTCATGCCAATTGTGATCTACATCCTCGGGCTCGCCGTCTTCGCCCAGGGAACCTCCGAGTTCATGCTGGCCGGCCTGATCCCGGACATCGCCGCCGACCTGCGGGTCTCCGTCCCGGCAGCCGGCACGCTCACCTCGACCTTTGCCGCCGGAATGATCATCGGGGCGCCGTTGATGGCCGTGCTCAGCCTGCGCTGGCCCAGACGATGGGCGCTGCTGGTCTTTCTGACCGCCTTCATCGCCGCCCACGTCGTCGGGGCGGTCACCGGCAGCTTCGGTGTCCTGTTGGCCACCCGCGTCGTCGGTGCCGTGGCCAACGCCGGGTTCCTGGCCGTGGGGCTCGCCACGGCGGTCGGCCTGGCCGGGCCACACGCCAAGGGCCGGGCCGCCTCCGTGCTGCTCGGTGGCGTCACCCTCGCCTGCGTCGCGGGGGTGCCCGCCGGCGCCGTGCTCGGAAACCTGTGGGGCTGGCGTACGGCGTTCTGGGCGGTGGCCGCCGTCTCGGTGCCCGCCGCCGTCGCGATCCTGCGCTCCGTGCCGCCCACGCCCCCGGGCGCCCCCCTGCCCGACGCGCGGCGGGAACTGCGCGCGCTGCGCCGTCCCCGACTGGCCGTGACCCTGGCCCTGGCCGCGCTGGTCAACGGCGCGACCTTCTGCACCTTCACCTATCTGGCCCCGCTGGCCACCGAGGTCAGCGGGTACGGCAGGGCGTGGGTGCCGGCGCTGCTCGCGGTCTTCGGCCTGGGATCCTTCGTCGGAGTCACCGTCGCCGGCCGGCTGTCGGACACCCGGCCGATGCGGATCCTGGTGCCCGGCGGCCTGGCCCTGCTCGCCGGCTGGCTGCTGTTCGCGGCGACCGCCGCGATCGCCCCGGTGGCGTTGCTGCTCGTCCTCGTGCAGGGGGCGCTGTCGTTCGCCGTCGGGGCCACGCTGATCACGCTGGTGCTCTACCGGGCCGACGACGCGCCGTCGCTGGGTGGCTCCTTCGCCACCGCCGCCCTCAACGTGGGCGCGACCGTCGGTCCCCTGCTGGGCGGCGCCGCGATCGGCGCGGGCCTGGGCTACCGGTCCCCGCTGTGGGTCAGCGCGCTGCTGGTGGCGCTGGCCCTCACGGTGGGACTGGTCCCGGCTGCCCGGAGCCGGGCCCGGACGAGCCCGCCGGGGCAGCCGATCCCGTCGTAGCCCCGGCGGGCCCGGCCCGTCGCCCGCCGCGGTGGGTGCCCGGCCCGGGGCCTGCCGTGGGTGCTCGACCAGGCGCCCGGCGTGGGTGCCCGACCCGGGGCCCGCCGTGGGCACCCGGCCCGGCGCCCGCCGTTAAGAAGGGCCCCCTGCTATGCAGAATGCGTTAACAGGGGGCCCTTCCTTGCACGTCAGTCGTGGGCGATCGCGCCCAGGACGTTGATCCGGGCGGCGCGGACCGCCGGCAGCGCCGCCGCGACGACCCCGATCACCGCGGCCAGGCCGAGGAAGATCCCCATCTGCGACCACGGCAGCACCAGGTCGGTGATCCCCTCGTCCTTCAGCGCGCGGACCACCGCCGCGCCGAGGCCGGTGCCGACGGCGACGCCGAGCAGCGCGCCGAACACGGAGATCACCACGGCCTCCACGGTGATCATCCGCATGGTCTGCGCCCGGCGCAGCCCGATCGCCCGCAGCAGCCCCAGCTCCCGGGTGCGTTCCAGCACCGACAGCGCCAGGGTGTTGATGATGCCCAGCACCGCGATCACGATGGCCAGCGCCAACAGGATCTGGATCATCGTGAGCAGGGTGTCGAAACCGCTGGTCTGCTGCTCGATGTAGCTGGCCCGGTCGGCCACCGACACCTCCGGGTTGTCGGCCACCAGCGCGTCGAGCTGCGGCTGCACCTGCGACACCGGCGTGCCCGGGGTCAGCCGCACCAGCGCCGTGAACGGCTCCGGGTTGGTGAACTCCGGCCCCGCCTGCCCGGGCAGGATGATCGACCCGATGGACTGCTCGTCGGGCAGCACCGCCGCCACCGTGTACGTGTGCGGCCCCTCGCCCCGGGCGAACTGCGCGGTCAGCCGGTCACCGACCGACTTGCCCAGCTCCTTCGCCCCGGACACGCTCAGCGCCACCTGGTCCGGCTTGAGGGTGGTGGCCGTGCCCGACTGCGGCACGGTGCCGTAGATGCGGGCCATCGCGGCCAGGTCGGTCAGCGCCACCACGTACGTCCGGTCGCCGTCGACGATCGCGTTGTCGTTGTAGACGCCCAGCACCGCGTCCACCCCCGGCAGCGCGGCGGCCTTGTCCACCACCGACGCGTCGAACGTGGGCGGCCGGGGCCCCGTCTGCTCCCCGGAGATCACCAACTGCGCGTCGACGGTGCGCTCCGCCGAGGCGGAGATGCTCGACTTCGCCGAGTCCAGGATCACCGTCACCCCGGTCACCAGGGCGATGCCGACCATCAGCGCGGCGGCGGTGATCGCCGTGCGGCGCGGGTTGCGCCCCGAGTTGAGCCGGCCCAGCCGGCCCGGCACCGACCAGGCGAACAACGCCCCGAGCAGCGACACCACCGGGCGGCTGATCAGCGGGGTCAGCAGCGCCACCCCGATGAACGTGAACAGCACCCCGGCCAGGATCACCGTCAGCGTGGCCCCGCCCGCGTTGCCGGTCAGGCCCACCGCCAGCAGCCCGCCGCCGAGGGCGGTGACCACCGCCCCGGACACCGTGACCTTCGTCAGCGGCCGGTCCGGGGTGGCCACGTCCTGCATCGCCGCGATCGGCGGGATGCGCGCCGCCCGCAGCGCCGGCAGCAGCGCCGCGACGACCGTGATCAGCATGCCGACGGCGAACGCGCCGACCACCGCCTGCGGGGGCACCCCGATCCCGGCCAGCTCCAGCCCGCCGGCGAACCGGCCGAACGCCCAGGCCAGCAGCGCGCCCACCCCGACGCCCGCGCCCAGCCCGAGGACCGAGGCGATCAGGCCGACCGCGAGGGCCTCCAGCACCACCGAACCGATGATCTGCCGCCCGCTCGCGCCGATGGCCCGCATCAGCGCCAACTCCCGGGTCCGCTGCGCCACGATGATCGAGAACGTGTTGAGGATCAGGAACGTGCCCACCAGCAGCGCCACCGCGGCGAAGCCGAGCAGCACCTTGTTGAAGAACGACAGCCCCTCCTTGAGGCTGGCCGACGAGGCGGCGGAGAGCTCCTCACCGGTCTTCACGTCAAAGCCGGCGCCCAGCGTGCGGGCCACGTCGTCGCGCACCGTCTCGGCGCGCACCCCGTCGGCGACCCGCACGGTGACGTTGTTGAACGTGCCGGGCTTGCCGAGCATCAGCCGCTGGGCGGCGGGCGTGGTGAACGCGACCTCGTTCGCGCCGCCGATGGTGTCCCGGCCGCTGCTGTAGCCGAAGACCCCCACCAGGGTGAACTCGCGCCGCTTCGACTCGAACGCGGTCATCGCGCCGACCCGGTCACCCACCTTCACCTTCGCTGCCTTCGCCAGCGCCGCGTTGACCGCGATCTCGTCGTCGGCCTGCGGGCCGCGCCCCTCGCGCAGCCGCACCAGGTCGCTCTCGCCCGCCCAGTTCACGCCGAGCTGCGGCGGACCGAACGAGGTGACCACCTTGCCGTTGCTGCCGATCAGCCGGGCCCCGTCGGCGTTGACCCGACCCGTGGCAGCCGCCACCCCCGGCACCGCCCGCACCCGGTCCACCACGTCCGCGGCGAACGGCGTGGACACCTGCTCGCCCTCGCCCTCGCCCACCTCCAGCTTCGGCTTCGCGGCCACGTTGACGTCGACGCCCGCGTACGCGTCGGCGAACACCGCGTCGAAGGACCGGCCGAGGGTGTCGGTGAGCACGAACGCCCCGGAGACGAACATGACGCCGAGCACCACCGCCAGGCCGGACAGGACCAGGCGCACCTTGCGCGCCAACAGGCTCTTCATGGTCGCCCGGAACATCAGTTGCCCACCTCGGTCGCGGCGGGGACGTCCAGCTTCTTCATCGTGTCCAGCACCGTGTCGGCCGTCGGCTCGATCAGCTCCGACACGATCTCCCCGTCGGCGAGGAACACCACCCGGTCGGCGTACGCGGCGGCCGTCGGGTCGTGGGTCACCATGACGATCGTCTGGCCGTGCTCGCGCACCGAGTTGCGCAGGAAGCTCAGCACCTCCGCGCCGGAGCGGGAGTCCAGGTTGCCCGTCGGCTCGTCGGCGAAGATCACCTCGGGGCGGGCGACCAGCGCCCGCGCGCACGCCACCCGCTGCTGCTGACCGCCGGAGAGCTGCGCCGGGCGGTGGTCGAGCCGGTCGCGCAACCCCACCGTCGCGATCACCACGTCGTACCAGGCCGGATCCGGCTTGCGCCCGGCGATCGACAACGGCAGCAGGATGTTCTCCTTCGCCGTCAGCGTCGGCAGCAGGTTGAACTGCTGGAAGATGAAGCCCACCTTGTCGCGGCGCAGCTTCGTCAGCCCCGCGTCGCCGAGCCCCGTCACCGTCGTGTCGCCGATCGCCACCGTGCCCCGGGTCACCGAGTCCAGGCCCGCCAGGCAGTGCATCAGCGTCGACTTGCCCGACCCCGACGGGCCCATGATCGCGGTGAACCTGCCCCGCTCGAACTCGGCGCTCACCCCCCGCAGCGCGACGACCTGCGCCTCGCCGCTGCCGTACACCTTCCACACGTCGCTTGCGCGGGCCGCGGCCTGCGCCTGGCGGCCTGTCGTCGCGGTCACGTCATCTACCTCTTCCGTCGGGTGGGCCGCACCGGCCCCCGCTGGCCCGGTGCGGGCATGTGCCCATCCTCAGGCCCCCGCGGCGCCGAACCCTCCGACTTCGGGCGGACCCACGGCGGATTTCCCGCTGCGGGTGGGCCCCGATTCCGGCTCAGGGTTGCCCCTGACCGCTACGCCCCCGCCTCACCAGGTCAACGGCTACCCCCGGGGCCGCACCAGACCCGACTCGTACGCGAGCACCACGGCCTGCACCCGGTCACGCAGCCCCAACTTCGTCAGCACGTGCCCGACGTGGGTCTTCACCGTCGTCTCGCTGACCGTCAACTCCCGGGCGATCTCCGCGTTGGACAGCCCCCGCGCCACCTGCACCAGCACCTCCCGCTCGCGCTCGGTGAGCGTGCTGAGCGCCCTCGGCGGCGTCGCCGCCGGATCGGGCAGCGAGTCGGCGAAGCGGTCCAGCAGCCGCTTGAGGATCCGCGGGGCGACCACCGCCTCCCCGGCGGCGACCGTGCGGATCGCGGTCACCAGGTCCTCCGCCGGCACGTCCTTGGCCAGGAAACCACTGGCCCCGGCGCGCAGCGCCCCCACCACGTACTCGTCGAGGTCGAACGTCGTCAGGATCAGCACCCGCACCGGCAGCCGGGCATCGACGATGGCCCGGGTCGCGGCCACCCCGTCCATCCGGGGCATCCGGATGTCCATCAGCACCACGTCCGGCAGCAGCCGGCGGGACAGGTCCACCGCCTCCACGCCGTCGCCGGCCTCGGCCACGATGTCCAGCCCCTCCTCGGAGCCCAACACCATCCGGAACCCGGTGCGCAGCAGCGGCTGGTCGTCGGCGAGCAGGATCCGCACCGGCCGCGGCGGCGTCGCGCCCTCTTCGGTCATCTGGGGTCCCCCCGTCGCGCCGGCCCGGCCGGCTGGTCGTGACGCGGCCCGGTCACACCGGCACCGCCCCGAGCTGCTCCACCGGAATCCTCGCGTACACCCGGTAACCGCCGCCGGGCCGGGCCCCGGTGCGCAGCGTCCCGCCGTAGAGGCCCACCCGCTCCCGCATGCCCACCAGCCCGTGCCCGACCCGGACCGCGCCCGGCGCCGGCCCCCGACCGGTGTCGGTGACCTCCACCGCCAGGTACGCCGCGCCGAACGTCAACCGCACCACCGCCGTCGCCTCCCCGGCGTGCTTGAGGGCGTTGGTCAGGGCCTCCTGCACGATCCGGTAGACCGTCAACGCCACCCCCTCCTCCAACGACCCCGGCTCGCCCTCGACCCGCAACGTCACCGGCAGCCCCGCCTCGCGCACCTGCTCCACCAGCGGCTCGATGCCCGCCAGCCCCGGCTGCGGGGCCAGGTCGGCCGCCGGCTCCGCGTCGGTGCGCAGCACGTCCAACAGCCGGCGCAGCTCCCGCAGCGTCGCCCGGCCGGTGTCCTCGATCGTGGCGATCGCCTCGTCGGCGGCGTCCGGGTCGCGGCGCAGCACCCGCCGGGCCCCGGTGGCGAGGACCCCCATCACGCTCACGTGGTGGGCCACCACGTCGTGCAGCTCCCGGGCGATGCGCCGCCGCTCGTCGGCCACCGCCTGCTCGGCCAGGGACCGCTGGTTCTGCTCGGCCACCCGGGCCCGCTCCCGCAGCGCCTCGGTGGAGGCGCGGCGGGCGTGCACCGCCCGGCCCACCGCGTACGCCACCACGGCGACGAGCAGGTTGTTGAGCACCAGGTAGGCCGGACCCACCTCGAAGACCGTGTCGGCGATCGGGTCGAGGACGTTGACCGCCGCCACCGGCACCCACAGCGCCACGGCGGCCAGCGCCGCCGGGTGCGCCCGGTGGTGCGCCGCCATCGTGTACGTCAACGCCACGAAGGTGAGGCTCTGCGTGTTCGGGGCGTGCCCGAACAACACCGGCACCGCCAGGGTCGCCACGGCGGCGGCCACCGCCGGCCACGGCGCCGCCCGGCGCAGCGCCACCGGGGCGGCACACAGCACGCTCCAGCCCAGCGCCGCAGGCAGCGGGCCGGGCCGGAAGTCGACCGGGGTGAGCAGGACGAAGAGGGCGTCCACCAGCACCACGGCGACGGCGAGCAGCGCGTCGGCGGCCAGCCGGTGGCGGCGCAGCCACGCCCTCAACCCTGCGGTCATAGGGGAACGCTAGCCGCCGCCACGCGGGATCGATCGTCGCCGACGGTGAACCCGGTCTCCTCCTCAGGGAGGACGCTCACTCGTCCGCGCCGGGCGGGCTGGGCCGCGACCGGGCGTCGACCAGCGGATCCGCCGAGGCGGCCGCCGCCGGGAACGGCGGCGGGGTGCCGCCGAAACTCGGGCACAGCGCCCGGTGGTTGCACCAGTCGCACAGCCGGCTCGGCCGGGGCCGGAAATCCTGCCGGGCCGTCGCCGCCTCGATCGCCTGCCACAATGCCACCACGGTGCGCTCGAACCGCGCCAGCTCCTCCGCGTCGGGGGCGTAGTCGCAGACCTCCGCGTCCTTGAGGTAGAGCAGCCGCAACACCCGCGGCACCACCCCGCGGGTGCGCCACAGCACCAGCGCGTAGAACTTCAGCTGGAACAACGCCCGCGCCTCGAACGCCTCCCGGGGCGCGCCGCCGGTCTTGTAGTCGACTACCCGCAGCGCCCCGTCGGGGGCCACGTCCAGACGGTCGAGATAGCCCCGGATCAACAGCTCGTCGTCGACCACCGCCGAGATCAACGCCTCCCGCTCGGCCGGCTCCAACCGGCGCGGGTCCTCCACCGCGAAGTAGCCCCCCAGCAGCCCGGACGCCGACCGCAGGAACTCCGCCGTGCCGTCGGGATCGGCGGCGTCGAACAGGGCCGCCAGCTCCGGCTGCTCGGTGACCAGCCGGTCCCACTGCGGGGCCACCAGGTCACCGGCCGCCTCCGGGGTGCGCCCGGCCGCCGGCAGGTCGAACAGCCGCTCCAGCACCGCGTGCACCAGCGTGCCCCGGGCCTGCTCCACGCTCGGCCGCTCGGGCAGCCGGTCGATGCTGCGGAACCGGTAGAGCAGCGGACACGTCTTGAAGTCGGCCGCCCGCGACGGCGATAGCGACGCCCGGACCGTCGCCGGCACCTCCGCCGTGGCCCGCGCCTGCTGCTGGTCGATCACCGGTTCCGCCGTCATGCCCGGAAGGTTAGGCCACCGGTCCGACAAGCCCACCGCGCCGCTCCGGCAGGTGCCCGTCGGCGTCGGGTCCGTAGCATCGGGGCGATGGAGCCGCCGCAGACCGACCGACCGCCGCGCCGTCCCACCCGCCCCGGCCTCACCGTCGGCCGGATCCTCGGCGTGCCGCTGCACCTCAACGGGTCGATGCTGCTGCTGGCCCTGCTGGTCACCGTGACCTACGCCGAGTTCGCCCGCCGCCAGCTCGACCTGTCCCAGCTCGGCGCGTACCTGATCGGCGTCGGGTTCGTCGTGTCGCTGCTCGGCTCCGTGCTGCTGCACGAGCTCGGCCACGCCCTCACCGCCCGCCGCTACGGCATCGGCGTGCGGGGCATCACCCTGGAACTGCTCGGCGGATACACGGAGATGGACCGCGACGCCCCCAGCCCCCGCGTCGACCTGTTGGTCTCGCTGGCCGGCCCGGCCGTCTCCGCGGTGCTCGGCGCCGCCGCCGTCGCCGCCACGTTGGCGCTGCCCGACGGCACCCTGACCAACCAGCTCGCCTTCCAGCTCGCGGTCAGCAACGTCATCGTCGCGCTGTTCAACCTGCTGCCCGGCCTGCCGCTCGACGGCGGCCGCGCCCTGCGGGCCGCCGTGTGGGCGGTCACCCGCGACCGGCACACCGGCACCGAGGTCGCCGGCTGGGTCGGCCGGGTCGTCGCCGTCGGCACCGTCGCGGCGACGCTCGTGCTGACCGTCAACCGGCTGCTGGCGCCCCTCGCCCTGCCGCTGATGCTGCTCGTCGCGGTCACCCTGTGGCGCGGGGCGGGCCAGTCCATCCGGCTGGCCCGGATCAGCCGCCGCTTCCCGCTGATCGACCTGCGCCGACTGGCCCGCCCCGTCCTCGCCGTACCCACCGGCACCCCGCTGGCCGAGGCGCAGCGCCGCCGCGCCGAGGGCGACCGCCCCGACGCCGCGCTCGCCGTCACCGACGGCGCCGGCCGGCCCGTCGCGCTCGTCGACCCCGTCGCCGCCGACGCCGTGCCGCCGGCCCGCCGGCCCTGGATCGCCGTCGACGCCGTCGCCCGCGCCCTCGCCGGCCTGCCCGTCCTGCCGGCCGGCCTCGACGGGGAACGGGTCATGGAGGCCGTGCGGACCCACCCGGGCGCACAGTACGTCGTGACGGCAGGCGAAGATGTCGTCGGCGTTCTGCACATCGCGGACCTGGCGCAGCTCCTGGAACCCAAACGGAAGATGAACACGTGACCGCACATCCCCCCACCCTCCCGGCCGACCCCGACGCGCCGGCGTCCGCCGACACCCCGGCGTCGCCGCCCGTGCCGGCGGCCCACGGCAGCGCCGCGCCGGGCCTCCGCCACGCCAGGGGCCCCTTCCGCCCCGGCGACCGGGTGCAGCTGACCGACCCGAAGGGGCGGATGCACACGGTCACCCTGGAGCCCGGCAAGGAGTTCCACACCCACCGCGGGATCCTCGCCCACGACGCGCTCATCGGGCTGCCCGACGGCAGCGTGGTCACCACCTCCGGCGGCGGCACCGCGTTCCTCGCGCTGCGCCCCCTGCTGTCGGACTACGTCCTGTCCATGCCGCGCGGCGCCCAGGTGATCTACCCGAAGGACTCGGCGCAGATCGTCGCCATGGGCGACATCTTCCCCGGCGCGAAGGTCCTCGAGGCCGGCGCCGGCTCCGGCGCGCTGAGCTGCTCCCTGCTGCGGGCCGTCGGCACCACCGGCGAACTGCACTCCTACGAACTGCGCGACGACTTCGCCCAGATCGCCCGCCGCAACGTCGAGGCGTTCTTCCACGGCCCGCACCCGGCGTGGCGGCTGCACGTCGGCGACGTCGCCGACTGCGCGGAGACCGGCTTCGACCGGATCATCCTGGACATGCTCACCCCCTGGGAGGCCCTCGACATGGTCGAGCGGGCCCTCGTGCCCGGCGGGGTGTTCATCGGCTACGTCGCCACCACCCCCCAGCTGTCGGAGCTGGTGGAAGCGCTGCGCGAGCGCGGCGGCTGGACCGAGCCGCGCGCCTGGGAGTCCCTGGTGCGCGACTGGCACGCCGAAGGGCTCGCCGTGCGCCCCGACCACCGGATGATCGCGCACACCGCGTTCCTCGTCTCCGCCCGCCGGCTCGCCCCCGGCGTCACCGCACCGCCCCGGCGGCGCAAACCCAGCAAGGGCGCCGAGGCGTACGCCGAACGCAAGCAGGCGCTGCGCGCGGCCGCCGAGGCCCGCCAGGCCGCCGCCGCCCAGGCCGCCGGGGCGCTGCCCGACACGGCGGAGGAGCGTGGGGTGGCCGGATGAGCCAGCCGGGCTTCGGCGGTCAGGACGTGCCGGCGGTCTTCCCCGACTGGTCGCCCTACCCGGACCTCGAATCGGCGGCGCGGGCGTACCTGCGGGACCCGGACGTCGCCCTGGAGGCCCTGGGCGGGGTGCTGCGCGGCGCGTCCGTGCTCGGCTTCACCCTCGAACGGTTCGTCAACGAGGTCAACGGCGTGTGGCAGGAGGTCGTGGTCTGCGACGGCAGCCGCCTCGTGCTCTGGCACGGCGAGGACGTGCCGCCGGGGGAGGGGCCGCCCGGCTCGATGACCTCGTCGCTGCGGGTGGTGCCGGTCTCCACCGTCACCGAGGTCGGCTGCCGGCGGCGGCTCACCCGCACCGACGACGGCCGGATCCGGGTCGACAGCATCGACGTCTACCTGCTGCTCACCTCGCTCGACGAGGCACCGCCCGGCGACGAGATCGGCGGGGTGCCCCGGCACGACGCGCTGCGCTTCGGCAAGACCCTCGACGACGGCGGGGCGGGGCAGATCGCCCGGCTGGAGGAGTTCGCCCGGACGGTCGCCGCCGTGGTGGGCCGGCCGCTGCTCTGAGCCCGGCCCGCCGGGCGACGCCGCCCGGGTCGCCCCGCCCGGGGCGACCCGGCGGGTGCCCGGTCGACGCTCAGTCGTCCGCGGCGTCCGGGCTCAGTCGTCCTCGGCGTCCGGGCCGGCGACCTCGACGCCGTCGCCCCGCACCACGTGGATGCACTCGCCCGGGCACTCCTTCGCCGAGTCGATCACCTCAAGGCGCAGGTGCTCGGGCACCCCCACCCGGCTGCCCGGGGCGAGCTGCAACTCGCCGTCGGCACCCTTGACGTAGGCCAGCCCGTCGACGTCGAACTCGAAGACCTCCGGCGCGTACTGCACGCACAGGCCGTCACCCGTGCACAGATCCTGGTCCACCCAGACCTGCAACTGGTCGGTCGCGACCTCGCTCACCGGCGTACCCCCATGTTCTCCCGTCCCACGACACGACGGTACCCGAACGCCCCGACCTGCCCCCGTGGCCACCCGTGGCGATCAAGGTTCAGTGACGAGGGCGTTGCGTGGGACCGAATCGGCCTCATAGCGGCTAGTGTTAGGGCAGAACGTTCAAGCCCCCCGGGGAGGTGGGACGTGGCACGCAGCGACGACGCGGACTCGCGCGCCGCACGGTGGGAGAAGGAGGCCCACGATCTCTCCACGCAGGTCGCGTTCCTTCAAGAGGAACTCGCTCTGGTGCGGCGCAAGTTGACCGAAAGCCCCCGACACGTCCGGCAGCTCGAAGAGCGGCTGGCGGCCACCCAGGCACAGTTGGCGCGGCTGACCGAGAACAACGAACGGCTCGTGAGCACTCTCAAGGAGGCCCGAGCGCAGATCGTGACGCTCAAGGAGGAGATCGACCGCCTCGCGCAACCGCCGAGTGGCTACGGTGTCTTCCTGGCAGCGCACGAGGACGGCACGGTGGACGTGTTCACCGGTGGGCGCAAGCTCCGGGTGGCCGTCTCACCCTCGCTGGACGTCGCGGAGCTGCGACGTGGCCAGGAGGTCCTGCTCAACGACGCGCTCAACATCGTCGACGCGTTCGGTTTCGAGCGGGTCGGCGAGGTGGTGATGCTCAAGGAGATCCTCGCGGGTCCCGAGGGCGCTCCGGGCGACCGGGCGCTGGTGGTCTCGCACTCCGACGAGGAGCGCATCGTGCACCTCGCCGAGACCCTGATCGGCTCGCCGATCCGGGCCGGCGACTCGCTCATGATCGAGCCCCGCTCGGCGTACGCGTACGAGCGGATCCCGAAGAGCGAGGTCGAGGAGCTGGTCCTGGAGGAGGTGCCCGACGTCGACTACACCGACATCGGTGGCCTCCAGTCGCAGATCGAGCAGATCCGCGACGCGGTGGAGCTGCCCTTCCTGCACGCGGACCTGTTCCGTGAGCACCAGCTCCGCCCGCCCAAGGGCATCCTGCTCTACGGCCCGCCCGGCTGCGGCAAGACGCTCATCGCCAAGGCGGTGGCGAACTCGCTGGCCAAGAAGATCGCCGAGCGGCTGGGCAAGGAGAGGCACACCAGCTTCTTCCTCAACATCAAGGGCCCCGAGCTGCTCAACAAGTACGTCGGCGAGACCGAGCGGCACATCCGGTTGATCTTCCAGCGGGCCCGGGAGAAGGCCGGCGAGGGCACGCCGGTGATCGTGTTCTTCGACGAGATGGACTCCATCTTCCGCACCCGCGGCTCCGGCGTCTCCTCCGACGTGGAGAACACGATCGTCCCCCAGCTGCTCAGCGAGATCGACGGCGTGGAGGGGCTGGAGAACGTCATCGTCATCGGCGCCTCCAACCGGGAGGACATGATCGACCCGGCCATCCTGCGCCCCGGCCGGCTCGACGTGAAGATCAAGATCGAGCGGCCGGACGCCGAGGCGGCCAAGGACATCTTCTCCAAGTACATCCTCTCCGGGCTGCCGCTGCACCCGGACGACCTGGCCGAACACGGAGGCGACGCCCAGGCCACCGTCGCCGCCATGATCGACGCGGTCGTGCTGCGGATGTACTCCGAAACCGAGGAGAACCGCTTCCTCGAGGTCACCTACGCCAACGGCGACAAGGAAGTCCTCTACTTCAAGGACTTCAACTCCGGCGCGATGATCCAGAACATCGTCGACCGGGGCAAGAAGATGGCGATCAAGGAGTTCCTCACCTCCGGACGCAAGGGCCTGCGCCTGCAGCACCTCCTCGACGCCTGCGTCGACGAGTTCCGCGAGAACGAGGACCTCCCCAACACCACCAACCCCGACGACTGGGCCCGCATCTCCGGCAAGAAGGGCGAACGGATCGTCTACATCCGCACGCTCGTCTCCGGCGGCAAGGGCACCGAGGCCGGCCGGTCGATCGAGACCGCCAGCAACACCGGCCAATACCTGTAACCACCCCCGACGACACGACCGGGGCCCGCGACAGCGACGTCGCGGGCCCCGTCGCGTCCCCGCACCGGCACGACACCCGCCCCGACGTGGCCGCCCGCCGCGCCCCCGCACCGCGCGACGCGGACTACGCTCGACGTGACGGGGGACCGGGTCGGCGAGCGAAGCGGGTAGGTTGATGAGCGTAAGACGGATCATGGGCACCGAGGTCGAGTACGGCATCTCCGTGCCCGGCCAGGCGGGGGCCAACCCGATGGTCACCTCCTCCCAGGTGGTCAACGCCTACGGGGCACGCCCCGAACTCAACCGGGGCGGCCGGGCCCGCTGGGACTACGAAGAGGAGTCGCCGCTGCGCGACGCCCGCGGCTTCACCTACTCCGGCGCCGCGTACGACCCCGCCGAGGCCCTCGCCGACGAGGACCTCGGGCTGGCCAACGTCATACTCACCAACGGCGCCCGTCTCTACGTCGACCACGCCCACCCCGAATACTCCACCCCCGAGGTCACCAACCCCCTCGACGTGGTCCGGTGGGACAAGGCCGGCGAACGGGTGATGGCCGAGGCCGCCCGCCGGGCCGCCACCATCCCGGGCACCCAGCCCATCCACCTCTACAAGAACAACACCGACAACAAGGGCGCCAGCTACGGCGCCCACGAGAACTACCTGATGCGCCGGCAGACGCCGTTCGCCGACATCGTCGCCTACCTGACGCCGTTCTTCGTCACCCGGCAGATCGTCTGCGGCGCCGGCCGCGTCGGCATCGGCCAGGACGGCGGCGCCAGCGGCTTCCAGATCTCCCAGCGCGCCGACTTCTTCGAGGTCGAGGTCGGCCTGGAGACGACGCTCAAGCGGCCCATCATCAACACCCGCGACGAGCCGCACGCCGACGCCGACAAGTACCGCCGGCTGCACGTCATCATCGGCGACGCCAACCTGTCGGAGATCTCCACGTACCTCAAGGTCGGCACCACCGCCCTGATCCTCACCATGATCGAGCAGAAGGCCCTCGGGCCGGACCTGGGCATCGCCGACCCGGTGAGCGAGCTGCGCGCCGTCAGCCACGACCCGTCGCTGAAGCACCTGATGCGGCTGCGCGACGGGCGTCGGCTGACCGCCCTGGACGTGCAGTGGGCCTACTTCGAGCGGGTCAGCTCCTTCGTGGACGACCGGTACGGCACCGACGTCGACGAGCAGACCGCCGACGTGCTCGACCGCTGGGAGAGCGTGCTCGACCGGCTCGGCCGCGACGCGTTCGAGTGCGCCGACGAGCTGGACTGGGTGGCGAAGCTGCGGCTGCTGGAGGGCTACCGGGAGCGGGAGAAGCTCGGCTGGGGCTCGCACAAGCTCCAACTGGTCGACCTCCAGTACTCCGACGTGCGGCCGGAGAAGGGCCTCTACCACCGGCTCGTGCAGCGCGGGTCGATGAAGACGCTGCTGACCGACGAGCAGACCCGCACGGCGATGACCGAGCCGCCGGAGGACACCCGTGCCTACTTCCGGGGCCGCTGCCTGGCCCAGTACGCCTCCGAGGTGGTCGCCGCGAGCTGGGACTCGGTGATCTTCGACGTGGGCCGGGAGTCGCTGGTGCGGGTGCCGATGATGGAGCCGGAGCGGGGCACCCGCAAGCACGTCGGCGCCCTGTTCGACCGGTGCGTCAGCGCGAAGGACCTGCTGGAGACGCTGACCGGCGGCTGACCCTGCGTGGGCCCGAAAGCCCGCCCCGCGCCAAGCCGGCGCGCGGCGGGCTTTTCGTCGCCTCCGCGAGGTAAGTTCATCGGAGACGATCGTGGAGGAGGCAGCAATGGCCACTCGTGACAGCGGCGGGCAGTCGCAGTCGGGCAAGGCCCGGCAGGGCGAGGAGATCGAGGACGTCACCACCGAGGCGAACCCGGAGGTCGCCGAGCGGCACGCCGAGATCACCGAGGACGTCGACGACCTGCTCGACGAGATCGACTCCGTCCTGGAGGAGAACGCAGAAGAATTCGTGAGGGGATACGTCCAGAAAGGGGGTGAATGATACTATATGTCCGATTTGCCCAGCGCATCGGACAAGAGGTGTCCCCAGTGTGAGCGCCTGCTGCCCACGACCGAGTTCCACCGCAACCGGCGGCGCGCGGACGGGCTGGCTTTTTACTGCAAGAGCTGCGCGGCGGCCCGCTCGGAGGCGAGCCGCCGCAAGCGCGGGATCAGCGCGCCGAAGAGGGCTCCGGTTCCGGTCCCCGTCGGGCTGAAATGGTGTCCCGACTGCGGAGACATCAAGCCGCTTGAGGACTTTCCGCGCACCAGGAAGGCCGGCGGGCGGCACACGTACTGCAAACCGTGCCACAACGCCCGTGGCAGGGAAACGGTGCAGCGGCTCTACGGTGGCACCCGCGAATACCACCTCCGTCGCCGCTACGGGGTGGGGCAGAAGGAGTTCGACGAGCTCCTCGCCGAGCAGGGCGGGGTCTGCGCGATCTGTGGTGGCGCGGACCCGCAACATCTGGACCACGATCATCGCACCGGCTGGGTGCGCGGGATACTCTGCTTCAACTGCAACGGCGGTCTTGGCCAGTTCCGTGACAGTCCTACGAGACTGGCCAGGGCGATCACGTACCTGAGAGGAACCACGTGGCAGCGGGCTTTGATCCATCCGGGCGTCTACCAGATGCGTTCACCAACGCGGGGACGTCGTCCTTCACGTCTTTCCTGAGCAGGGTGGCCCCCGAGATGCTGCCCGGCCGTCGGCCGTTGCCGCCCGGCATGGCCGCCGACCTGGCGCCGCACGCGACCACCATCGTGGCCATCTCGGCCGCCGGTGGCGTGGTGATGGCGGGCGACCGCAGGGCCACCATGGGCAATCTGATCGCCCAGCGGGACATCGAGAAGGTGCACCCGGCCGACGCGTACTCGCTGGTCGGCATCGCGGGCACCGCGGGCATCGGCATCGAGCTGATGCGACTGTTCCAGGTGGAGCTGGAGCACTACGAGAAGATCGAGGGCGCGATGCTCTCGCTCGACGGCAAGGCCAACCGGCTGGCGTCGATGATCCGGGGCAACCTGGGCGCGGCCATGCAGGGCCTCGCGGTGATCCCGCTGTTCGCCGGGTTCGACCTGGCCGCCGCCGACCCGGCGCGGGCGGGGCGCATCTTCAGCTTCGACGTCACCGGTGGCCCCTACGAGGAGACCGGTTACGACGCGATCGGCTCCGGTTCGATCTTCGCGCGGTCGGCGTTGAAGAAGCGGTTCCGGGCGGGCCTGTCGGTCGACGACGCGGTGCGGCTCGCGGTGGAGGCGCTCTACGACGCGGCCGACGACGACACGGCCACCGGTGGCCCGGACCTCACCCGCCGGATCTACCCGGTGGTGATGACGGCGACGGCGGAGGGCACCCACCGGCTCACCGACGCCGAGACGGCCGCGATCGCCGAGGCCGTGGTGGCCGGCCGGATGGAGAACCCGGGCGGCTGAGCCCCGCCTCCGCCTTAGTCAGCAGTCGTCGTCAGCACAGCGCCCAAAGGAGAACCGCCGCCGTGGCCATGCAGTTCTACGCCTCGCCCGAGCAGATCATGCGCGACCGCTCCGAGCTGGCCCGCAAGGGCATCGCCCGGGGCCGCAGCGCGGTGGTCGTGAGCTACTCCGGCGGGGTGCTCTTCGTCGCGGAGAACCTCTCCAGCACCCTGCACAAGGTCAGTGAGATCTACGACCGGATCGGCTTCGCCGCCGTGGGCCGGTACAACGAGTTCGAGAATCTGCGTCGCGCCGGGGTCCGGATGGCCGACCTCAACGGCCTGAGCTACGACCGGCGGGACGTGACGGGTCTGGCGTTGGCCAACGCGTACGCGCAGACCCTCGGCGCCATCTTCACCGAGCAGTCGAAGCCGTTCGAGGTGGAGATCTGCGTGGCGGAGGTGGGGGCGACGCCGGAGGCCGACGCGCTCTACCGGTTGACGTACGACGGTTCGGTCAACGACGAGCCGGGCCGGATGGCGATGGGTGGGCAGGCCGAGGCGATCTCCGGTGTGCTCAAGTCGCAGCACCGGCCGGACATGTCGCTCGGTGAGGCGGTCCGGGTGGCCGTGGCGGCGTTGGGCAGCGTCGGCGGTGAGGGCGGGGCGGCGCGGACGATCGCGGCCCACCAGTTGGAGGTGGCGGTCCTGGACCGGCACCGCAAGGGCCGGACGTTCCGGCGGATCACCGGTGCGGCCCTGACCGCGCTGCTGGACGCCGAGGCGGAGGAGTCGAAGGAGCCGGCGACCGAGGAGCGTCCGGAGACCCCGGCGACGCCGACGCAGGAGGCGGGGAAGCCGACGACGTCGGCGGGTTCGGCGGACCTGGAGGGGTAGCGCGGGTCCGACACGCCCGGGGCGTGACCGTTCGGCAACAGTGATCACCTGGCCGGCCACCCAGATGGGTGGCCGGTCGCGTGTGTCCGGGTGGTCAGCCCTGCCCATTCGGGGCCGGAGAGGACTAATGTCAACTCATGGAGCGGCGAATCTTCGGCCTTGAGACCGAGTACGGCGTCACCTGTACCTACCGTGGGCAGCGGCGGCTGTCCCCCGACGAGGTCGCGCGGTACCTGTTCCGTCGGGTGGTGTCGTGGGGCCGGTCGAGCAACGTGTTCCTGCGCAACGGTGCCCGGCTCTATCTGGACGTGGGGTCCCACCCGGAGTACGCGACGCCCGAGTGTGACTCGGTGGTGGACCTGGTGGCCCACGACCGGGCGGGGGAGCGGATCCTGGAGGGGCTGCTCATCGACGCGGAGAAGCGGCTGCACGACGAGGGCATCGCGGGTGAGATCTACCTGTTCAAGAACAACACGGACTCGGCGGGGAACTCGTACGGCTGTCACGAGAACTACCTGGTCTCCCGGCACGGCGAGTTCGGCCGGCTGGCGGACGTGCTGATTCCGTTCCTGGTGACCCGGCAGTTGATCTGCGGGGCGGGCAAGGTGTTGCAGACGCCCCGGGGTGCGGTCTACTGCCTGTCGCAGCGGGCGGAGCACATCTGGGAGGGGGTGTCGTCGGCGACGACGCGGAGCCGGCCGATCATCAACACCCGCGACGAGCCGCACGCGGACGCGGAGCGGTACCGGCGGCTGCACGTCATCGTGGGTGACTCGAACATGAACGAGGTCACCACGCTGCTGAAGGTCGGTTCCGCGGACATCGTGCTGCGGATGATCGAGGCGGGGGTGGTGATGCGGGACCTGTCGCTGGAGAACCCGATCCGGGCGATCCGCGAGGTGTCGCACGACATCACGGGCCGGCGGAAGGTGCGGCTTGCCTCCGGCAAGGAGGTCAGCGCGCTGGAGATCCAGCAGGAATACCTGGCGAAGGCGACGGAGTTCGTGGAGCGCCGGGGCGGGGACCAGACGGCCAAGCGGGTGGTGGAGCTGTGGGGCCGGGTGCTGCGGGCGGTGGAGACCGGTGACCTGGAGCCGGTGTCGCGGGAGATCGACTGGGTGTCGAAGCTGCGGCTGATCGAGCGGTATCAGCGCAAGCACGACCTGCCGTTGTCGCATCCCCGGGTGGCGCAGATGGACCTGGCGTATCACGACCTGCGGCGTGGGCGGGGCCTGTACGGGCTGTTGGAGCGGCGCGGGGAGGTGGACCGGGTGGCGACGGATCCGGAGATCTTCGAGGCGAAGGAGACGCCGCCGCAGACGACGCGGGCGCGGCTGCGGGGGGAGTTCATCCGGCACGCGCAGGAGAAGCGGCGTGACTTCACGGTCGACTGGGTGCACCTGAAGCTCAACGACCAGGCGCAGCGCACCGTGCTGTGCAAGGACCCGTTCCGGGCGTACGACGAGCGGGTGGAGCGGTTGATCGCGAGCATGTGATCCGGTGGGCCCCCTCGTGCGGCGCTGGTCGCGGCGGGAGGGGGCCGTCCGGGTAGGCTGGCGCTGCCATGATGTCTGAACCTCCGGGGCGCGAGCGCGGCGCCGAGAAGTTGAATTGGATCGACCGCCGCCGGGAGAAGATCCGCGCGGAGGTGGAGCGGAACCGGCGCGGCGAGTACACGGTGCCGACGTGGGTGTTGGCCGCGGCGTTGGTGGTGATCGTCGGCGGCTGGCTGGCGTTGATCTTCCTGGCCTGAGGTCTCCCGCGCCGCCTGGCCACAGCCGCGCCGCCTGGCCACAGCCGCACAGCCCGGCCGTAGCCGCGCCCGGCCGCCGCGCTGCCCGGCCGTAGCCGGGACGACGGCGAATCAGCGGGCGAGGGCGGCGGCGTGCCGGCCGGCGGCTGCGGCGGCGAGGAAGTAGGCGTGGTCGGCGTCGAGGCCGCGGCCCATGGTGGACAGGGGCACGGGGCTGGCGCGCAGCGCGGCGTCGAGCCCGTCGGTGGGGACCCGGACGATGCGGTGCCGCCCGGCGAGGGGGACGAGCGCGGCGTCGATGTCGTCGGCCAGGGCGGCGGGCAGGTCGTCGGGCACGACGAGGTCGGCGGGGGCGAGGGCGACGCGACCGTACGCGGTGAGGCTGTGGTGGGACACGCCACGGTGCCGGGGGCGGGGGTCGGCGTCGGAGATGCGCAGGGAGCCGACGGGTTTCCCGCCGAGGGCGGCGACGGCGTTGACGGCCTCGCCGACGGCCACGCCCGAGTAGCCCCAGCGGGTGCCGGTGCCGAGGTTGCCGGGACCCTGGGCGCAGATGACCACGTCGGCGGCGAGCACGTGCCGGGCGGCGAGCAGGCCGCTGTGCACGGTGGTGGCCTCCAGGTCGCCGCCGAACGCCTGCCCGACGCTGACGGTGCCGGCGAGCCGGCCGCGCAGCCCGTCGAGGGCGCGGGAGAACCAGGCGGGCAGCGCGCCGCCGTCGGTGAGCAGGTAGGCGACGCGGGCGTCGGGGGCGTCGGCGTGGATGCCGGCGAGGATGGCGGGCAGGGCGGAGTGCAGGTCGGCGGTGACGACGGGCAGGCCGGCGACGTCCTCGGCGGCGGCGAGCACCTCGCGGTGGGGGCTGGCCTCCTCGTCGACGCCGAGCAGGATGGGTTGCAGGGGCGTGTAGCGGGCCTTGACGAGGTGCCCGGCGTCGCGGGTGTCGCCGGCCTGCGGCGGGTCGGGCGGCAGCCGGTCGGGCAGGGCCACGACGAGCGCGTACCCGCCGGTGCCGAGGCCCATGAGCAGCGCCCCGGCGTTGAGGAGCACCCGGTCGCCGGGCGCGGGGCGGCCGACGAGGTGCGGGTAGGCCAGGGCCCGCATGGTGGTGCCGTCGGCGAGTGTGACGTCCAGTTCGATCGCGCCGGTCCACTCCCGCCGCAGCGCCGTCACGGTTCCCGCCCGCCATCGCACCATGCGGTGCACGCTAGCGGTTGCCGGGCGCGGGTTGCGGCGGCGGGGTCAGCGTGGCGGCTCGTCCTGGATGTGCCGGGTGCGCCGGTTGCGGGTCTCGGGGCGCGACGGGGTGGGGTCGAGGAAGACGTATCCGATCTCGGGGTAGCGGGCGGTGAGGCGGCGCTCGGCCTCGTCGGCGGCGGCCTCGATGTCGGCGCCGGTGGCGTCGTCGCGGAAGTCGACCTTGGCGGCGACCAGCATGTCCTCGGGGCCGAGCTGCATGGTGAGCAGCGTGTCGATGCGTTCGACGGCGGGCAGCCCGTCGAGTTCCGCCGCGATCTCGTGGCGCAGCCGCTCGGGCACGGAGCGTCCGACGAGCAGCGAGATGTTGGCCTTGGCGAGGGTGATCGCGACGACGAGCAGCAGCAGGCCGATGGCGATGGAGGCGAGGCCGTCGTAGAGTTCGTCGCCGGTGAGGTGGGACAGGCCGAGGCCGACGGCGGCGAGCAGCAGGCCGATCAGGGCGGCGCTGTCCTCCAGGAAGACGGCCTTGACGGTGGTGTCGGCGGTGAGCCGCAGGAAGCGCCGCGGCGTGGTGTTCCAGCGGCGTGACTCGGCGCGGATCTGCCGGGTCGCCCGGGCCAGGGAGACCGACTCGACGGCGAACGAGACGGCCAGCACGACGTACGCGACGAGGTAGTTGCCGCTGTGTTCGTGCACGAGGATGGTGGTGACGCCGTGGGTGATGGCGAAGCCGGCCCCGGCGACGAAGGTGAACAGCGCGGCGAGGAACGCCCAGACGTAGCTCTCCTTGCCGTACCCGAAGGGGTGGCGGACGTCGGCGGGCCGTGCGCCGCGGCGCAGCGCGAGGTAGAGCAGCGCCTCGGTGGTGGTGTCGGCGACGGAGTGCGCGGCCTCGGAGAGCATCGCCGCGGAGCCGGAGATCAGCCCGGCGACGAGCTTGGCCACGGCGATGGCGAGGTTGGCCGCGCCGGCCACGACGACGGTGCCCACGCTCTCGGTCTTGACGTCCGCTTCGGGCATGGGGCCACCCTATGGCCGCCCGGCGGGGCCCGCAGCGGTGCCGTTGCGGTCACCCAGGGTGAGTGTTGTGGCGTTGCCGCGACGCGCCCGGATTGGGTGCACGCCCGCGCGGCGCGGGCTGCTAGCGTGCACACGTGTCGCGGACCCGCACCGAACGCCTGGTCAACCTGGTGATCTGCCTGTTGTCGACGCGACGGTTCCTGACCGCCGCGCAGATCGCCGCGACCGTGCCCGGTTACGAGCACGATCCGGACGACGCGAAGGATCACGAAGCGTTCCAGCGCAAGTTCGAGCGGGACAAGGCCGAGCTGCGTGAGCTGGGGGTGCCGCTGGAGACGGGCACGGCGAGCGTCTTCGACTCGGAGCCGGGTTACCGCATCGCCCACCGGGAGTACGCGCTGCCGGACATCCCGCTGGAGCCGGACGAGGCCGCGGCGGTCGGCATCGCCGCCCGGTTGTGGCAGCACGCGGGGCTGGCGGCCGCCGCGTCGTCGGGGCTGGCGAAGCTGCGCGCCGCCGGGGTGGATGTGGACCCGCAGGCGACCCTGGGCCTGGAGCCGATGGTGACGGTCGATCCGGCGTTCGCGCCGTTGACGGCCGCAGCGCGGGACCGCCGCGAGGTGAGCTTCGACTACCGGGCGCCCGACCGTGACGACCCGACCCGCCGCCGTGTGCAGCCGTGGGGCGTGGTCTGCTGGCGGGGCCGGTGGTATGTGGTGGGGCACGACCTGGACCGGGCGGCGACCCGCTGTTTCCGGCTGTCGCGGGTGGTGGGCGCGGTCCGGGTGGCCGGCGCCCCGGGCGGCTTCGAGCCGCCGCCGGGGCTGGATCTGATCAGCCACGTGGCGCGCTGGTCGGGGCCGGTGGAGCGCACGGGCCGGGCGACGGTCCTGGTCCGTCCGGGCCGCGCGGCGGGGCTGCGTCGCTGGGCGGTCGACAGCGGTTCCGGGCCCGCGGGGGACCGGCTGGTCCTGCCGTACGCGGACGCGGAGTCCCTGGCCGCCAAGTTGGTGGGGTACGGCCCGGACGTGCGGGTGCTCGACCCGCCGGAGGTGCGCGAGGCGGTGATCCAGCGGCTCAAGGAGATCGCCGCCCGGCACGACGAGCTGACCGTGACCGGAGGTGCCCGATGACCCGCCCGGCGACCCGTCCGGCCGCCCGCCCGACCGGCCCGCGTGCCGGCGGCAACCGGGCGTCGGCCGACCGGCTGGCCCGGCTGCTCAACCTGGTGCCCTATCTGCTGGCCCGGCCGGGGATCGAGATCGCCGAGGCGGCTGGCGACCTGGGGGTGACCGAGCGGCAGCTGCGGGAGGACCTGGAGCTGCTGTGGGTGTGCGGGCTGCCCGGTTACGGCCCGGGTGACCTGATCGACATGGCGTTCGACGGCGACCGGGTGACCATCACCTACGACGCGGGGATCGACCGGCCGCTGCGGTTGACCCCCGACGAGGCGCTGGCGCTGGTGGTGGCGTTGCGGATGCTCGCCGAGACGCCGGGGGTGGCCAACCGGGAGGCGGTGGAGCGGGCCCTCGCGAAGATCGAGAACGCGGCGGGTGACCTGGTCGGCGCCCCGGTGGAGGTGCGCCTGCAGGCGGACAGCCGGCGGGTGGAGCAGCTGCGGGCCGCCGTGGGGCGGGCCCGGGCGCTGCGGATCACCTACTACACGCCGGCCCGGGACGAGACGACCGAGCGGGTCATCGACCCGCTGCGGATGCTGATGGTGGGCGGCCGGGCGTACGTGGAGGCGTGGTGTCGCCGCGCGGAGGAGGTCCGGCTGTTCCGGGCCGACCGGATCGACGCGGTCGTCGAGCTGGACGAGCCGGCGGTGGTGCCGCCGCAGGCCCGGCCGCACGACCTCACCGAGGGGGTGTTCCGCCCGTCGCCGGACCTGCCGTTGATCACGTTGCGGATCGGTCGGGGCGAGCGGTGGATCACGGAATACTATCCGTGCGAGCGGGTCGAGCGCGGCGACGGCGACCAGTGGCTGGTGTCGCTGCGGGTGACCGACCTGGGCTGGGCCCGCCGGTTCGTGCTGGGCCTGGGCCCCGGGGTCGCCGTGGTCGCCCCGGCGGAGCTGGCCGATCAGGTCCGGGCGCAGGCGGTCGCGGCGCTGGAGGCGTACGCCAGCCCGGACGGCGCGCCGTCGGGTGACCCGGCGGGGTCCGCGTCGCCCCGGTAGGCTGGCCGCCGTGGTGAAGTGGATCGTGGTCGCGGTGGTGCTGTTCGCGTTCGTGGTGCTGGCGCTGGCCGTGCGGCCGGTACTGGTCCGGCTGCCCCGGCTGCGGCGGGCGGCGATGGCGTTGCAGGGCCGCCAGGCGGAGGCGGAGGCGCTGCGGGTGTCGGCCGAGGCGCTGCAGGAGCGCGCGGAGGCGATGCAGGGGCAGGTGGAGCTCACCCAGCGCCGCCTGGCCGTGATCAAGGCGAAGCGCGGCCACTAGATCGACCCGGGCCGCTGCGCGTGCGCCCGGCGGCCGGCGCGGGGGCGGGTATCCGCAGGTGGGATCCGGGTCCGGGTGGTTGACGGGACGCGCGGAGTTGGTCAACACTTCACCAGCCGGTCGAAACCACCAGCGTCCGGCGGGTGGCAACGGCCCTCAACGGACGTACGATGGGCTCCGGTAACACCCCCACGACGACACAGAGCGACTGGAGCTTCCCATGGGTGCCCTCAAGCCGTGGCACATCGCCGTACTCGTGGTCGTGATGATCCTGCTCTTCGGCGCGAAGCGGCTTCCCGACGCGGCCCGCTCGCTGGGCCGTTCGCTGCGGATCATCAAGGCCGAGACGAAGAGCCTGCACGACGACGACCGCGATCTGGCCGAGAAGGCCGACGCCCAGGCCGGCTACCAGCCGCTGCCGCCGAACGCCGCGCAGCCGCAGCAGTCGTACGCGCAGCCGCAGCAGCAGCAGCCGTACGCCCCGCCGCAGGCTCCGCAGCAGCCGGTCATCGACCCGGTGCAGCGCGTCCGCGACCACTGACCGAGGGGCCCGACCACCGTGGCCTTCGCCCTTCGTAAACGCGGACCGAGCAAGTTCGAGCAGGCCGCCGACGGTTCCATGACGCTCATGGACCACATCCGTGAGCTGCGCTCCCGGTTGTTCCGGGCGTCGCTGGCGATCGTGGTCGGCCTGATCGGCGGTTTCCTGCTCGCCGATCCGGCGTTCCTGCTGTTGAAGCAGCCCTACTGCCGGCTGCCCGATGCCACCGACGCGCTCGGCGAGTGTCAGCAGTTCCTTCAGCTCTCCCCGGCGGACGGCTTCATCCTCAAGCTGAAGCTGGCGCTGTGGATCGGCCTGATCATCGGCGCGCCCGTCTGGCTCTACCAACTGTGGGCGTTCATCGCCCCCGGCCTGCACCGGCACGAGCGCAAGTGGGCGTACGTGTTCGTCTCCATCGCCGCGCCGCTGTTCGCGGGCGGCGCGCTGTTGGCGTTCCTGGTGGTGGACAAGGGCCTGGCGTTCCTGATGGAGTCGGGCGTCACCGGCCTGTCCACCCAGCTTGAGGTCACGCGATACATCTCTTTCGTCACCAACATGATCCTGCTGTTCGGGGTGGCGTTCGAGTTCCCGCTGATCCTGCTGATGCTCAACTTCACCGGGGTGGCCAGCGCGAAGCGGCTGCTCAGCTGGTGGCGTGCGGTGATCTTCATTTCGTTCGCCTTCGCCGCGATCGCCACGCCCGACCCGGGGCCGTTCGGCATGACCCTGCTGGCGGCGGCGCTGTCCCTGCTCTACTTCGTCGCCGTCGGCGTGGCGTTCCTCAACGACAAGCGGCGCGGGCGGGGCAAGGAGATCTACGCCGGGATCGCCGACGACGAGGTGTCGCCGTTGGAGCTCAATGACGACCGGGTGCCGCCCAGCCAGCGAATCGAGGCCTCGGACCCGATCGGGGCTCCGGAGCCGGTGGCCGCGCCGGCGCCGATCGACCGGCGCTACGACGACATGACCTGACGAGGCTGACGACGCGAAGGCCCGCCCCGGAAGTTCGGGGCGGGCCTTCGTCGTGCCGGGGGTGCGGCCCGTCGGGCCGGCAGTGGCGTCGTGGGGGCCGTCGTCAGGCGAGCAGGACCTGACCGTCGCGCACCGACACCGCGACCGGCGGCAGCGGCGAGCCGGCCGGCCCGCCGCGCACCGACCCGTCGGCGATGTCGAATGTGCTGTTGTGGCAGCCGCAGACGATGGTGCCGCCGGCGACGCGGGTGACGGTGCAGCCGGCGTGGGTGCAGGTGGCGGAGTACGCCTTGACGGTCTCCTGCGTCGGCCGGGTCAGCACCACGCCCCGGTCGGCGAGGATCCGGCCGCCGCCGACGGGCAGGTCGGCCACGGCGGCCAGCGCCGCCACCTGCCCGCCGGCGGGGGGATCGGCGTCGGCCGGGTCGCCGCTGCCGGCGGGCTCGGCCACCGGGTCCCCGCTGGCCGGCGCGTCGCCGCCGGGCGGGTCGGCCGCCACCGGGGCGGCGACGGGCTCCCCGTACGTCTGGCAGCCGGTCAGCAGGGCGGTGACGCCCGCCGCGCCGGTGGCGCACAGGACGGCCCGGCGGGACGGGCACGGCCGGTACTCGTCGGTCATCGCGCTGCTCTCCTCGCTGCGTTCGGTGCCGACCGGCGGCCTGCTGGCGGTGCCGACGAACGACCCTCTGCCGGTGCCGGCGGGCGGCGTCACCGGGTGATCCCGAAGGTGGTGAAGTACCACAGCGACGAGGTCAGCCAGATCGCCGTGAGGGCGACGAAGACCGCCCCGCCGGTGACGGGCAGGACCCAGCCGGCCAGTCCCGGCTTCGGCAGGGCCAGCATCTTCGTGGTGAACATGCCGAAGAAGAAGCAGCCGAACAGGGAGTGCGCCAGGGTGCGCAGGTCGTAGGCGGCGAAGCCGAGGGCGTACAGGCAGTGCACGGCCACGGGCACGGCGAGCAGGAACGCCACCCGGCCGGACCAACGGTGGGCGACGCCCGCCCAGGACGGGCGGAAGCCGCCGAGCCGCCCCCACATCGCCAGCGCCGACAGCACCTGCACCACGGCGAGCGCCATCGCGCCGCTGCCCAGCCACACCTTGACCTGCATCGGCCCGGTGAAGCCGGCGACGTTGACGGCGATGCCGGTGGGCTGGTGCAGTTTGGCGTAGACGCCGGTGGCCACGGCGACCGCCGCGCCGGCGAGCACCGGCAGCAGCAGCGAGGCCGTGCGGGCCGGCTCGGTCTCGGCGGCGAGCCGCGCCGCGAACGCGGCGGGATCGGGCAGCACCCGCAGGCCCCGATCGTCGTCGGGGCCCCGGTCGTCGCGGGGCCGGTCGGCGTCCGGCCCACCGTCGCGGCCGGCGCGCCAGGTGTCGACCTCGGGCCGAACCTTCTTGCGGCCGGCGTCCCACCGGTCGCCACCGGGGCGGGCACCCGTCCCGGTGCCCCACACGTCGACCTCCGGCCCGGTGTCCGGGCCGGCGTCCCACGCCCCGGCGCGGGGGGCGTCGTCGCGGCCCGGCCTGCCGGCGCGGGGCGCGTCGCCGGCGTCGCCGATCCACCCGCCGGCCCGTGGGCCGTCGTCGTTCCCGCCGTCCCAGGCGCCGGCCCGGGGCGCGCTGTCCGCGTCGCCGCCCCACACGTCGACCTCGGGAGGGGTGTCCCAGTCGACGCGGGGCGGGGCCTTCGTGCCGCTGTCCCAGGCGTCGCCGGCCGGGGCGACGTCCGTGCCGGCGCGCCAGTCGCCGCTGGTCACCGGCCGGGCTCCGGCGCGGGGATCACCGGCCGGGCGGTGACGGTCAGCCCCTCGACGATCGTGGTGCCGAACGCGGGGTCCAGCGGCGGCGCCGGGATCGGCCGGCCGTTCCAGGTGAGCACGCCGATCTGGGTGCCGTCGGGCCGCAGGATCCAGCCGCCGTCGACCCCGGCGTCCCGCAGCTGCGGGGTCGCCCGGTAGACCACGGGGGCGGTTCCCGCCGTGGCCTTCGCGGTGAACGTGGTCGTGTCGCCGCCGATGGTCAGCTTGCCGGTCGCCTCGGAGCCGTCGAACGTCCCGGTGAGCGTGGCGTCCTTGCCGTCGAGGGCGAGTTTGCCGTCGGTGGCCGTGCCACGCAGCCACAGCTCCATGTCCTTGCCGTCGCACACGTACGCCTCGGCGGCGCCGTCGCGGGAGGTGATGGCGATGGTGGCGCCGTTGTTCAGGCGGCCGGTCCAGCTCGCGTCCACCTTCTGTTCGGGCGTCCCGGCGGCCGGGACGTCCGTCGCGCCGGGGGCCGCCGCCGGGGGCGCCGAGGCACCCGGGGACAGCTCGGGCGGTTGGCTCCCGGACGGCGCCGGCGGCGCGTCGGCGGCGCTGGCCGGGGGCGCGGCGTCCACCTTCGGCGGTGCGGCCGTCGGTGCCGCCTGCGCGCTCATCGCGAACAGCACGGCCGCCATTCCGGCTCCGGTCACCAGCGTCAGCAGCGGGGTCATGCGCTTCATGGGGCAGCTCCCTTCACCGGAACGTACGGGGTTGGCCCGCCGGTCGTTCAACGCGACGGCAGATTGCTTCGGCGACGATTCCCGCCGGCCCGACGCGAGGGCCGTCCCGCGCGGGCCGGCAGGCCGGTGCCGGGGCGGGCGAGCGGGCGGTACGGTGCTCGCCGTGACCGCAGCCGACCACCCCGCCCCCGGGCCGCGTCCCGACGGTCCCGTCGCCGTGCTCGCCAACCCCACGGCCGGGCGCGGGCGGCACCGGGGCCTGCTGCCGCGCCTGCTGGACCGGCTGGCGACGGCCGGCCGTCCGGTGCGGCTGCTGGAGGCGGGCACGGGCGCGCAGGCCGAGGCGGCGTGCCGGGCCGCCGTCGCCGACGGGGCCGCCGCCCTGGTCACCGTCGGCGGCGACGGCACGGTGCACCGGGGCCTGCAGGCGGTGGCCGGCACGGGTGTGCCGTTCGCTGCGGTGCCGGCCGGCACCGGCAACGACTTCGCCGCCGACACCGGCTTCCCCGCCGATCCGCTCGCCGCCGTCGAGACCGTCGCCGCCGCGCTGCGCGAGGGCCGGACCCGGCCGGTGGACCTGGCCCGGCTGACCGGCCCCGGCGGCGACACCCGGTGGTACGGGGCGGTGCTCGCCGCCGGCTTCGACGCGATCGTCAACGAGCGGGCCAACCGGATGCGCCGCCCGCGCGGCCCCCGCCGCTACGACCTGGCGATCCTGGTGGAGCTGGCCCGGCTGCGCCCGCGCCGCTACACCCTGCGGCTCGACGGCGAGCCCCTGGAGTGCGACGCGGTGCTGGTGGCGGTCGGCAACTGCGCCAGCTACGGCGGCGGCATGCGGATCTGCCCCGACGCGGACCCGACGGACGTCCTGCTGGACGTGGTGGTCGGCGGGCGGTTCGACCGGCGCACCCTGATCCGGGTGAAGCCGCGCATCTACCGGGGCACCCACGTGCGGCATCCACTGGTGAGCAGCCACCGGGCCCGCACCGTGGAGCTGGCCGCCGAGGGGATCACCACGTACGCCGACGGGGAGCGGTGCCTCGACCTGCCGGTGACGGTGACCGCCGTGCCGGGCGCGGTGCGCCTGCTGCGCTGAACGGGACGTGGGCGCGGTGTGGGGCAGGCGCGGCTACCAGCGGTTGCGGGCCTCCTCGGCCCAGCCGACGAGCCCGTCGAGGTCGACCCGCTCGCCGTCGTCGGTGGCCGCCCAGCCGGTGAAGTGCCCGAAGCACTGGTGCGTCTCGTTGGCCACCACGCCGAGGTTGGTGCGGGCGGCCCGCTCGTGGAACGGTTGCAGCGTCACGTCCACCCGGTCGCCGGTGATGCGCCACGGGCGCAGCCAGTCGGACCGGTCGTACGTCCAGCGCAGCTCGTCGCCGATCTTGTGGAGCCGGCCGGCGACGAACAGCCCGTTCTCGGTGCTGCCGGTGCCGTCGGTCCACTTCCCGCCGAGCTGGATGGCCCGGCCGGGGCCGCTGCCCGCCGCCCAGTTCCAGGCGATCGAGTACGGCCACCGGCCGCGGCCGTGGTCGAGCACGGCGAACGAGTCGTCGGCGGGGACGTCGTGCCACGTCCCGCCGACGCGCAGCCGGCCGTGCACGGGCCGCCCGACGTCCTTGACGGTGTACTGGAACCGCCGCTGGCCCCACGGCACGACGACCCCGAGCGACTCGTGGCCGGCGGGCAGCGGCATGGCCAGGTCGACCTCGACGTCGCCGCCGGTGGCGCGCAGGGTGGTGCCGTCGGGGCGCTGGTCGACGGCGACGGTCACCGGCCCGCGCGCGGTGACGGGGCCAACGCCGCTGCGCTCGGGCAGCGTCACCCCGCGGGCCAGCGGCACCACCGCCTCGGTGTTGACCTCCTCGCCGGTGGCGCGGTCGAGCACGTAGACGCTGTGCACGCCGGCGTAGTCCAGCGACGACACGACGACCCCGATCACGTGGGCGGGGGTGACGACGCCCCAGTACTCCCAGCGCTTGGTCCGCCCCCAGCCCCGCAGGTTCGCCCGGTGCAGGGGGCGGCGGGTCCAGCCGACCGCCGCCGGGTTGAGCCGCCCGTCGGGCAGGCAGAGGTCGACGGGGGCGGTGATCTCGCGCTCGTGCGTCATGGCGGGAGGTTACCCGTCGGTACGCGGGGGCGGTGCGTGGTCCCGCCGCCCCCGCGTACCGGGGCCGGTCAGTGGATCGGGTTCCAGCCGTCCGAGCCGGCCAGGTAGCGCTGCGCCGTGTAGGTGGGCGCCTGGGCGTCGGTCAGCTGCGGGCGGTCGGCGGTGACCGTCGCGCCGGGGCCGCTGTTGCGGTACTCGAAGAACCGGGCGTCGCGCCACGAGAACCCGGACATGTCCGTCCACGGGGAGTCCTTGACGTGTGCCCCGAGGACGCTGTCGCGGAACACGACCTGGCCGATCGCGTTGACGTCGCCGCTGGGGTGCCACGGCCGGCCGAGGTGCACGCTCTGGGCGGCGGCCGAGTCGGTGGTCAGGGTGCAGCCGACGAACAGGAAGCCGTACGGGTTGCTGATCATCGTGGACGGCGCGGTGACGTACCCGTTGTTGCTCGACGACCCGCGGTCGAGCGACCTGATCTCGCAGCGGTCGAAGACGCCGGTGCCCCGGCCGAAGATGAAGTCGACGTCGCCCTCGACGTAGCAGTTGCGGAAGTACGCGCGGCCGATGGTGCTGCTGTTGGCGCTGTTGTGGTAGAGGGTGTCCTGGTTGCCGAGGAACCGGACGTTGTCGAAGACCAGCCGGTCGGCGCGGGTGAGCACGGCGACGGCCTGCTCGGCGCTGTAGTCGTGCGCGGCCTCGTCGAAGCTGTTGGCGAAGGTCAGGTGCCGGGCGGTGAAGTCGCTGCCGTCGATGGTCACCGAGGCGCTGCCCGAGGTGCCGTAGGTGCCGCCGTCCGGCTTCGGGGTTCCCGAGGCGTTGTCGTACGTGATGACCACGTCGCGGGCGTCGCCGGTGGAGCCGACGAGGGTGAGGTGGGGCTTGTCGGCGGGGATGGTGACCAGTTCCCGGTAGGTGCCGGGCCGGATGACGATGGTGCGTCCGATGGTGTTGCCGGCGGGCACGGCGTTCACCGCCGCCTGCACGCTGGTGTAGGTGCCGCTGCCGTCCTTGGCGACGACCACCGTGCCGGTGGCCGGCGGGGTGCCGGTGGGCGTCGGGGTCGGCGAGGCGGGGGGTGTGGTCGTCGGCGTCGCGGTGGGGGTGGCCGTCGGTGGCGTGGTGGGGGTGGTGGTGCCGCTGGTGACCGTCACGTCGTCGTAGCGGGCGGTGGCGTAGCGGGTCTGCACGCCGATGCGGCCGGTGGCGATGCTGCCGGTGCCGGAGCCGACCTGGACGCCGTCGACCCACCCGCGCACGGTCGACCCGGTGGCCTCAATGCGCAGGGTGTACCAGGTGCCGGTGGCGACGGTCCGGGAGAGCGTGCCCAGGGTGGTCGCCGCGCCGCTGCGTACCGCCTCCAGCCGGACCTGGTTGCCGGGCAGCAGGGCCAGCCGGTAGTAGGTGGTCGAGCCGGAGGCCCGGGCGAGCAGGGCCACGGCCCCGTCGGCCGGCAGGGTCAGGGCCTTGACCCGGGCCTGGACGGCGTAGTCGGCCCAGGACGACGTGCCGGCGAACAGGCGCGCGTTGTCGGTGTCGGCCTTGGCCTGTTGCAGGGCGGCGCTGTCGTCGGCGACGACCGACCAGGTCCCGCCGGACTTCGACCAGCCGGCGGTGTCGCCGTCGGCGAAGTCGTCGCTGAACAGCGTGGCGGCGTACGCGGACTGGGCGCCGCCGAGCTGGGTCAGGCCGAGCAGGACGGTGGTGAGTGCTGCGGTGGCGACGGCGAGCAGGGACCGTCGGCGGCTTCTGCGCATGGTGGAGGAACCTCCGGGGGACGGGGTGGGGAGGTCGGCGGATGCCGTGCGTGAAAGCGCTTTCCTGGCGCACCGTAGCCCGGGTTCTCATGCCTGTCAATGAACGCGTCGCCCCCGCGCGCGGACCTGAAGCGAACCGTAAGTGGGATCCGGCAGGGTGTCGGTGTCACGACGAGCGCCACCGACACGGGAGCCCCGATGCGCAAGCTGATCAACTCGACCTACGTCACCCTCGACGGCGTGATCGAGAATCCCATGTGGACCATGCCGTACTTCGACGACGAGGCCAGCGCCTTCGCCGGGGCGCAGACCGACGCCGCCGACGCGGTGCTGATGGGCCGCGTCACGTACGACGGCATGTCCGTCGCCTGGCCGGCCCAGGACGAGAGCGACCCGACCACCGGCGCCGCCTACTTCAACAACGTCCGCAAGTATGTCGCCTCGACCACGCTGACCGACCCCACCTGGAACAACACCCGGGTGCTCCGGGGCGACCTGGTGGCGGAGGTCCGCAAGCTCAAGGCCCAGGAGGGCAGGGACATCATCCAGTACGGCTTCGGCTCGGTCACCGCGCAGCTGGTCAGGGCGGGCCTGGTGGACGAGGTGCGGTTCTGGATCCACCCCGTCCTCACCGGCGGCGCCAGCATGACGACGCCCCTGGCCGACTTCACGACGTCGTTCGAGCTGATCGACACCAGGGTCATGAAGAGCGGCGTGGTCATCGCCTCGTACCGGCCAGGGCCGGTCGGGTGACGGCCGCCCGGGCCCGGGCCTCGTCCGGGCCCAGCCGCCCGCCCTCGGCGAACAGCGCGTCGAAGCGCTCCCGCCCGAGCGTGGCGGCGAGGCGCCCGGCCACCCGGTCGGTCTCGGCGCGCTCCGCCGGCGCGGCCGGGGCCTGCGCGGCCAGCCGGGCAGCGGCGGCGGCCCCCAGCAGCGCAGCGGCGACCTCGGGCGGCCCCGCCGCCGACGCCATCCCCTCCAGGGCGGCGGCGGCATCCCGGGGCGAACCCATCGCCCGCGCGGCGTCGAACGCCTCCAGGTGCAGGGCCAGCCCGGCGGCCCGGTCACCGCCCTGCTCGGCGGCGTAGCCCAGCTCGACGAGCACCATCGGCAGGTAGAGCGCGGGCCGCGCCTCGCGGCGACCCCGCTCGGCGACGCGCGTCAGGTGACCGGTGGCCGCGTCCAGGTCGCCCGCCCTGCGGGCGGCGATGCCGAGGCTGGTCTCCGCGAAGACCAGCGCGGCCGGGGCGTCCTGCTCCGCCGCCAGCGCGTATGCGCGCCCGGCCAGCTCCCGGGCGCGCCAGTGGTCGCCGGTCTGCACCGCGAGCCACGCGAGCCAGGACAGCTTGCTGCCCACCTCCGGCCGCAGGGACAGCTCCTCGGCCCAGCGCAGCCCCTCCCGGTGCAGGGCGGCCGCGCGCTCGTGCTCGCCGCGCATCTCGGCCAGGCCGCCCACCCAGTCGGTGGCCTGCAACCGGCCCCACCGGTCGCCGACCGCGGCGAACAGCGCCGCGCTGCGGCCCCCGGCGCGTTCCAGCGCGGCGAGATCACCGGTGGCGTGCGCCAGCTTGGCCCGGGAGCAGAGCACCGCGGCCTCGACCCAGGGGTCGGCGCAGGCGACGGGCAGCAGCTCCGCCGCCAACGCCAGCTCGCTGCGGTCGATCAGCGCGTGCGCGACGAACCACGCCGCCCGGCCGTCGACCGCGCCGGCCAGCGCGGCGCGGACCTCGCCCGGCACGATCGGCTCGCCCCGCAACAGCGCGAAGCCGACCCGCCACGGCGCGGCGCGGGCCTCCTCCGCCGGCTCGCCGCGCGCCGCCAGCGCCCGTCCCGCCTCGGTCAGCCTGCCCCGCAGGAACCAGTACCAGCTCAGGGCCGTGGCCAGGCGCAGCCCGCCGCCGTGCGTCAGCGCCGCGGCCAGGTTGCCCGCCTCGGCGTCGAGCCGGGACAGCCACCGCCGCTGGTCGGCGCCGCGCAGCTGCGGGTCCGCGCGTGCGGCCAGCTCCGTGTAGTAAGCCGCGTGCCGCGCCCGGACGTCGTCGGCGTCCGTGAGCCGCTCGGCGCAGAACGCGGCGACGGACTCGAGCAGCCGGTAGCGCGGGCCGTCGGGCGTCTCGTCCAGCACCACCAGCGAACGGTCCACCAGCCGGGTCAGCGTGTCGACGTCGGCCCCGCACACCCGTTCGGCCGCCTCCGCCGGGCAGCCGTCGCGGAACACGACGAGCCGGGCCAGCACGCGCCGGTCGGCCTCGGCCAGCAGGTCCCAGCTCCAGCCGATCACCGCCGCCAGCGTGCGCTGCCGTGCCGGCACGTCGCGCTGCTGCGTGGTGAGCAGCCGGAACCGGTCGTCGAGGCGGTCCACGACGCCCCACAGGCCGAGCGCGCGCACCCGGGTCGCGGCCAGTTCGAGGGCCAACGGCAGGCCGTCCAGCCGACGACAGAGCTGAGCGACGGCGGGTGCGGTCCGCTCGTCGAGGCGGAATCCGCGCTGCCGCGCGGCGGCCCGGACGGCGAACAGCCGGGCCGCCGCCGAGCGCCGGACCGCGTCGACGTCGCCGTCGTCCTCGGGCAGGGCCAACGGCGGCACCTCCCACAGCAGCTCGCCGGTCAGGCCGAGGGGTTCCCTGCTGGTGGCCAGCACGGTGACCGCGGGCGCGTCCCGCAGCAGCCGGGCCACCAGCGTGGCGACCGCGTCGACCACGTGCTCACAGTTGTCGAGCACGAGCAGCACCCGCCGGTGCCGCAGCGCGGCGCAGAGCCGGTCGGCGGCCGGGACGGCGGCGCCCGGCGGCTCCCGCAGGCCCAGCGCGTCGAGCACCCGGTCGGCGACGCGCGGGTCACCGGCCGGCAGCGGGGCCAGCTCGACCAGGCAGCCGCCGTCGGGCCCGGCCGGCTCGCGGGCCACCTCGGTGGCCAGCCGGGTCTTGCCGACGCCACCCGGCCCGACCAGCGTGACCAGGCGCCGCCCCGGCAGCACGGCGCGCAGCTCCGCCAGGACCCCGGCCCGCCCGACCAGCTCGTCGAGCCGAGCCGGCAGGCTGTGGCGCACGATCGCGGCGCGCGGCGGCGCGCTCAGCCCGGAATCCTGGGCGAGGATCCGGCGGTGCAGGGCGACCAGCTCCGGCCCCGGGTCGAGCCCCAGCTCCGTGGCGAGCCGGTCGCGCAGGTCGGCGTAGCTGTCCAGGGCTTCGGACTGCCGGCCCGCCGCGTACAACGCGCGCAGCTGCAACGCCCGCAGGCCCTCCCGCAGCGGATGCCGGGTCACCAGCTCCGCGAGGTCGGCGGCGACGAGGTCGTGCTCGCCCCGGGCCAGGCGGGCGGCGGCGAGCCGCTCGTGCACGGCGAGGCGCTGCTCGGCCAGCCGGGTCGCCTCGGCGTGGACGAAACCGGCGTCGGCCACGTCGGCGTACGCGTCGCCGCGCCACAGCGCGAGCGCGGCGGCCAGCCGTTCGACGTCGGTCGACGTGGCCAGCTCGGCGAACCGGTCGGCGTCCACCGCCCGGGTGCGCAGCACATAGCCGGGCGGGCGGGACTCGACCAGGCCGCGGGCGCCCGGCTCGGCGTCGTCGAGCGCCCGGCGCAACTGGGACACCCGCACCTGCAGCGCGCCGCCCGGGTTGGCCGGCGCGTGCGAGCCCCAGACGTCGTCGATCAGGCGGTCCGCCGACACCACCTGGTTGCGGTTGGTCAGCAGGACGGCCAGCAGCACCCGGACCTTCGCGCCGGGCACCAGGACCGGCTCGCCGGCGTCGGTGGTGACGGCGAGCGGCCCGAGCACCCCGAACTGCACGGCGGCCATCGTAGTGGCGCAGGCCGACAGGAAGCGGACCGTCAGCGCCGGGGAGTATCTCCGGGCCGGCGAGGTCCGACCAGCCCGCACCGCGCGTGGGGGAGCGGGCCACGCCGGCGACGACGCCACCGGCGCGACCCGCTCACGATCCGCGGGCGGGACCTAGCCGTTGGCGACGAGCCGCCAGCGGTTGTCGGCGCTGCCGTTGTCGGAATCCTGTACGGCCTGCGCGCCCTGGGCCGTGGAGCCGTTGAGGATGCCGAGCAGCTTGCCGCTGTTGACGTTGCGGATCTTGTAGGTGCCGTCGCCCTGGCTCAGCAGGGTCCAGAGGTGGTCGGCGGTGCCGTTGTCGGCCCACTGCAGGACGCGGGCGTTGTCGGCGGTGGACATGTTCTCGACGCCGAGGACCTTGCCGCTGTTGACGTTGCGGAACTTGACGTTGCCGCCCTCGGTCACGACGACCCAGTTGTGGTCGGCGGTGCCGGTGTCGCCCCACTGGAGGGCGAGCCCGCCGTCGGCGGTGGACATGTTCTGGATGCCGAGCACCAGGCCGCTGCCGACGTTGACCAGCTTGTGGGTGGTGGTGCCGGTGCCGCCGCTGACGCTCCAGTAGACGGTGTAGTTGTAGCCGTGCGCGTCCTGGAACGGCGCGAGGTTGACCGTGGCGCCGTTGGCGGTCGCGGTGAACGCGAGTGAGCTGGTGCTCGTCCGGGTGACCGACGTGGCGTTGAGCGAGGGCAGGGCGTTCAGGGTGGTGTTGCCGTAGTTGCCGGCCAGCACCATCGGGCCGTAGGTGACGGCGGCCACCGCGGCGTTGTCGTTGGCGGGCGAGAGCACGACCCGCATCGGCAGCCGTACGGTGACGGTGTCGCCCGCGGCCCAGGTGCGGGTGACCGTGGCGTAGCCGCCGGGCGTGGTGTCCACGCTCTGCGTCGCGCCGTTGACGGCGATCGTCGCGCCGGTGGCCCACGCCGGGATGCGCACCCGGATGCTCCACGAGCCGCTCATGGTGCCGGAAAGGCTCAGGGTGGTGGTGTCGCCGACCGGGTAGTTGGTGCTCTGGGTGACCGTGATGCCGCGCTGGGACCAGTTCAGCGTCGACGGCGCGAACAGGTTCACGGTGAGCGTGGTGCCGTTGTAGAAGTAGATCGAGTCCATCAGCCTGGTGTTGACCTCCAGGCCGGTGCCCTGGCAGCACCAGAACGAGTTGTAGTCGGTGCTCCAGGTGCCGCCGCCCCACGCGGGGCCCACGCCCCGCCGGCCACCGGGCTTGAGCGGGGTGAAGTAGGTGACGTGGCCGTGGCCGTCGGCCGGGTTCTGGGCGCCGATGACGTGGTTGGCCAGCGCGCGCTCGAAGAAGTCGAAGTACGCCGCCCGGTTGGGGTCGATCAGCCACAGCTCCCGGGTCAGCTTCAGCATGTTGACGGTGTTGCAGTGCTCGCACGTGTCGTTGGTGAGATAGCCGGAGATCGCGTTGGGCGGGCGGAAGTGCTCCGCCTGGCTGTTGCCGCCGATGACGTACGTGTGCGCGTTGACGGTCATGTTCCACGCGTTGCTGGCGATGTCGCGGTACCGCGTGGTGCCGGTCGCCTTGAACTCGCGCGCCGCGCCGATCCACTTCGGCACCTGCGTGTTGGCGTGCAGCCCGTTGAGCTGGTCGGAGTTGCTGGCGAGCGGGTTGAACACGGCGGCGTGGTCGAACCGCTGGGCGACGGTGAGCCAGCGGCCGTCGCCGGTGTACTGGTAGAGATCGGCCAGCGCCTCGTTCATGCCGCCGAACTCGGTGCCCAGCATGTTCTGCATCTGGCTGGAGCTCAGCCGGGACGTGCGGGTGTCGACCCAGCCGGCCAGGGCCAGCAGAACGGTGCGGGCCTGGGTGTTGCCGATGTAGCGCCAGACGTCCAGCAGGCCGATGAGGGTCTTGTGGATGCAGTAGTAGGGCACGTTACCGTTGGACAGCGTGCGCGCCTCCAGAGCCGCGAAGTCCGACTCGGGGAATCCGGACAGGTAGCCCGCCGTGAACCCGGCCGCGCCGTTGTTCGCCTGGCACTTGGCCAGCTCGGCGACCATGTAGTTCGCCTTGTCCCGGCAGGTGGTGTCGCCGAGGACCGCGTACGCCTGGGCCCAGGCGGTCAGGAAGTGCCCCTGCATGTGCGTGCGGAACGGGAACGACGGAGCGTCCCAGCCGCCGTTGGACGCGGCGCCGTTGGTGGACAGCCGGTGGTTGGCGCGGAAGTTGTAGAGCAGCCGGTCGACGTCGACGAACCGCAGGTAGCTCAGCGTCCGGTTCTGGTTGTCCAGCCAGCGGCCGGCGGTCAGCCGCACCTGGCCCAGCTCGAACGGGTACGCCGAGACGCCGGTGTCCGGTCGTGCCGGCGGCACCACCAGCGCCGCGGCGGCCGGTTGCGCGCCGGCGAACGTGGTGCCGGCCGCGGAGGCGACGGCGGTCGCGCCGGCGGCCTGCAACAGCCGTCGTCGGTTGATGGACAGGGACATCGGACCTCCAAGGGGTGCCGGGCCAGGGACGGGGAACTGCGGCCCGAGGACAGGTCGTCGAGCCCGGCACGCCGCCGGGCCCGACCGGAACAGCTCGCGTTAACGTTCACATGTGACGACAGACATATTACGTTCGACGCCTGGATTGATTCAAGGTGATGACTATACCGAGGTTCTTACGGCCACGATGTGGGCGCGTTTGCGCGGGTAGACGGCCACCGCGCGCGGGCTGTGAGGGCTGATGCCGCCGACGCGGGCCAGGCCGCTGGGGGCGCGCCGTCGGGCGGGCCGGGATGTTACCGCTATCAACCCATGGTCGAGGGGCGCCGCCGCGGCACGGCCGGCACCGGGCTCACTCGGGGGGCGGGGCCACGCTGCTGCGCGTGATCAGCGTCGGGGAGACGGTCTGCCGCAGCGTGCGGTCGACGCCGGACTCGATCTGTGCCAGCAGCAGGGTGAGGCTGGCCTTCGCCACGGTGTCGAAGTCGGGCCGGACGGTGGTCAGGGGCGGGATGAAGTAGGCCGCGTCCGGCACGTCGTCGAAGCCGACGACGCTGACGTCCTCCGGCACCCGTCGGCCGTGCTCGTGCAGCGCGTGCAGCACGCCCAGGGCGAGATCGTCGTTGGCGGTGAAGATGGCGGTCACCCCCGGCGTCCGCGCCAGCATCTGCCCGCAGCGGTACCCCGACGCCGCCGACCAGTCCGCCTGCAACACGGGGGGCGCCTCCGCCCCCGCCGCCCGCAACGTCTCCCGCCACCCCGCGATCCGGCCGGCGCTGTCGAACCAGTCGCCCGGACCGGAGACGTGCCAGACCGTCCGGTGGCCCGCGTCGAGCAGATGCTGGGTGGCCAGCCGGCCCCCCTCCACCTGGTCGATGGTGACCAGCGGCTCCGGCCGGCGGGGGTCGCCGTCGACGGTGACCAGCGGGATGTCGGTGGGCAGGCAGTCCAACGCCTCGGCGGCGGACTCCACGGGCGCGATCACCACGATCCCGGCGACCCGGTGCGCCAGGTGTCGTTCGACGACAGCGGTGATGGAATCG
Organism: Micromonospora sp. DH13; assembly: GCF_020873825.1. Taxonomy (NCBI): domain Bacteria; kingdom Bacillati; phylum Actinomycetota; class Actinomycetes; order Micromonosporales; family Micromonosporaceae; genus Micromonospora; species Micromonospora sp. DH13. Next base: position 116,446 of record NZ_JAHWGR010000025.1, read on the forward strand.
CGGTCCAGGTTGCGCACGCTGCCCACGCTGACGGCGAAGCCCGCCTCGGCCGCGGCGAGCTCGAAGGCCGACAGCAGGGACGCCGGGCCGTAGAGCGTGGTGTTGAGCGCCACGACGCCCAGCACCTGGGACCGCCCGGTGACCAGCGCGCGGGCCGCCCGGTTGGGGCGGTAGCCGAGCTGGCTGATCGCGGCCTGCACCCGCAGCCGGGTCTGTTCCCGGACGTTGGGGTGCCCGTTGAGGACGCGCGACACGGTCTGGTGCGACACCCCGGCGAGGCGGGCCACGTCCCTCATCGCAGGACCGCGTGCGGTCATCCCACCCACCTCTCCGTGCGCCCGTCCGGCCCGTGGGGGGCCGGTTGGCCGGACCGATGCTTCGTCGGGCATCGACCTCGGGGCACGCAGACATACCGCCGTGGACAACGCCAAATCAGCGAGAGTCTACGCGGCGGTGGTGTCGGGTGGGCTGGAGAAAACGGCCGGACTGCGGCGGCAAACCGTGATGTTCGTCATCACGGATCGCGGACGGGCGCCGAGCCGGTGGCGGGTGGCCTGGAGGGGCACCTTCCTTCTTCGCCGTGCCGCCGTGCTCGGCGGCCTGTGCGCATGGGACGGGTGGTATCGATCGGTTCGGATGCTACCGAAACAAGTCGGCGACGACAAGGAGAGGTTTCCGAGGAACCCCGGGGCGTCGGTCACCAGGTGCCGGGAGCGGCGGTGCTGTCGCGTACGACGAGCGTGGTCGCCAGCTCGACGCGGGTCTGGGGGAGGCGCTGGTTGGTGGCCAGGGCCAGCACCATCCGGGCCGCGGCGGCCCCCATGTCCGTCAGCGGCTGCTGCACCGACGTCATCGTCGGGCCGCACAGCCTGGTGTGCGGGATGTCGTCGAAGCCCACGACGCTGAGATCCTGCGGGATGCGTCGGCCGGTCAGGCGGGCGGCCTCGTAGACCCCCAGCGCCTGCAGGTCGTTGCCGCACAGCACCGCCGTCGGGGTCGGGTTGAGGCGCAGCAGGTCCTGGCCGAGGCTGAGACCGTCCTCGAAGGAGAACCAGGTCCCCGTGCGCAGCAGCCTCGGCTCCAGCCCGACCCCGGCGGCCTCCATCGCCGCCCGGGCCCCGTCCAGCCTCGCCCGGGCGCAGAGCCGCTCGGTCGGGCCGGTGATCACGGCGATCCGGCGATGGCCCAGGTCGAGCAGGTGCCGGGCGGCCTCGAAGCCGCCGCTCCAGTTCGTCGCCGTCACCGAGGGGACGGTGTGCAGGGGCAATTCGTCCGTCGGATCCAGCACCACCAACGGGATCGCGCTCGCCCGCAGCAGGGCGTGCTGCTCGGAGGTGAAGCCGAGGTGCACCGCGATCACCCCGGTCGGTCGTCGCGCCAGCAGGTCGCGGGACCAGAAGCGCCCCTGCGACAGCTGCCGCCGGGCGTCGGTGAAGCCGACGGCCAGCCGGTGCTCGCCGGCGACCTGCTCCACCCCGTGCATGATCGCCACCGCCAGGTTGCTCTGCATCCCGTAGAAGACCACGTCCACGATGGCGCTCGGGGTGCCCAGCTCCGGCCGGCGGTAGCCGTGCTCCCGCAGCAGCGCCTCCACCCGGGACCGGGTCTGGGCGGCGACCCCCGGCCGCCCGTTGAGCACCTTCGACACCGTCGGCACCGACACGTCGGCGAGGCGGGCGATGGTGGTGAGCGTGTGTTCCCCCCGCCTGCGCCCGCGCCGCTCGGCGCCCGCCGTGCCGTCCGTCCGCTGCGGCACGGGCGCGGCGGCCGGCGGGCGGGCGGCCGGCGAACCGACCGCCGCCGGGCCGGCCTGCGCGCGGACGCTCGGCCGGCGCTGCCGGCCTGCCGTGTCGAGCAGCTCGGCCCGCACCGCCTCGGCCGCCTCGGCCGCGCCCGGCCCGGCCGGCACGGTCCGGGTGAGATAGCGGCGTCGCTTCGACACGGGGTCGATCCCGGCGTACACCCGGACCCGCAGTGACCCGCTGGGTAGCTCCTCGATCTCGCCGCGCGCTCGGCGGTGGCGCCCGGGTTCGTCCGACATGGAGCCAGGCTACTCCGTGCCGTCTCCACGTCGATGCCATGGCTCCATGGCTCCATGAAGGCGGCCATGCCCGCCCTCTCGACCCGCCGCCGCGCAGCCCCGTCCCGACTCAGGCGGGACTGCGCACGAACGACTCCTCGCTCCACGCCCCGTCGTCGTACTCCAGGCGGACGGTCAGCCGGTCGTCGTCGCAGCGGTAGGTGCCCGTGTTCTCCTCCGGCCCCACAGGCAGGTCCGCCTCGCGGTCACCGACCCTTACCACCGTCTCGACGCCCGGGTCGACCTGGTCGTACTGGCGGTACCGCCCGCCGGCGGTCGACCAGCGGTAGGTCTGCACGCCCCGCTGCGTGTATCGCACGGGGTTTCCGCCGAGCGTGCCGCGGGCGGCGGTCAGGTCGTAGAGGTCCGTCGCCGTGCCGTCGGCGCGGTAGGCGGTGGCGGAGCCGTCCTCGGCCCCGCTGGCGAGGTCGAGGGTGGCGTCGCGGGTGAGGCCGGCCAGACCGCCGAGCAGCGAGTCGGCCGCGACGAGCAGGTGGTAGCGGCCGTCCGTGAGCCGCCACACCCCGACCAGGCAGGGGTCCCGGCTCACCGTCACGGTGGCCGTGGGGCGGAGGAGCACCGGCGCGACCGTGCCGGCGGCGGCGAGCCCGACGGCGAGCCCGGCCGCCGTCCAGCGCCGGCGGCGCGCGGAGCCGGCCAGCCCGGCGGCCAGGACGGCCCCGACGGTGGCGGCGAGCACCGCCACCGTCGGGGCGACGACGAGGGCGTGGGTGAGGACCCGGTCGACGGCGACCCGGTCGACGACCGGGCCGCAGCCGATCGCGGCGTCGGTCACGCAGGACACCAGGGTGTCGGCGGTCAGGATGGCCGGGGCCAGCAGCAGCCCCGCCGTGAGGGCGGCGAGCAGGGCGTGCGGCACCGACAGGCGTCGGGTGGCGACCGCGGCGACGGCGATGGTCAGCTCGACGAACGTGACCGGGACCAGGGTGTGCCCGTCGACCACGGCCGCCGTGGTCGTGGCGCTGAGCCCCGGGTCGCGCGCGACCAGGCCGAGACCGAGCGGCGTCAGCGGCACCAGCAGGGCGCCGACGCCGCCGGCCACGACACCCAGGCGCACCGCCCGCCGGCTGGCGCGGCGGGCGGCCAGCGTCGGGTGCAGCAGCGCGAGCAGCGGCAGGACGAACAGGTACGGCGCCTGGGCGGAGACGGTACGGAGGAGGAAGTCGAACAGGTCCACCAGGGTCAGCGGGGTGACCGTGTCCGGATGCCCCTCGCGCGCGGCGACCAGACGCAGCATGGTGGTCGCACCGTCGAGGGTCGCCGTGTCCAGCACGAGCAGGGACGCCACGTAGCCGGCGGTGAGCACCGAGGTGGCCGACACCGCGCCGGCCCAGGCCAGCCGGGTCCGGCGGGTGTCCGTCGGCGCGACGCGTCGCAGGTACGCCCGCGCGCCGCCGGCGACCCAGCGGCCGAGCAGCGCCCCGCCGACGATCCACAGCAGACCGAGGGTGACCTCGATCCACCAGGCCCGGTGCTGGTCGGTGTACGCGGTGACCCAGGACAGCCGGCGGCCGACGGCCAGGCCGCAGGCCAGGGCCGCGCCGAACGCCGTGCCCGTGGCGGCGGAGGTGCCGGTGTGCCGCGCCCACCAGGCGCAGCGCCACAGCGCGCCGGCGGTGACCAGCGCGAGCGGCACGCCGAGCAGCAGCCCGGCGGCGACGGCCCCGCCGGTCAGCCGGTCCAGCCCCGGCAGCTGCCGGGGCAGGCTGGACATCAGGTCCACCAGGGGCGGCGCGGCGATCCCGGCGGCGAGGCCCGCGCCGAGCGCCTCGACCGGGCGGGCGGCGAACCGGCGTCCGGGGTGTGCCAACGTGTCGACCCGGGCCTGGGCGAGCGGATGGAACCGGAACACCGAGCCGAGGCGGGCCCACCGGCCGCTCCGGCGGCGGTCGGCGGCGAGCAGCGCCCGCGCGGCCGCCCGGTCGTCGCCGGTGAGGCGGGCGTCGGCGGCGAACTCCCGGGCGCGCAGCACCGACCACACCGACACCTGCACGATCAGCGCGAAGGCGGCGAGTCTCCAGCCGTCGTCTAGCAGCCGTCGCACGGGCACGGAGCCGACGTAGTTGACCGCGACCGGGACGAGGACGGCCAGGGGGAACGCCCAGGACTGGGCGATGGCCAGCCGGGTGAGGTGGACGTCGGCGTTGCGCACGTGGGCCAGCTCGTGCAGGACGACGGCCCGGAACAGTGGCGGCGCGGTCCGGTGGGCGTGCACGAGGCCGAGGTCCAGCCGGACGTACCTCAGGGGACCGGCGCCGAAGGTGTTGCCGCTGATCCGGGCGGACCGGGACACCACGAACACCGGCGGCCGGCGCAGGCCCGCCTCCCGGACCAGGCCGGCCAGCGCGGACCGCAGCGCCCCGGTGCCGGGGACCCGGTCGAGTCGGCGCAGGTCGCGCAGCCAACGCTCGCACCAGGGCGCGGCGAGGTAGACGGCGGCGGTCGCCGCCGCGAGCACGGCGAGCCCCACGGCCATCTGGCGCAGCGAGTCCCCCCGCAGGGTGCCGAGGCACTGCTGCACCGCGGCCAGGCTCTCCTCGTTGACCGTGCCCGTGCGCACGTCGACGGGGGCCGGAAGGCCGCTGAGCCCGGCGAGGCACTCCGCGCGCTGCCGGGTGGCGTCCCTGTCGACGAGCACGGTCTGCCAACCGAACATGCTCGTGCCCACCACCGCGGTCACCGCGGCGACGAACCGGCCGAGGGTGGCCGAGGGCAGCGGGGGTGCGACCGCGCCGGCCGGCCCGGAGCCCTCAGCCGCCGTCGGCATCGCCACCGTCGGCGCCGAAGCGCTGCTCGAACGCGTCGCGCACCGCGTCGCGCAGCAGCGCGACCTGGTCCTCGGTCAGCTCCCAGGCCGGGTCGCGGGCGGCGGCGGTGACGACCTCCTCGATGCGCAGCAACTGCCCGGGCCGCAGCCGCAGCGCCGGCGGCGGGGGGAGCGCGGTGGACCGCCGGGCCCGCCAGCGCAGGCGCAGGGTGCGCAGGCCGCCGCGGACGGCGTCGGTGGCGTGCTCCCGCACGCCGTCGCGCAGGGCCTCCAGCGCGATGCCGGTGAGGACCAGCACGTACGGCAGCAGCGGCGCGACGGCCTCATCGAAGCCGCCGCCGCCGGCCTCGCCGCCACCCACCCGCACCAGCCGGGCCGGGTCCCGCCGCCAGTGGCCCGGACGGCGCCGGTAGGCGGGCGCGAGGAAGGCCAGCAGCGGCTCCTCGTCGGGCGCCACCGCCCGGATCGCCAGGCGGACCAGCTCGTCCTCGGTCCCGTCGGCGGTGGCGTGCCACTGGGGGGTGCCGGTCATCGTGCTCCCGTCCTCCGGCGGATCACCCGCCGGTTTCCCGCGCCCACCGTACGGGGATTCGCGGCGGGCGGGGGTCGGCTACCGGACAGCGCGGGCGGTCGGCCCGGCCGGTCAGGGGACGAGGCGCTTCTCGAACCAGTGGTGGGCGTAGCGCTCGGTGTTGAACGGCTCGACCTCGCGGTACCCGGCGGAGCGGTACAGGGCGAGCGCCTCGGTGAGGTTGCGGTTGGTGTCCAACCGGACGGCGGTCCAGCCACACGTGGCGGCGTACCGCTCCAGCTCGTCGAGCAGCCGCCGGCCGACGCCGAGGCCGCGCACCGCCTCGGAGACCCACACGCGTTTGATCTCGGCCGGCGCGCCGGGGTGCAGCTTCACCGCGCCGCAGCCGACGGGCTCGGCGTCGAGGGTGGCCAGGAGGAACACCCCGGCGGGTGGGGTCAGCTCGTCGTCGCCGAGCGGGCTGCTCAGCGCGGGGTCGAAGCCGTCGTCGAAGCGCCGGGCGACGTCGCGGGCGTAGGCCCGTACGCACACCCGCGCCCGCGGGTCGCCCGGCGGGCACGGCTCGATGGTCACCATCGACGCGACGAGCAGCCGCTCCACCTCGGCCATCGCCGCGACGAGCCGGGTGCGGCGGGGCCCGGTGAGCGGTTCGAGGATCGACCAGGCGAACGCGTCGGAGCGCTCGTCGAGCGTGGACCACTCGGCCCGGCCGGCGTCGGTGAGGGTGGCCTGCCGGACGCGGCCGTCGCCGCCGGCCGGCGCGACGGTGACGAGCCCGTCGCCCTCCAGGGCGCGCAGGAGCCGGCTGAGGTGCCCGGAGTCCAGGCCGAGTCGGCTCCGCAGCGCCGCGACCTCGGCGCCGTCCGGGCCGATCTCCCACAGCAGGCGCGCCTGGGCGAGGGGCCGCCCGCGCGCCATGTACGCGTCGTCCAGCGCACCTACCCGTTGGGTCACGGTCCGGTTGAACCGCCGTACCGTCGCGACAAGCTCCGTGTCCATGTGCCTGACTTTAGTCAGGTAAATCTCGGGCGATCCGGCGGGGTCCGCCCGCCGCCGCCGGGTGGACCGGGTCACTGCGGCGGCCCCGCGACGGCGGCCAGGACGAGGAAGCCCACGCCCAGCGGCACGTCCAGCAGCATGCAGAACTCCGCCAGCGACCGTGGCACGACCTCGGCGCGCCGGTAGTGGACCGCGTCCCAGATCCCGTGCCCGGCCAGCGCGAGCCCCGCCAGCACCAGCCCGACGCGCGGGTCGACGAGGACGGCGGTGACGGCGAGCCCCCCGTAACCGAGCAGGGCCGCCGCCTGGGCGGCCAGCGGTGCGCGCGGCACCCCGCCGGCCAGGCCGGCGACGACCAGCAGCGCCGCGACGACGCCCACGCCGGCCCACCACGGCACCCCCGCCAGTTCGCTCGCCACCACCACCATCCCGCCGCCGCCGACGCCGGCCCAGGCCACCCAGGGGCGGCCCAGAGCGGCGGCGCCCAGGTAGCACAGGGCGGCGACGGCGACCGTGATCGACAGCCCCTCCCGGTCGGCCCCGGCCGCCAGCGTCGCCGTGGCCACGGCCAGGCCGAGCAGGCTCGGCCAGCGGCGGAGCAGAGCGGGCCGGCGTGCCGCGCCGGCCCGGGTGTCGGTCGGGGGCGCGGCACCGCGGTCGGAGATGTCCATGGCTGCGATGGTGGCGCAGGACGCGGGCCGGACCCGAGCGGTGCGGATGGGTCCGTCCGGATTCCTGCGGCCCGTGTCCGATCGCCTGGGCCGTGCGCGGTCGGCCGCCCGGTCTGCCGCGGAGCCGGCCACCCCCGCACGGCCGGCCGCGGTGTGCTCCATAGGGTGGGGGGATGCAACCCGTCGTGCGCGCGCTCCAGGTCCTCCAGGCGCTGTCCGGCCGGCCTGACGGCATGACCCTCCAGGAACTCCACCTGGCGCTCGACATCCCACTGGGGAGCATGCACCGCATCCTCGCCGTGCTGCGCGAACAGCGGTTCGTCAGCCGGTCGCCGATCGATCTGCGCTACTTCCTCGGTCCGGCCGTCCGCGATCTCACCGAGAAGAACGTGAGCGGTGCCGGCGGCATGCAGTCGCTCACGACCGTCGTGCGCGAGCTGTCCCAGGCCACCGGCGAGACGGTCTTCCTGACCGAGTTGCACGGCAGCGAGGCCGTCTGCGTCTCGTTGGTGGAGGGCACCTATCCGCTCCGGCTCTTCGTGCGCCTGGGGCAGGTCATGCCGCTGAACGCGGCCGCGGCGGCCCGGGTGCTCCTCGCGTACCTGCCGCCGACGGTCGCCGCGGAACTGCTCGGCGCGAGCGTGCTCGGCGAGTTCACGCCGTCGAGCCCGCACACCGTCGACGCCGTCCTGGAGCGCCTGCCGGTCATCCGGGACCGGGGCTACGACATCGCCGCCGACGAGCTCGACGAGGGCGTCTGGGCGGTCGCCGCCCCGGTCTTCACCTCGACCGGTCGGGCGACCGCCAGCGTGACGCTCGCCGGTTCGTCCGGCCGGTTCGCCGCCGACGCCGTCCGGAGCGCGACCATCCGGAGCGTGACCGAGGCCGCCGCCCGGATGTCGGCGCACCTCGGCTGGACCGCCGGGGAGTAGTCGGCCCGCCTTCTCGCCGCCTCCCGGCCGTCGCGGCCGGCGGCGCGCTCCCGATGGAGTTGGTGCCGGCCTCGGTGGTGCCCATCTCCTCATGCCTCGTCACCGGGTGGTCTGCTGCCGGCACGCCGCAGCGAGCCCGGTCCGCCACGCCGGTGTCGGACGACACAGCCCCGATCGCCGCCCAGGAGGGGCGGGATCGGGGCGAAGGGGATTCATCGCCTCTGGTGCGCAGGCGCGATGCTGTGGAAACATGCCTTCCATGATATGGAAGGAGGGTGCGGCGATGGAGAGTCCTGATCCCCCGGTGCAAGACCTCTCGGGACGCATCGTGTGGCTCTGCGTGGGCGGCGCGTCCCTGCTGCGCAGCGGCGACCAGGAGATCCGCACGGGATACCTCAAGACCCCGGTCGACGAGGTCCGGGTGTGCCGCGCCGGGCTGCCGGGCGACGAGCAGGTGTACGAGACCCACGGCGGCCCGGACAGGGTGGTCCTGAGCTACTCCACCGAGAACTACGAGTTCTGGCGGGCCACCCTCGGGCTCGACCTGCCGCAGTACGCGGCCCTCGGGGAGAACTTCACCACCACGGGCCTGACCGAGTTCGAGGTGCACGTGGGCGACGTCTTCGCCGTCGGCGAGGCCGTCGTCCAGGCGGCGCAGCCCCGGTCCCCCTGCCACAAGGTGGCCGCCCGCCACCGCCGTCCCAGGTTCACGATCGAGGTCGCCCGCAGCCACCGGACGGGCATCCTCTACCGGGTGCTCCGGGAGGGTGTCGTCCGCGTCGGCGACACCATGCGCCTCGTCGCCCGCGAGCCGCACGGCTACTCGATCGCCGACGCCAACCGCATCCTCATCGACCGCAGGGACATCAGCGGCGCACACGCCCTGCTGCGGGTCGACTCGCTCGCCGAGGCGAAGAAGGCCGAACTCCGGGACCGGATCGCCGCCGCACCCACCGACCGCAAGGAGCTGTCATGATCCGTGTGCACGTCGACCTCGACCTCTGCCAGGGCTTCGCCAACTGCGTGATGGTCGCGCCGGAACTCGTCGACCTCGACGCCAACGGCAAGGCGGTGGCGCTGCGGGAGAGCTTCCCCGACACGGACGAGGGAGAGCTGCGCGAGGCGGCCGAGTCCTGCCCGGCGGTCGCGATCCGACTCGAACGGACCACGCCGTGACGGGCGGAACGGTCATCGTCGGCGCCTCCCTGGCCGGGCTGCGGACCGCGCAGCACCTTCGGGCCCTCGGCTACGCCGACCCGGTGACGCTGGTCGGCGCGGAGCCGCACCTGCCGTACGACCGGCCGCCGCTGTCCAAGCAGGTGCTCCTGGGGGAGTGGCCCGCGAGCCGCACGCACCTGGTGACCGAGGGGCAACTCGCCGAGCTGCGGGTCGACGCCCGGCTCGGCGCGGCGGCCACGGGCCTGGACCGCGACCGCAGGCTCCTCACGCTCGCCGACGGCGGCCTGATCCCGTACGACTTCCTCGTCGTCGCGACCGGCTCGCGCCCCCGCGAGCTGCCCGCCCCGAACGGCGGCCCGCACGTGCACACGCTGCGCACCCTCGACGACGCCCGGCTGATCGCGGCCAGGCTCGGCCCGGGCCGGCGCCTGGTGGTGATCGGCGCCGGCTTCATCGGCTGCGAGGTCGCCTGCGCCGCCGTGGCCCGCGGCACCACCGTGACCCTGGTGTCCCGCGAGCCCGCCCTGCTGCCGCAGTTCGGCCCGGACGTCTCCAGCTACCTGGCCCGGCTGCACCGCGACGCCGGGGTGCGGCTGCTGCTCGACGCGCACGTCCGTTCGGTCGGGCCGGCCGG
>NZ_JAHWGR010000026.1:0-121201 GCF_020873825.1 Micromonospora sp. DH13
GGGCGCCTTCGGCCCTCCCCCGCCCCGCGCCGCCGCGGGCCCGCGCCCGCGGCGGCGCGGGCGGGTCAGCGGCGGCGCGGGCGGGTCAGCCGGCCAGGTGGCCCCAGTCCCGTTCCAGGTCCCGCCAGGGGCCGTGGGCCGCGACGGTGCCGTCGACAAGCACCACCACCTGGTCGGCGCGGACCAGCGCCGCCCGCTTCGACGTCGAGCCCACCACCGTCACCCCGTGTTCGCGCAGCGCCGCCCACAGCTCCAGCTCCGTGGTGACGTCCAGCGCCGAGGACACGTCGTCGGCGACCAGCAGTTCCGTACGCGGGGCCAGCGCCCGGGCCAGCGCCAGCCGCTGGAGCTGCCCGCCGGACAGCCGGGTGCCCTTGTGCCCGATGAGCAGGCCCAACCCGCCCTCACCGACGCCACCGGCCGCCGCCAGGTCGTGTTCGAGCTGGGCCGTCGACACCGCCGCGGCGGCGTCCACGTCGTGCCCGAGCGCCACGTTGTCGGCGACGGTGCCGGAGAGCACCCGGGGCAGCTGGCCGACGTAGCCGACCTGCTGGGGACGCAGGAACACCTCCGGTTCGGTGACCGGCTCGCCGTTCCAGCGCAGGGTGCCGGTGTGGTGCACGATCCCGGCGAGGGCGCGCAGCAGCGACGACTTGCCCGACCCGACCGGCCCGACGACGAGCACGAGCTGCCCGCGTTCGACGGTCAGGTCGACGTCGTGGGCAGCGAGCGTACCGTCGGTGTGCAGCGCGCCGAAGCCGGCCAGCTCCAGCCGGCGCAGCGGACGCCGGGGCGGGGGCTCCGGCGCGGGCGCGGTGCCGGCGGTCAGGTCGACCCCTGGCACCGACGCCGAGTAGGCCCCGACCCCGGCCATCGCGACCGTGCGGCGCGTCCACACCCGGGCCGACGGCAGCTGGGACACCAGCGACGCCGTCGTCCAGGCGAACCAGCGGGCCGCGCCGAGCGTGGAGACCGCGACCAGGGTCGCCCCGGCGGACAGCCCACCGCCGAGGTAGAGCGCCCAGGCGCCGATCGGCAGCAGGCCGCTGGCCAGGGCGGGCGTCGACCGGGCCCAGACCTGCACGGAGATCTCCCGCCGCTGCCGCTCGCTGCGGGCGGTGTCGAGGTCGGCCAGGTGGCCCAGCACCGGCCGGGTCGCGCCGGCCAGCTTCACCGTGCGGGCCGCCGACAGCGACGACACCAGCGCGGTGGCGAACGCCGCCCGCGCCGCCACCGTGGCCCGCGCCGACCGTTCCAGGCGCGGCCCGAACAGCGTCGCGGCCAGCCCGGAGACGACCATCGTCCCGGCGAAGAACAGGGCCGGGACCCAGCTGCCGGAGACCAACGTCATGGTCACCACGATGAGCACGGAGATGGCCTGGTCGAGCATGTTGTCGGCGAGGATCACCACCCGCTCGGTGTCGCCGCCCTGGGCGACCACCTCCGCCGGGGTGTGCCCGCTGATCCGGCGCGGGCCGGTCTGCCCGTGCACCAGCCGCAGGCTGATCCGCAGCATCTGCCGCACCCACCAGTTGGGGAACATGGTGCTGGTGAGGTAGGGCACCGGTGTCGTCACCAGCAGCGCGGCGACGATGCCGACCGCCGGCCACCACGGGCCGCCCACCCCGTCGACCAGGTCGGCCCAGAGCCAGGGCAGGATCGAGCCGTCGAGGCCGAGCAGACCCCCGAAGCCGAACAGCGTGATCGCCGCGAGGCCGTACCGCGGGTTGTTGGTGGTGAGGCGGAGGATCTCCCGCATCGTGCGGGTGCGCGGGGCCGGCGGCAGCTCGGGCGGCTCGACCTTCACCCGCGCGGTCCCGACGGGCGTGTCGGACCCGCCGGGCGCGCCGGCTTCCCCGGGGCCGCCGGGCGCGTCCGACCGCGGCGGGTCGGTCAGCACGGCGGCGGCGCCGCCGGCCCGCCCGCCGACGCCCGCGCCGGCCCCGACACCCGCTCCGACACCCGCTCCGGCGTACGCGGAGGCGTGGCTGACGGCCAGCAGCTCGGCGAACCGCTCCGAGGTGTGCAGCGGCCCCGCCTCGACGACCGCGCCGTCGGCCAGCACCACCACCTCGTCGCAGCGGCGCACCGAGGAGAGCCGGTGGGCGATCACGATGCCGATCCGGTCGGCGAGCAGCCGGTCGGTGGCCCGCTGCACCAGCGTCTCCGTGACCGGGTCCAGCCGCGCGGTGGCCTCGTCGAGGATCACCACGTGCGGGTCGCGGACCAGGATCCGGGCGAACGCGACGAGCTGCTCCTGCCCGGCGGACAGCACGTACCCGCCCTCGCCCAGCCGGGTGTCCAGGCCGTCGGGCAGCCCGGCGATCCAGGCGGTCAGCCCCAGCTCGTCCAGCGCCCGGGCGGCGTCGGCGAGCAGGTCGGGGTCGAACAGCGCGACGTTCTCGGCGAGGGTGCCGGCCAGGATCTCGGTGCGCTGCGGCACCACGGCGATCCACCGGCGCAGCAGCTCGACGTCGAGGTCGAGCAGGTCGGTGTCGCCGAGCAGGACGGTGCCGCGCGGCAGGTCCACGGCCCGGGTGAGCACCTTGGCCAGGGTCGACTTGCCGGACCCGGTGCGGCCGACGAGGGCGTACGACCGGCCCCGGGCGAACGTCAGCGAGACGTCGCGCAGCGCCGGCGCGCGGTCGCCGTCGGAGCCGCCGGCCGGGTAGCGGTAGGTGAGGTGGCGCACGACCAGGTCGCCGTCGACGGGCTCCCGGCCGCCGGCCGGCTCCTGCGGGGCGTCCTGGAGCAGCTGCACCCGCCCCCAGGCGCCGAGCGCGTACTGCAGCTCGGGCACCATCCGGCTGACGTGCTCGACGGTCGCGCCGAACGCGAGCACGAGCAGCCAGACGGCGGTCAGCCGGGCCGCGTCGATCCGGCCGGCGGCCAGCGCCCACGCCCCGCCGAGGACCACCCCGACGATGCCGACGCGGATGACGCCGGCACCGGTCGCGGTCACCCACGCGGACATCCGCCACACCAGGTTGCCCCGGGCCAGCACCGTCGCCGCGCGTCGGGCGAAGAGCCGCAGCACGTACGGCCGGGCGAGGCTGGTGCGCACGTCGTCCTGGCCGTGGACGGCCTCCTCCATCACGGCGGCGAGGTCGGTCCAGGCCTCCTCCTCGGCCATCCGGGCCGGGGCGATCCGCCGCGTCGGGCGGCGCAGGACGAGGGCGAGCAGCGCGGTCAACGCGAGCATGCTCACCCCGGCCGGCCACCAGACGAACATGGCCACGACCGTGGAGAGCAGGCCGGTGGCGCTCATCTGGGCGATGCGTACGCCGTGCCCGCGCACCTCGGAGGCCACCTGGTAGACATCGCCGTCGATGCGGTCCAGCAGCTCGCCGACCGGGGTGCCCTCCAGGGTGGGCAGGTCCTGCCCGAGCGCCACCCGGCACAGCCGCCGCCGCACGTCGGCCGACCAGTCGGCGGTGACCCCGGCCATCACGAGCCCGATGGTGAGGTCGGTGACGACGGCCGCGCACAGCGCCACGGCCAGGACCGCGAACAGGAAGCCCGAGCGGTGCACCAGCACCGGGCCGGCGAGCGCCGCGGCGGCGGCCTGGCCGGCGGCGCCGAGCACGATCAGCGTCGCCACCAGCGTCATCCGGCGTGCCGAGGTGGCCCACAGGTCACGGAAAAGGCGCATGTCGGTCCCTCCGGACACTCGGGTGGCGGTGTTTCCACCCTCCGTGATCCGGCCGACGCCTTCAACGCATTTACCGCCCGCGCCACCCGCCCGGGTGCCCTCCCCACCCACCGCGCCCCGCGCTCCCCGCACCCCCGCGCTCCCCGCGCCCGGGGTGAGAGGGGAACCCTTCTCTACCGCAGGCGTTAAGAGGGGGCCCTTCCTTGCACCTCAGAAGAGGACGGTGGCGAGGGTGCCGACCGGGCGGAACCCGCAGCGTTCGTAGACGCGGCGGGCCGGCAGGTTGAAGTCGTTGACGTACAGGCTGACGGTCGGGGCGACCCGCAGCAGCGCGTCCCGGGTGACCGCCGCCATCGCCGCCGCGGCGATCCCCCGGCCGCGCCACTCCGGGGCGACCCAGACCCCCTGGACCTGCGCGGTGTGCCGGGTCACCACCGCCAGCTCGGCCTTGAAGACGACCTGGCCGTCGACGAACCGCGCGTACGCCCGCCCGGTGCGGACCAGGTCGGCGACCCGTCGCCGGTAGCCGCGCCCGCCGTCCTCGACCAGCGGCGAGACGCCGACCTCCTCGGTGTACATGGCGACGGCGGCGGGGAAGAGGCGGTCCACCTCGTTGCCGCGTACCAGCCGCACGTCGGGGTCGACGACGACCGACGGGAGCGCGTCGGTGGCCAGCAGCGGCTGGTTGGGCCGGACGTCCCGGGCCGGCCCCCAGTGCCCGCAGAGCCGGTCCCAGAGGCCGAGCACCGCGTCGGCCTGGCCGACGATCGACGAGCAGAGCCGTTCCTCGGCGCCGAGCAGCTCGGCGTAGGCGGCGACGGCCGACTCCGAGGCGAGCACGGGGGTGAGGTTGCCGCCGAGCCAGCAGATCGACTCGAGGTGACGGCGCGCGCCGTAGCCCAGGATGCGCGCCTCGGCCCGCCACCAGGCCAGCCCGCGCGCGGTGACCCGCTCGGCGACCTGCGCCCCCGCGAACGGGTCGAGGTCGAGCAGCCGCTCGACCGCACGCCGCTCCGACTCCCCGAGTTGCCGCACCGGCGCCGTCAGCACGCCTCCAGCCTGCCAGATCGGCCGCCCGCCCCGCCGGCCGAGTACGGAGTCCGCCGTGGGCCGGGCCGGGGTCCCCGGCGGCCCGGCGGCCGGCGGCGCAGAAACGAGTTGTTGCCGACCGGTTGGCGATATATCGTTGATGCATCAGCGACAGAACTTCGAGGGGAGAGAACCATGGGGTTCCACCGACGGACGCACATTCACGAGGCGCGGATGCGGGGCTTCGGCTTCCCGCCGTTCCCACCCGGTCCTCCCGGCCCGCCCTTCCCGCCGGTCCCGCCCGGCCACGGGGGCCCGCACGGCGGCGGGCGGGGTGGCCACCGGGGGCGCGGCCGGGGGCGGCGGCCCAACGTCCGCGCCGCCGTGCTGGCCCTGCTCACCGAGCGGCCGATGCACGGCTACGAGATGATCCAGGAAATCGACTCCCGCACCGGCGGGGCCTGGCGGCCCAGCCCAGGGTCGATCTACCCGACCCTCCAGCTCCTGGAGGACGAGGGCGTCGTCGCCGCCGCGACCGAGGAGGCCGGCGGCGGGCGCAAGCGGTTCACCGTCACCGAGGCGGGCCGGGCCGAGGCCGACGAGGCGGCGCAGGCCCCGCCGTGGGGCGAGTTCGCCGAGGACACCGTCGCGAGCTGGCACGACATCCGCGACGCCGGCACGCAGGCGATGCACGCGCTGCGGCAGGTGATGATGACCGGCACCGACGACCAGCGGGAGCGGGCCGCGCAGGTGCTCGCCGAGACCCGGCGCAAGCTCTACGCCATCCTCGCCGAGGGGTAAGGAAGGGCCCCTTGTTAACGCATACGGTCGAGAAGGGTCCCCTTCTCACGCCCCGCGCACCGCCCGCGCACAAGGCACGCGCGGCACAGCAGGCACGCGCGGCACAGCAGGGCACACGACCAGGGGGCCGTTCCCGGCGGAACGGCCCCCTGTCGGCGCGTGGTGCGGCGTGGTGCGGCGGGTCAGTGCACCGTGACGGTGGCCCCCGGGAGCAGGTCCCGCAGCTCCTCGGGCAGCTCCGCGCCCATCTCGTCGGCGATCCGCAGCGCCTCTTCGATCAGCGTCTCCACGATCTGCCCTTCGGGGACGGTCTTGACGACCTTGCCCTTGACGAAGATCTGCCCCTTGCCGTTGCCCGAGGCGACGCCGAGGTCGGCCTCGCGGGCCTCCCCCGGACCGTTGACGACGCAGCCCATGACGGCCACCCGCAGCGGCACCGGCAGCCCCTCCAGGCCGGCGGTGACCTCCTCGGCCAGCTTGTAGACGTCGACCTGGGCCCGCCCGCACGACGGGCAGGAGACGATCTCCAGGCCCCGCTCGCGCAGCCCCAGCGACTCCAGGATCTGGTTGCCGACCTTGATCTCCTCCACCGGCGGGGCGGACAGCGACACCCGGATCGTGTCGCCGATCCCCTCGGCCAGCAGCGCGCCGAAGGCGACCGCCGACTTGATGGTGCCCTGGAACGCCGGCCCGGCCTCGGTGACGCCGAGGTGCAGCGGGTAGTCGCAGCGCTCGGCGAGCTGCCGGTACGCCCGAATCATGACCACCGGGTCGTTGTGCTTCACCGAGATCTTGATGTCGCGGAAGCCGTGCTCCTCGAACAGCGAGCACTCCCACAGCGCCGACTCGACCAGCGCCTCGGCGGTGGCCTTGCCGTACTTGGCGAGCAGCCGCTTGTCCAGCGAGCCGGCGTTGACGCCGATGCGGATCGGCACCCCGGCGTCGCCGGCCGCCTTCGCGATCTCCTTGACCTTGTCGTCGAACTGCCGGATGTTGCCCGGGTTCACCCGCACGGCGGCGCAGCCGGCGTCGATCGCGGCGAAGACGTACTTGGGCTGGAAGTGGATGTCGGCGATCACCGGGATCTGCGACTTGCGGGCGATCGCCGGCAGCGCCTCCACGTCGTCCTGCGAGGGCACGGCGACCCGGACGATCTGGCAGCCGGACGCGGTCAGCTCGGCGATCTGCTGGAGGGTGGCGTTGACGTCGGAGGTGAGGGTGGTGGTCATCGACTGCACCGACACCGGCGCGCCCCCACCGACCGGCACCGAGCCGACCATGATCTGGCGGCTGGCCCGGCGCGGGGCGAGCGCGGGGGGCGGCGCGACGGGCATACCGAGACTGACTGCGGTCACTTCAGGCACTCACCTTGAGAAGAGCGTGATCGGGTTGACGACGTCCGCGGTGACGGTCAGCAGTGTGAACACGCCGCCGATCAGGATCACCACGTACGTGATGGGCATGAGCTTGAGATAGTCGACGCGGCCCGGGTCCGGGCGGCCGAACCGGGCGAAGACCCAGGACCGGACCCGCTCGAACCAGGCGATGGCGATGTGGCCGCCGTCGAGCGGCAGCAGCGGCAGCAGGTTGAACACGCCGATGAAGAAGTTCAGCGACACGAACAGCATGAAGAACACCAGCCAGGCGTTGTTCTCCACGGCCTCGCCGCCGAGCCGGCTCGCGCCGACCACGCTGATCGGGGTGTCCACGTCCCGCTCGCCGCCGGTGATCGCCGTCCAGAGGGCGGGCACCTTCTGCGGGATGCGCTTCATCGCCTCGTACGTGCCGACGGCCATGTCGCCGGTGAACCGGGCGGTCCCGCCGAGGGCGGCGACCGGGCCGTACTGGACCCGGGTGGGGGTGCTGAACTGGAGGCCGATGCCGAGCGCGGCGACCGGGCCGACCGTGCCCTTCGGGTCGTCCAGGGGCGGGCGCTGGGTCTGCGCGAGCACGGTGCTCGTGGTGCCGGGCTGGCCGTCGCGGACGTACCCGATCTGGGCGGTGTCGCCCGGCTTCGTGGCCCGCAGCGCGGTCAGCAGCTCGCCGTAGTTGTTGACCGGGGTGCCGTTGAGCGAGGTGATCCGGTCGCCGTCGCGCAGGTTGGCCGTCGCGGCCGGGCTGGCCGGGTCGCTCGCCGCGCACTCGCGCACGGCGTTCTCCGGCACCACGCACTTGGCCAGGGCGATGACCGCCGGCTCCTGGCGGGCCTCGGCGTCGGTGGTCGGGAAGTCGGGGTTGGGCAGGCCGGCGGAGACGGCGATGATCCAGGTCGCGACGAGGGCCAGCGCGAAGTGGGTGACCGACCCGGCGGACATCACGATCGTCCGCTTCCAGACCGGGTAGCGCCACATCGCGCGGTGCTCGTCGCCCGGCTCGACGTCGTCGTCCTGCGGCGTCATACCGACGATCTTGCAGAAGCCGCCGAGGGGGATGCCCTTGAGGCCGTACTCGGTCTCGCCCCGCTTGAAGCTCCAGATGGTGGGGCCGAAGCCGACGAAGTAGCGGGTGACCTTCATCCCGAACGCCTTGGCGGTGAGCATGTGCCCCGCCTCGTGCAGGCTGACCGAGACGAGGATGGCCAGGGCGAACAGGACCACCCCGAGCAGGTACGCCATCAAGCTCCTTCCACCGATGCCGATGCCGACGACGCCGCCGAGACCGACGACGCCGCCGATGGTGACGCCACGATGATCTCCTGCGCGTGCGCGCGCGCCCACGACTCGGCGGCGAGCACGTCCTCGACGGTACCTGGTTCGGCGAAATCGGGAGCGTCGTCCAGCACCCGCCGGAGGGTGTCCACGATGCCGAGGAACGGCAGCCGGCCGGCGACGAACGCCGCGACGCACTCCTCGTTGGCCGCGTTGTAGATCGCCGGGCGGCAGCGTCCCGCCTCGCCGGCCGCCTTGGCCAGCGCCACCGCCGGGAACGCCTCGTCGTCGAGCGGGGCGAACTCCCAGGTGTGCGCGGTGGTCCAGTCGACGGCGGCGGCGGCGTCCGGCACCCGGTCGGGCCAGCCGATGCCCAGCGCGATGGGCAGCCGCATGTCGGGCGGGCTGGCCTGGGCCAGCGTCGACCCGTCGGCGAACTCGACCATCGAGTGGATCACCGACTGCGGGTGCACCATGACGGTGATGTCGGAATAGGGCACGTCGAACAGCTCGTGCGCCTCGATCACCTCCAGCGCCTTGTTGACCATCGTCGCGGAGTTGATCGTGACGACGGGCCCCATGTTCCAGGTCGGGTGCGCGAGGGCCTGCTCGGGCGTGACCTGCGTCAACTCGTCGCGCCGCCGCCCCCGGAACGGCCCGCCGCTGGCGGTGACCACCAGCCGGCGCACCTCGCCCCTGGTGCCGCCGCGCAGGCACTGGGCCAGCGCCGAGTGCTCGGAGTCGACGGGCACGATCTGCCCCGGCCGCGTCACCGCGGCCTTCACGAGCGGGCCGCCGGCCACGAGCGACTCCTTGTTGGCCAGGGCGAGGGTACGCCCGGCGCGCAGCGCCGCGAGCGTCGGCGCGAGCCCCAGCGAGCCGACCACCCCGTTGAGTACGACGTCGCAGGGCCACTGCGCCAGCTCGGTCATCGCGTCCGGCCCCGCCACGATCTTGGGCAGCTTGAACTCGCCGCTGGACCAGCCGCGCCGGCTCGCCTCGGCGTAGAAGGCGAGCTGGAGGTCCTGCGCGGCCGACGCCTTCGCCACCCCGACCGCCTCGACGCGCAGTTCGAGGGCCTGCGCGGCGAGCAGCTCGACGTTGCCGCCCCCGGCGCCGAGCGCCACCACCCGGAACCGGTCGGGGTTGCGCCGGACGATGTCGATGGCCTGGGTGCCGATCGAACCGGTCGAGCCGAGCAGCACAAGATCGCGGGGAGTTGTCACCCGCCCATTCTTCCCCAGCCGGGCTATGCGCCCGCTGGGAGCCTCGCCGCCGTCAGTGCGCCTCGTCGCCCAGCAGGTCGGCCGGGTCGACCGTGAACCCGAACGGGCGGATCATCGTGAACGTGCTGCCGGCCGCGGCGACGGCCAGCGGGCGGTATTCGCCGTCGACCAGCTCGTACAGGGGCAGGGTCGGCACCTAGCCGTCGCAGCCCTCGACGCAGCGCATCGCACAACCTGTCCGACGGAAGTCGGGCCTGGGTAAACGGGTGGCCGGATCACGTCACCAGCCGCTGAAGGCCACCAGGAAGCCGATCCCGAGGCCGCCGAGGACGAGCAGGTAGCCCAGGCCGATGAAGACCAACCGGCGGTGCCGCAACGGCAACGGCACAAAACCGGCGAGAGCGACCAGCACCCCGAGTACGGCACCGCCGGTCGGTGCGAGCACCGCCAACTCACCGGCTGGCCCGCAGATCATCAGCCCCTCGGTTCCCTCGGTGCCGCAGGCGTCCGCGGCCATCGGTAGGAACATCCCGACCAGTGCCACGATCAGGGCGAGCACGACCAGGAGCACGACCGCGACCACGGCGACGGCGGTGGCCGCCGCACTCCCCGGGCGGGCCCCCGCTGCACCCGGGCGGGTGCCCGCCGACAGCGGGGCATAGCCCTGGGGACCGCCCGGCACCACCATGTCCGTCCTCCTGCTTGTCGCAAACCCGGCCTGCCGAGGTTGCCTGGGATCTCCCCGGGGCTGCCGGCGCGGGCACGAGCGTAGGCCGCCGGCACCGGTCCGGCAACGGCTGACCAGGTGAAGTGTCGGCACCGACCAGCGGGGTGCATCCCCAGGGTCCGCGTGGCGGTGTTGCCAGCGTTGTCGGCTGCGGTGACGCGCCCGCCAGGCGCTGTCAGGCGTGGGGGCGGAGGACGAAGGCGTCCAGCTCCTCGCCGCCGTACCAGTCGGTGCGCCGGCCCACGTAGGCCATGCCGAGTCGTCGGGCCACCGCCGCCGACGCCGTGTTGCCCGGCGACACCACCGCCCACACCCGCGGGGTGCCCGTCGCCAGTTCCCGGGCCACCAGCGCGCGGGCCGCCTCGGTGGCGTACCCGTGGCCCCACGAGTCGGGGTGCAGGTGCCAGCCGACCTCGATGTCGGTGGTCGGCACGCGCTCGTCGCGGCCCGGCAGCGGCTTGAGCAGCACCGTGCCGACGACCCGCCCGTCGGCGCGCGTCTCGATCGCCCAGGTGCCGTACCGGTCGCCGTGGGCGGCGTGCCGCTCCCGCCAGGCGGCGAGCCGGTCGACCGCGCCGGACGGGTCGGTCAGCGGCAGGCCCGGGGCCGCGCCCAGCCAGCGCACCACCTCGGCACGAGAGTAGATGTCGTAGATCCGGGCCAGGTCGCCCGGCTCGGCGGTCCAGTCGCGGACGACGAGGCGTTCCGTGGTGAGCACGGTCATGACGCGGGATCGTAATGCGTACCGGGCGGCGGGGCGGGGAAGAAGGACGCGGTGGCAGACGGATGGCAGCGGGCAAAGCGGATCGTCAGCGCCGCGTTCCGGCCGGTACGCGGGCGGGACCTGTCGCTGCACGCCGCCGCCATCACGTTCTACGGCGCGATCGCCGTGGTGCCCGTGGCGCTGCTGGCCATCTGGACGACGGGGCTGGTCGCCGGGGCGGACCGGGTGCGGCGGCTCACCTCGTACGCCATCGAGACGCTGCCCACCGACATCGGTGCCAACCGGGCGGTGGCCGCGCTGCTGGAGGCCGGGCTCGGCCTGACCCCGGCGCTGGCGCTGGCCTCGCTGCTGCCGGCGTCGCTGTACGGCGAGGGGCTGCGCCGGGCGTTCGTGTCGGTGGCCGCCCCGCGCGAGCCGGGCGGGGCGCTGGTCGGCTGGCGGGGCCGGCTGCTGCTGCTCCCGCTGCTCGCGCCCGCCCCCGCGCTGCTGCTGTCGATCCTGCTGGCCCTGCCGGTGACGACCCACCTGGTGCGCCAGGGCGGCTGGCGGGGCGCGCTCGGCGTGGTCCTGTCGTTCCTCGGCGTCTGGCTGGTGCTCACCCCGGTGCTGATGTGGGTGTTCCGGGTGGTGGGGCCGGCGTCGCCGGACTTCCTGTCGACGCTGGCGATCGGGTCGTTCACGGCGGCGAACCTGTCGGGCTTCCTGCACGGCTTCGTGCTGTTCGCGTCGCTGCCGCTCGACCTCGGGGTGCCGTTCGGCGGCTTCGACGCGATCGGCGGCGGGGTCGCGGTGCTGCTCTGGCTCTATCTCTTCCACGTGATCGTGCTGGCCGGGTATTCGGCGACGCTCGCCCTGTCGGACTGGCGGGCCCGCCGCGCATCGAGCACGCAGGCCCGCCGCGCCGCCGCACGGTGAGCGCGCGCGGGGGCGCGGCGGGCCTGTTGCCCGGTCTTCTACCCGGTGTCGCCAGGGGCGGTCGGGCGTGCCCTACCGGGCCGCCGCGTCGAAGCCCGAACGGGACGCCGCGACGCGGCCTGCCCGGGTGGCCCCGACGAAGCCGGCCCAGGCCGCCGGGGCGAAGCTCAGCGTCGGGCCCTGCCGGTCCTTGCTGTCGCGCACGCCGACCGCCTCGGCGAACGCCGCCACCTCGACGCAGTCACCTTCCCCGCCGGAGCGGGTGGACGTGCGCCACACACCGTCACGCTGCACTGGACATCTCCTTCGCTGTCGATGCGATCAGCTCGCGGGACTCGGCCCCGCTCAGCGCCCGCTCGGCGAGCGAGCGCCAGGCTTCCTCGTACGTCTCGATCTCGTGCGGCCTGTCCAGGTAGACCGCGCCGCACGGCCCGTCGGAGTAGATGGTGGTCGGCTCGGGCTCCCGCACCTGCTGCGGGAAGTCGAGCATGGTGAACGTGCCCGCCTGCGACCAGCGGAACAGCCCGGCGTCCAGCGGCAGCACCCGGACGGTCACGTTGTGCTGCCCGCCCGCCACCGTCAGGGCGTCGAGCTGGCGGACCATCGCCGCCCGGTCGCGCAGCGGCCGGCGCAGCACCGCCTCGCTGAGGATCACGTCGAGCTGCGGCGGCCGGGGGATCGCCCGGACGAGCAGCCGCTGCCGGCGCAGCCGCACGTCCACCTTCGCCCGGCGTTCCGCCTCGCTCAACTGCGGGCAGTCGGTGGCGATCACCTCGGTCATGTACTCGACGGTCTGCAACAGGCCCGGCACCAGGTCGGCCTCATACTTGCGGATCCGCGTCGCGGCGGACTCCAGGCCGACGTACAGCTTGAACCAGTCCTTGATCGCCTCCCCGTAGCTGTGCCACCAGCCGTGCGCCTTGGTCTCCCGGGCCAGGACGCGCATGGTGTCGATGGTCTCGCGGGACGCGCCGTAGACCCGGCACATGGCCTCCACGTCGTTCGGGTGCATCGAGACCTGACCCGTCTCGTAGCGCCAGATCCGGGGTGCCGACCATTCGAGTTCCTTGGCCGCCGCCGCGACCGTCACGTACGCGTTCTCGCGAAGCTCCCTCAGATATCTGCCGAGCTGCCTACGCGGGACTGTGCTGCCCGAGTCGTCCACGTCATCCCCTTATCTGTCGTCGCGTAAGGCACCTCATCCCTTGATCCGCATTCTTCTCCGAAGCATTGCTCACCGCCAGCAACGAAACGAGCATCATCAGTGACCACCGCTTCGCGGCGTGGTCCCCCCGAGGGGGCAGGAGCCTCCCCCGACCTCATCCCGGCTCCTGCCCCCATCCCCATGAACCGACCCGACCCAGGAGGCGCACGTGGGCATCCCCGGAAGACGCCGCACCGACCGGCCAGTGCCGCTGGGCCCGACGCACCGCCGCGATTGGTCCCGCTGGGGGCGACACTGCGTGTGCGGCCTGCGCTGGCCCTGCCCCGACCGCATGCTGTGCCGGCCCGGCCCTGAGCGGCAGGCGGGCAGGCGGTGAACCGGCCACGCCGCCCCGACCGCCCGGCTGGTGGCCCCTCTGTTGGCGGCCCTGTCAACCGCACCGTCGAGGGCTCCGGCGACCGCGCCGCACCGGGCCGCCGAGCCCCTACGGTGGGGCGGGCGACGACCATGAGCAGCGGGTACGGGGTGTCGCTGGCCGAACTGCGCCGGCACGAGGCGACCCGTCCGGCGTGGCGGTGTCGGGTGTGTGCTGCGCCGTGGCCCTGCCAGCCGGCGAAGCTCTGCCTACGCGCCGAGTACGCGCGGGATCGGGTCGGGCTGGCGATCTACCTGTGCGTGCTGATGCACGACGCGATCGCCGACCGGCTGCGCACCAATCCGGAGGAGGTGGATCCGGCGGCCTATTTCGCCCGCTTCGTCGCCTGGACCCGCCACTGACCGCCCGCCCCATCGCGCCTAAATCCCGAGGTTCAAAGGCGGGCGACTACCGAATCAAGGCCTGTTTCTTAAGTCGAGCAAAAATGAGCAAGCCGACGAAGATAATGAGCGCGGATCAGCTGAAGCTGAGTAGGTCATCGAACCCTCATTGACCGCCCGACCTCAACGCAATAGTCGACAACCGAAACCAACTTTACCAGCTCGGCAGACTGCTCCGCCTTCATATCTTCTTCCGCACTGCCAGCATAGGATCCGACCCCCCAAGCAGCACACACCTCATGCAGACGCGACTGCATTCCCAGGACCCACTCGAGTGCGAGCATGCCGTCATCAAGGAGGCTCAGATCGAACATTGGCCGAAGGCAGGTTTCAACCCTAAACCAAGGAACCACACCCCCGTAGTCCATCATTTCCTCAAGACATATCCGTTCCTCTGCAGCGAGCAGAGCAGTGAAAGCATGGAAGTGGGCCCAACCATAACTCGCAGGCGAAGGCGCGAGATCCGAGCGATCTCCTGCTCTACACTCGACCTCGTAAACGACCACCTAACTCCTCACAGTTGAACTTCGACCACCGGCCCGACGGATTAACCGAATGGGCAGAATCCATCGAGCATCTTACCGCCACTGTAGAACTACCCGATCCCGGCGGGACGATTCCCCGAGAGACCGCCTTGAAGACCTGTCTCAACTCCCAACAGGCTAGGAATATCAGCAGCGAAACGTTGTCCAGTGAAGGCGCGCGTGCGAATCTTGCCAGAGCTGGTATCGCGTCAACAGAATGGGCACTCACTGGGGCTTGGCACTATGTCGTCCAGCAGTCTAACCGAGAGGTCGGCCCGCGACTGCCCAATGCGACCAAGGCTCTTCTTCACGCGTCGATCAGATTCCGAGCTTGACGCCAGAACATGAATTCGGAAAGAATTCTTCGGAATGTAAGTGAGGTGGGGTTCAAGATAAATCGCCACATCGCCGCCCATCCACCAGGACGTCTCCCGCGACGAAGCGAAATCATCTCTTGAAAGATCATTTACGGCATTCAAGACAGCGGCTGGATCCCCGTCGCAGAGGGCCGATTTCCGCCATCCAGTGAGATCTCCCCAGACGGCACTCGCCTCGATCAGGTGGCGTACGCTGGCGTGCCAAGGAAGGAACTCCCTCGACCAAGATACCCCAAAGTATCCATCCACCCTACAAAGTAATCCGCATTGCACAAACTCCGGCTCAGCGAAATTGAACACCTGTTCACCGGCACTAGACAGCCAAATCTTTCCAGACTTGACGCCGAGCCGAATCCAGCCCTCCAACTCGCCCCCGAGAACCGGAAAGGATATTCCTCCGAATTCTCGCTCATGGGAAAGAACGACAGCCTCCGCCGATTCATCGGAGTGCCGTAGAAGATCGGTCGCAGACCGCAAGAACTTTCGCCCTCGCATGGTCAGGAATTCTAGAGCCCTGGGCGTCAATCCATCAATCACCGCTTCTCACCCCCTCCCGTCAAGAAAGTCGAATAGCCTTACACATGACGGGCACTTCGGATAAATTTCGCCATGCACCTCGGGTCCGTACTCTTGACTGCCGCCCATAACCTTGACTGTCGTCGCCTTAGCGCCTGCGAGCTCCGCTCCTTGTAGCTCCAGTTCACACAGCGCCCCAATCTCGGAGCACCCTCTGTGGTGTCCGGTAGCCTCTGCTGCAGTGCGCACCTGAGGCGTTAGATCAGATAACTCTCGAGCACCACTAACCCCTCTCCCAACCATTCCATCCACCGAAACAATTTCACTCGCCGTATTGGTCTTGCCGATACTTTCATCGGCGAGATCGAGTAGTTCGTCGGACGCCTCACCGCAGTTGTGGACGAGTACCGACACATCACCGGCGAGTACATGGTACGTGTGGGTGTTGGCGATGGTGAGGTTGTGGACGGTTGCCCAGGTCGTGACGTGTCGTTTGACCGCGGTGACCTGGACGCGGGTGCCGGCGCTGGTCTGGAGCCACTGGCCAACCTGGAGGTCGGTGGCGTCGACCCACTGCCGAAGCTCGGGTACCCAGAAGGGGTGTCCGTCTGTCGCAGTGATCTTGGAGGTGCCGCTGTCGCCGTCCCCGCCGCTCCGGCCGTCGCTGGTGGTGATGGTGACGAGGTGTTTGGCACCGGTGCCGGTGATCGTGGCGGTGACCGTCTCGACCTCGGTCTCGCCGGTGTCGGCGTTGGTGGCGAGGACCTTGTCACCTGGTGCGATGTCCTCGATGGGCTTGGTCGTGCCGTCGGCCATCAGGACCTTGGTGCCGGGGATGAAACTGTTGTCGGTGTTGCAGCGACCGCCGTCGGCTTTGCCGGTGCCGCCGCCTCCGCTGGAGCCACCGTTGGAGCGGTTGGAGCCGCCCGAGCTGCCGCCGGGTTTGGAGCCCGTTGACTTTCCGCCGCCACCGTTTCTGGTGGTGGCTGCGGTGGAGCCCTTGGGGTTGGCGCGGGCCTGGGCCCCCTTCTGGACGGGGTTGCCGGTCTTCTTGGCCTGCTCGGTGGCGCGGTTGCTGACCGTGTTGACCTTGTCCTGAACCTTCTTCTTGGCCGCTTGGGCCGCCTGCTTGGCGCGTTCGATGGCGATTCTCTTGGCGTTGAGGGCGGCGGTCTCGGCGGCCTTGGCGGCGCGCAGGACGTTCTCGGCGGCGCGTTTGGCGTTCTGAAGGGCGCGGATGGCGCTGAAGGTGCGTTTCACCGCGCTGGCGATCTTCAGCGCGCTCCTGGCGGCCTTCAGGCCTGGGCTCAGCATGCTGGTGACGAGGTCGATGCAGGACCAGACGCTGCCGCCGAAGCAGCCCAGGGCGGCGTTGATGCCGAGGAAGTCCTTCAGGACGTCCCAGGCGACGGACAGGATGATCGAGGTGATGGACTTGCCCATGATGGCCTGGGCGTCCGCCACCTGGGCGGCGGACAGGCCCGCGCCGGCGAGGGCGGCGGCGGTCTCCGACGGGGTCAGCGAGATGGACAGGCCGGAGGGGTCGGTGTGGGTGGCCGGGTTGTTGTGGGCGTAGGTGTAGCCGTTGGACTGCAACGGGTCGGCGGTGTCGAGGACCGGGTCGGCGGAGAGGAACCGGCCGACGCTGGGGTCGTAGAGGCGGGCGCCCAACGGGACGTACCCGGAGGGGTCGTCACGGTTGGCCCCGAGGAACCCGGCCGGGGTCTGCATGTTGGCGGCCAGGGCGGCGGTGCCGCGCTGGTTGCCGAACGGGTCCTGCTTGCGGATCCGGGTGGTCATGGTGGCGTCGAGGGTGACCTCGGCGTACGGGGTGCCCTGGTGGTCGCCGACGACGGCGACGAGGGCGGACGGGTTGGTGCCGTGGGCGTAGCGCAGCACCGACCCGCCCGGGGCGGCGTACGAGCGCTGGCTGCTCACCAGCGCGCCGCCCTGCTGCGTGGTCACCTGCGACTCGCCCAGGTGCAGGGTGGCCTGCCGGCCCTGCACGGTCAGCAGCCGTGAGCCGCCCGGCCCGTAGATGTGCCGGGTCTCGTTCTGCGCCTGCCACTGCTGCGCCGCTGCCCCGCCCGCGCACGCGGCCAGGACGATCGGGGTGCCGTCGGCGGTTGCCGCGTCGCGCACCGCGAGGCACAGCCCCGACGAGGTGTGCCGGAGCTGCCCGGTGGACAGGCGCTCCACCCGCTGGTCGGTGCCACCGTCACAGGCGCGGATCTGCGCCGCCGACCCGGCCGTCGTGCCGGTCGGCTGGACGCACCACGTGTCGTAGATGGACAGGGTGCCCAGGTTGGGGTCGGGCTGCCCGCCGGCCGGGGTGAATGCCCACTTCTGTGCGACCGTGTCGTTGCAGGCGAACAACTGCACCGGCTGACCGGCCGCGGCGTGGCCGGCGTTCAGGTCCAGGCACTTGTTGCCCAGGCCGACGTACGAGGTCCGGCCCTTGCTGCCCTGCCCGGTGATTCGCTCGACCTGGCCGTCGTACGTCCAGGTCAGGGTCTGCTCGTCGCCGTTCTGCACCGAGGTGACCGACTTCGTCTCGCCGGTCAGCTCGTACAGCCGCTGGGCGGCGGCGGTGATCGCGGCGCCGGCCGGGGTGACGTAGTTCTTCGTGACCGTGGTGAGGGTGCGCGGCTGACTGCCGTCGGCCCTGCCGTAGGCGTAGGTGGTGGTGGCGTCCTTGGCGGTGTCGCCAGTGAGGTCCTTCTCCACCAGCTCCGTGCGGTTGCCGAGCAGGTCGTACTCGTACTCCTGCCAGTAGCCGGAGCCGTCCGCGCCGGCCGCCACGTTGAGCACCCCACCGGTGCCCGCCGGGCCGGGCGCGCAGGACGCCTGGTCGGCGGCGGTCCACGCCCGCTTGAGCTGGCCGAGCGCGTCGTACTGGAAGCACTGCCGTTCCTGGATGCCGTCGGCCTGCTCGCGGATGGCCAGGACGTTGCCGGCGTTGTCGTACCAGTAGTGGCGGTTCGACACCAGGTTGCCGCCCACGACGCCGGTGGCGCCGGCCTTCTCGCGGTAGACCTGCTGGCTGGTCAGGGCGCCGCTGGCGTCGTCGTACGAGGCCATGGCCCAGACGCGGTGCGGTTGCGCGCCGAGCGTCGAGCGCAACACCTGGCCGTACGGCGAGTAGACCGTCTCCGCGCCGTACCAGTCCTTGCCGGAGACCGACAGGGGCAGGCCGTCCTTGGTGTAGCGGACCAGCACCTTCTCGGTGGGCAGCGCCCCGACGCCGGGCAGCACGGTCGACTCGGGCATGCCCGTGTCGGTGTAGGTGTAGCCGTACGTGTAGGAGGTTTGCAGCCCCCAGGTGCTGGCGATGCTCGCGGGCAGCGTCAGCGTGGTCGACGTCGGCTGGTAGTCGTCGGTGTAGCCGCCGATGCTCTGGGTGTACGGCAGCCCGTCGGTGTAGCGGGTGGCGGTCGCCGGCAGGCCCTTGCCGCCGGCCACCGTGTCGTAGGTGTACTCGCCGAGCAGGGTGCCGCTGCTGCCGCCGAGCCGCTGCTGGACGGGGCGGGACAGCTCGTCGTAGCCGTTCCACACCGTGACGCCCCGGGCGTTGGTGCTGGTGACCTGCCGGTCCCGGTGGTCGTAGGTGAGGGTGGTGACGCCGGTGTCCGGGTCGGTGGCGCTGACCGGCCGGCCCCGGTGGTCGTAGCTCCAGGTCCACTCCTTCGGGTTCTCGGAGTGGGTGGCCCGCGTCAGTTGGCCCTGCGGGTCGTACTGGTAGCGCATCGAGACGAAGGCGCTGCGGTCGCCCTTGGTGTAGGTGTCGACCCGCGCCGTGCGGCCCAGGGCGTCGGTGAACAGCCGGTACGAGGCCGCGCCCGCCGGGTTGAGCACGGTGGAGTGGTCCGCGCCGTACTCGTAGCGGGTGGACCGCAGCGGCACCTCGACGCCGTTGTGGACGGGCATCTCCTCGACGACCCGTCCGAGCCCGTCGTAGGTGTAGCGGGTGGCGTTGGGCACGGCGGTGTCGGCGGCCGGGGTGAACAGGGTGCCGCTCGGGTTGCCGTCGGCGTAGTAGGCATTGCGGGTCTGCCCCACCTCGCCGGCCCGGTTGTAGAGGGTGTCGGTGATCAGCCGTCCGCCGCCGACGGCCTCCTGTTGGCTCTGCCGTTCCCGGCCCAGGCCGTCGTAGATGGTGACCGCGGTCTCCACCCGGTTCTCGTGACTGCGGGCCTTCGTGGTGACGTACGGGGGCTTGCCCGCCTGGATGGTGTACTCGGCCCGGAAGTCGGGGATCGCCCCGGCCGACGGGGCGCGGCCGGCGGCCCACGCCTCGACGAGGCGGCCCAGGGCGTCGAACTTCGACTCGCTGACCCGGTCGTTGAGGTCGGTGCTGCGCACCACGACCCCGCGGCCGGGGTCGAACTCCTGGATCTGCCGGTGGTCGAGGGAGTTCTTCTCCTCGACCTGGAAGGGCTGGCCGGCGGTCGGGGTGTAGGTGGTCGTGGAGGTCTTCAGGTCGGGGTCGGTGCGGGAGACGACCCGGCCGAGGGCGTCGAAGCCGACGGTGCCGTCGGACTGGAAGCCGGAGCCGTCGCCCTTCAGCGACCAGGTCTGGGTGACCAGGGCGCGGGTGTCCGCCGCCAGGGCGGTCCCGTACGCCGCGCCGTCGTAGCCGATCCGGCTGGCGGAGCTGAGCGACGCCAGGTTCGTCCAGGTGGCGGCGGCGCAGGTGGTGGGGCTGGTCAGCATCTGCTGGGTCAGGCCGACCAGGTTCCGGTCGAGCCGGTGCAGGTAGCTGAGCTGGGTGCACGTCTCGTCGCCGGTCTTGCCGGTGTCGCCCAGCGACTCGATCTGCGTCGGCAGGCCGTGCGTGGCGTCGTAGCTGGTCTTCGTCTCGACCTTCCGCGTGGTGCGGGTGTCGTCGCCGGTGCCGGAGGAGCGGCTGTGCGCGACCACCCGGGATTCGGTGACCCGCCAGGCGCGCAGCGGGCTGAGCCCGTCGTCCCGGTCCCGCCGGCCGAGTTCCTCGGCCGCCGGGTAGGTGACGCTGCGGGTGAGCCAGTCGCCGGCCGCGGCGTCGGCGGTGGGGTAGGTGAGTTCCTCGGCGATGCGGCCGGCGAACGGCTCGCGGTCCTTGGCGATCTCCTGGCCGGCGGTGTCCTCGACGGACACGTCGTCGCCCAGGCCCCGGAAGTATCGGGTGACGGACTTCGTCGCCACGCTGCCGTCGCCGTGGTCCGCGTCGGTCTCGCCGGTGCGGACGGTGACCTGCGCGAAGCCGGCGAACTGCGAGTAGGTCCGGGCCGACTTCTTGGTGAACTCCTGCTCGGCGAGCTTCCATCCGGGGTCGGCGTAGCTGTACCGGGTGAGGGTGCTGACCGCCGGGCCGTCGATGGCGGGGAGTTCCTCGACGCTGTCCACCACGTACTTGTGGAACCAGTCGATTTCTTCGGCGCTGGGGTCGGGGTGCCAGAAGGACGGGTAGCAGAGCCGGTTGTTGTTCTTCAGCGCGGTGGTGTCCGTCTTGCCGGGCAGTCCGGTGCCGGTGGCGCAGTCGCCCGTCGGCTGCTTGTAGCTGACGACGGTCTCGCCGCCGTACTCGTTGATGATGCGGGCGATGCGCAGCCGGGAGAACCCGGGGCGGTCGTCGTTGCGCACCCGGTTCGGCATGTCCTCGGGGTTGGCCTCGAAGCGCACCGGGTTCAGGGTGATCTTGTCGGTGCCGCCGGTGGGCCCGTACCCGGTGCGGGTGATCGACTCCAGCCAGAGCGCGGTGTTCGGGCCGGTCCGGGTGGTGGGGAACGCCTGCGCGAGCTGGTACTCGTCGACCACCTGGCGGGCGGTGCTGCCGGGCTGCCGCTGCGCCGAGGTGGTGATCTTGTCGAGCCGCTTGCGGGTGAAGAAGGACGGGGAGGCGTTCCAGCACTTCTTGTCGTCACTGCAACGCAGGTCAGCCGGGGTGTCGTACCAGATCCGGTACTTGGCCGGGTCGCTGCTGGTGAAGTTGGCCTCGGTGCAGGTGACGGTGCCCTCGGCGAAGCACCGTTCCGCCACCGTGAAGGTGATCTGGGCGGCCGGGGCGGCGGAGAAGATGGTGTTGGCGCGCTGCCCGTAGTCGATCCGGGTGAGGTAGCCGCCCCGGTCGTACGAAACGGGGGCCTTGAAGTTGAAGTTGCGCGCGTAGTGGTTGGTCTCCTTGGCCCACCACAGGCTCATCGCGTTGCCGTGGACGTCCTCGACGTAGTCCAGCGACCAGCGCCAGGCCTGGGTGCAGACCGAGCCGGCCCAGTTGCCCGCCTGGTAGCAGTCCTCGCCCGCGTGGTTGCCGTAGACCGGGACGGTCAGCACCGAGTTGGTGACCGGGTCCCCGGTGGACCAGCCGGGGAGGCGGTGCATCCCGAAGTGGTGACGGGTGCCGTCGCGGGTGGTGACGATCCAGTACTCACCGTCGGCATCGCCGTTCGCCTTGCCGGTGTCCTCGACCAGCTCCACCCGGGAGCCGTCGCCGTTGGCGGTGAACCAGGTTTCCTCGTCGGCGTCCCAGACGAGTTCGGTGGTCATGCCGCCGAGGGAGAGGGTCGCGTTGTCGGAGCCCCAGCACAGGTCGCCGGTGCGGTGCGTGGCGTTGTTCGCACCCGACTTCTTCGAGTCCTGCGTGCAGTTGGCGTAGCTGCGGGTGATGGATCCGGCGCTGTAGTCCCAGCCGTCGCCGATCCAGGATGCCTGGTTGTTGGTGGCCGAGGTCCGGCCGTCGACCGACTGCGAGGAGTAGCCCAGGTTCACCCGGGGCATCAGGCCACCGGGAGCCTCCGGCACCTGCACCTGGTAGCCGTAGGTGAACGCGCCGGAGGAGGCGCCGGCCGCCCAGGAACCGGAGGAGAGCAACGGGGTGGCGGTGTAGTCGCCACCGGCCGAGGCCCCGGTGTCGAGCACGCCGACGACCCCGGCGCCGGCGGCGCTCGCCGCGCTGCGCGCGCCCGCGGCGCCGCTCGGGCCGGCGAGCAGCGACCCGATCGAGACACTGCCGTTGACGAGTCGGCGGGTGCCGTCGTCGTCGGTCGCGGTCGGCGCCTCGTCGGCCGGCACCAGTTCCGTCTCGCTGGACACGGCCGCCCCGGCGTCCGGGCCGGGTGCCTGGTAGGGGCTGAAAGCCAGGGGCGGCGCGCCGCCGGTGTCTGGGGCGCAGTCCCCGCCGTCCGGGTCGTCGTAGACGCAGCTGGGCAGCAGCACCAGGCCGAACCGGTCGGCCGCCTGCGGGCCGTAGAGGTCGGCGAAAGGCGTGTAGTCGACGCTGAGGGCCACCTCCGCGTCCGGGTCCGCGGTCACCGGCGGGGTGATCTTCATGATCAGGCCGGGGGCCCCGACGGCCTGGGACGCCTCCGGGCTGGAAAGGTCGACCTTCCAGGTGCCGGCCAGGTCGGCCGGGTCGCCGCCCTCGGGTACGCCGAGGGCGACCGGCAGGTCCTCGACCGGCAGCGGCGTGCCGGGGGTCGCGGCCGTCAGGTCCACCTCGCCGCTGTCCTGCTGCCACGGGGTGACCGCCTGCGGCTCGTACGGGTCCACCGGCACCTCGTCGGCGGTGGTCAGCTCCGTCTCGGCGTCCGCGTCGTGGTCGACGTGCTTGATCGTGGGGATATCGGGCAGCTCGACCGGCATCCCGGTGCGGCTCATCCCAGCGCCGGGCACCGCCCACGCCTGCGCAGGCGCGAGCGCCACCAGCAGGTTGACCGAGAGCGCCAGCGCCAGGGCCCGACGGGTGGGCGACCACCGCCGGCGGCCCGTGACCGGTCGGGCGGGTCGGCCGGGACGCCGTCGGGACAGCAATCCGGTACCAGGCATACGTCGGCTCCCACCCAGGCGCGAAGACGGAAGAGATCGCGGTACGACCGCGATGGCACGGCACGCGCCGGGCGTGGCACGCCTGAGCACTGTGGATCAACCAGCACTCTTACTCAAGGTAACTGGACGTGATCAGAGCGACATGCCAGTGATCCTGGTCACGGCTTATTTCCTCGCGAGGGCCGTCGAGGCAACGGATTCCCCCCTTGACGGATCAATCCGCACATGACCGGCAAGTTGGGCCGAGGAAAGCCGCGTAGGTCAACTCTTGGTCGCGACTCTCGACGACAGCGCGTACAAGATCACGAATCGATAACGGAAGAAAGTGTGACGAGCTGGCGACTGGTTGTGCGATCGTGTGCCCGCGCTTGCTGCCCCGTGGCCCTCCGCCGGACGGGATCGCTCGTCGTTGCCGCCGCCCTGTCCGCCCGGCCCCCACGGGAGTAGACCGCCGTGACCGTGCCTCGCCTGCTCAGCCCTTTCCTGCGTACGCGTACCCGGCAGCTCTGCACCCTGGGCTTCCTGCTGGTCGCGCTCCTCGTGGCCGGGCTGCCGTACTGGCTACGCGCCGACGACAGCCGACCTTCCCGACCACAGCGGGCCACCGAGGCCGCGCCGGTGGACACCGTCGGCCGGGACTACGCGGCCGCGATGGCCGAGGCCCGACGCACCGGTCAGGAGGTGCCCGTCGACACCGCCACCACCGCCACCTCGCTCACCTGGGCGCGCCCGGACAGCAAGCTCCGCACCACCTTCCACGCGGTGCCCCAGCGCGCGAAGACCGCCTCCGGGCAGTGGGCCCCGATCGACACCACCCTCGCCCGGGCCGGCAACACCCCCGCCGGGCTCGATGTCACGCCGGCCAACGCGCCGGTGCCGGTCCGCTTCTCCGCCGGCAGCCCTTCCGCGGCGAAGCAGGGCGGGCAGTCGAGCGGCACCACCAACTCCCTGCGGCTCGCCCCGGCCCACCAGCCCGAGAGTCCCGCCGAGACCGCCCTCGCCGAGGTGCAGATCGACGGCCACACGATCACGTACCTGTGGCCCGGCCTCCTGCCGGAACCGGTGCTGGACGGGCCCCGCGCGCTCTACCCTGAGGTGTTGCCCGGTGTCGACCTACTCGTCGTCGCCCGAGAAGAGGGCGGGTTCGGGCAGTTGCTGATTGTCAAGAACCGGAACGCCGCCACCCTCGACGCCGTCGACACCCTGACCTACGGGCTTCGGTCCGCGACGGCCGTCTTCCGCCACCAGCAACTCACCAGCGGGGTGCAGATCCTCGACCCGGCCAGCGGTGCGGAGATCGGCTCCATCCCCAGCCCGTTCGCCTGGGACTCCGCCGGCCGGGAACCCACCTCGCCCGAGACGCCGCTGCGCACGGCAGTGGACACCAGCGCCGACGTGCTACAGCTCTCCGGCCTCAGCGGCGCCGAGCCCGGTTCCCGTCAGGGCCCGATGCCCACCCGACTCGACGGTGAGGACACCGGCGAGGCCCGGTTGCACCTGGACGCCGCCGCCACCGGCCTGCTCACCGATCCCGAGGCGCTCTTCCCGCTCTTCCTCGATCCGACCCTCAAGACAGGACTGCAGTCCTGGGCCACCGTCTACAAGCAGAGCCCGAACACCAACACCTACCACAGCACCAACTTCAACAGCGGCACCTCGGACGCCCGGGTCGGCTACGACGAGGACACCCCCCTGACGACGCGTTCCTTCTGGCGAATGGGCTTCGACAGCAAGATCAAGGGAACGGTGGTCAGCGAGGCCGGCTTCCGGGTGCTGAACAACCACTCCTGGTCCTGCACGGCCCGGGAGATGCAGCTCTGGCTCACCGGAGCCATCTCCTCCAGCAGCACCTGGCAGAAGCAACCGGCATGGGAGTCCGTGCAGCAGAAGCGGTCCTTCGCCCACGGCTACGGCAGCAGCTGTGACGACGAGTACGTCCGGTTCGACGTGCTGGGCGCGGCACAGGAGGCCGCCACCAAGGGCTGGGGAAGCATCACCCTCGGCATGCGCGCCACCAGCGAGTCCGACACGCTGACCTGGCGCAAGTTCAAGGCCAACACGGCCGAGCTGGAGGTCGTCCACAACCGTCCCCCGGGCGAGCCGACGGACGGCCGGACCTCGCCCGGCGGCGCTTGCGTGCCCGGCCCCGGCGGCGGCGCCACCATCGCCCGGACCACGATCTCCCTGTCGGCGAAGGCCATCGACCCGGACGGCAACCTCAAGGGGCTGCGCTTCCGCTTCTGGCGGACGGGCACCACGGTGCCCGCGGGCACCCTCGTCACCGACACGCAAGCCGAGGGTGACTACAGAATAGGCAGCCGGACGATCCTCCCCAGCGACCTGGAGGACGGGGTCACCTACTCCTGGGACGTCCGCGCCGAGGACTCCTCGAACGCCTCCTCCTCGTACTACCCGCCCGGCACCGAGCCGTGCCGCTTCACCATCGACGCGTCCGCGCCCCCGGCTCCAGACGTCGCCAGCAACGTGTGGCTGGAGGCGACCCCGGACGGCGCCACCTGGTCCACCGTGAAGTTCGGGCAGACCGGGCCGGTCGAGTTCAGCGCGGCGGGCGCCGCCCAGTTCACCTACTCGTTCGAGAGCATCAACCCCCTCACGATCCCGGCCAGCGGCGGCAAGGCCACCGTGGCCGGTCTGGCTCCCCGGCACGCCGGCCCGAACACCCTGCACGTGTACGCCCTCGACGCGGTCGGCAACCGCAGCGTCCGCACCGACTACACCTTCTACGTGCCGCCCAGCGAGACTGCCGACAAACCCGGCGACGTCACCGGCGACGACCTGCCCGACCTGATCCTCGTCGATGCCACGGGCAACCTGCGCACCTACGCGGGCGATGAGGGCGGCGAGTTGTACTCGTGGCTCGCCGCCTCCTACACCACCGGCAACGAACTGAACCCGCCGGGACATTGGTGGGACGCGGGTGCCGCCAAGGCGGCCCTGATCGCCAAGTACGACGACGCCTACCCGGGCGACGGCGTCACCGACCTGTTCGCCCGCACCCCCGACGGCCGATTCTGGCTCTACCCCGGCGACGGGTACGGCAGTTTCGACGTCAACCGCCGGCTGCGGGTCCTGCTGCCGCCCGGCGCGCCGGATCCGGGCACCTGGACCCAGATCAAGGCCGTCGGTGACGTCACCGGCGATCAACGGCCGGACCTGGTGGTACGGGCCGGGACGGCGTTCTGGATGCTCGGTGGCTACACCGGGGCGAGCTTCCAGGAGGCGACCCTGATGGAGGGGTCCGCCTGGGGGCGCCGGGACATCGTCAACGTGGCGGACGTCGACGTCGACGGCACCCCCGACCTGCTCTGGCGCAACCTGGACAACGGCAACATGTACGTCCGCCACGGCCTGCCCGGGGCGGCAGCGGGCAGCGTCGACCTGCACTCGCTCAAGCAGGCCGCCAACTCGCGCGATGGCGACGTCTCCTATGGCACCGGCTGGACGGAGGCGGCGATGAGCTCGGTGATCGCGATCCCGGACGTCAGCGGCGACCAGGTGCCCGACCTCTGGGTCCGGTCTGGCGCCGACGGTCAGATCCGGGTCTACCACCCCTCCGCCACGAGTGCCGGCACCCCGGTGAAGGTCGTGCTGGGCGCGGACTGGAGCACCATGAAGTCCTTCGGCTGATCCACCTCACGACAACCAGCAGGCTCCGCAAGCAGAACCCGCCAATGCGGTGAACAGCCACTAGGGAGCTGAGTCACCTACGACATCACGCCGCCCGGCCCTCCCCGCCCTCCCTACCGGCCCCGGCGCGTCCCGGCCCGGCGCGGTGATCAAGAGGAATGTGTCATCGTCGAGATCATTCTTGACGCATTCCTCTTGATCACCGGAGTGCTGGGGTGGCCATCGGGTACTGGGGTGGGTGGGTGATGTCGTAAGTGACTCAGCTCCCTAGCGGGCGGGCCGGGTCACGTCAGCGACCTCCGGGCATCCGGTGGCGCAGCCGTTCGGAGGGCAATCGTCGGCGGCCCAGCGGTCAGGGTCAGGGGTCAGCGGCGGAAGGGGCCGGTGATCTCGTACGTGATGCCGTCGGAGCCGGTGACCGCCCCGCTGACGCCCCGCTGCGAGGAGAAGTAGAGGCGGCTGCCGTCCGGGGAGAAGGCCGGGCCGGTCAGCTCCGAGCCGGACTGCCCGAGCAGGCGCAGGAACGGGGTGACCACGCCGGCCGGGGTGATCATGTTGATCTCCATGTTGCCGCCGTCCTCGGCCACGTACAGGTCGCCGGAGCGGGTGCCGGTGATGTTGTCGACGCCGGTGAGCGGGGCCGCCCCGGCGGGCACCAGCGAGTCGTCGTACGCGAGGTCGAGGCGCTGGTTGGCGGCGTCGTACGCCCAGACCCGGTTGTCGCCCTTGGTGGTGAACCAGCAGGTGCCCCGGTCGTACCAGCAGCCCTCGCCGCCGTCGAAGTGCTGTGCCGCGCCGACCTGGCGGCGGGTGGGCACGGGGAAGCCGTCTCGGTCGGGCACGTCGGCCCAGGTCACCGGGCCGGTCACCTGGCCGGCGGGCGCACAGAGCACCTGGAGCCGGCCGGTGCGCAGGTCGCCCCAGGTGTCGGGGACGAACCGGTAGAAGCAGCCGTCCTCCTCGTCCTCGGTGAGGTAGACGACGCCCCGGTCGGGGTCGCAGGCGGCGGCCTCGTGGGTGAACCGACCCATCCGGGTGCGCTCCTCGGCGGCGCGGCTGCCGTCGGGCCAGGTTTCCATGACCCGGCCGAGCGGCGCCTCCTCGCAGGAGAGCCAGGTGCCCCACGGGGTGGCCCCGCCGGCGCAGTTGAGGTTGGTCCCGCCGAGGATCCGGTACGCCGAGGCGATGCTGCCGTCGGCGCGGAACCGCACGGCCGACGTGCCGCCGGCGAGCGGGATCTCGGAGTTGGAGACGTAGATCCAGCCGTCGGGGGCGGGGAAGCACGCGCCGCCGTCGGGGGCCCAGTGCCACAGGTAGGAGGTGCCGGCGACCCGCTGCCCGGAGCGGGCGACCACCCGGCTGGTGAAGCCGGCGGGCAGTTGGATGCCGTTGGCGTCGGCGGCGAGCAGGTCCCCGTACGGGCCGGGGCCGGGCTGGGCCGGGCCGGCGGCGAGGGCCGGCGCGGAGAGGGCGGCGGAGGCCCAGAGGCTGCCGCAGAAGGCGGCGGCCCCGCCGGCGACGGTGGCGCGCAGGACGGTACGACGGTCCATCGGTTACCTCCCGGTAGGGTCGATGCCCCACCGACGGTAGAGCCGGCGGAGCATCGACACCAGTGACTACCCGATGAACGCGGGGTGACGGCTCTCCGGCCCTACGGGCTCCGGTTCGACCGCGTCCGGGGCGGCCTGTTCCGCCGCGCCGCCGGCCCCGGGTCCGGCCGGGTCGTCCGACTCGCGGATGCCGAAGCGGCGGTAGACCGCGCCGAGCGGGCCCGGGGCCCACCAGTTCCAGCGGCCGAGCAGACGCATGGTGGCCGGCACCAGCAGCGCCCGGACCAGGGTCGCGTCGACCACGATCGCCACGATCATGCCGACCCCGATCAGCTTGATGTACGCCATCGCGCCGGTGGCGAAGCCGGCGACCACGATGACCAGCAGCAGGGCGGCGGCGGTGATGATCCGGCCGGTGCGTTGCAGGCCGGCGGCCACCGACGCGGTGTTGTCGCCGGTGCGGTCCCACTCCTCGCGGACCCGGGAGAGCAGGAACACCTCGTAGTCGGTGGCCAGCCCGAACAGCACGGCGAGCATGAGGATCACGTTGCTCGGCTCGATGAACCCGGTCGAGGTGAAGCCGAGCAGCCCGGACAGGTGCCCGTCCTGGAAGATCCAGACCACCACGCCGAACGACGCGCCGATGGAGAGCAGGTTCATCAGCACCGCCTTGACCGGCAGCACCACCGAGCCGAACGCGAGGAAGAGCAGCAGCAGGGTCGCGCCTGCCATCAGCAGGGCCATCCAGGGCAGCCGGTCGCCGAGGCTGCCCAGCAGGTCCCGGTCGACGCCGGGCCGGCCGCCGACGAGCACCCGCGCGCCGTCCGGGGCGGGCAGGGCGCGCAGGTCGCCGACGAGGTCCCGGGCGGCGTCGCCGGTCGGCTCGCCCGGGTAGGCGACGGCGAGCAGCGTCGAGGCCCCCCGGGTCGCGGCGACCCGCACGCCGGTCACCCCGGGCACCGCCGCGATCCGGTCGGCGAACGGCCCGACCGCGTCGGCCGGCACGCCGGTGACCAGCACGTCGATCGGGGCGATGGTGCCGCCGGGGAACTGCGCGGCGATCCGCTCGGAGACCACCCGGGGCCCGGCGTCGGCCGGGAGCACCCGCTCGTCGACGCCGCCGAACTCGGCGCGCAGGAACGGGGTGGCCAGCAGCCCCAGGATCAGGGCCACCCCGACCAGGTAGGGCACCGGGCGGCGCATCACGCTGCGCGCGATCCGGGCCCAGGCGCCGCTGGTGTCGGCGTGCGCCGGCCGCCCACGGCCCGCCCCACGCCGCCACGGCACGGGTACGCGCACCGCGTCGACCCGGCGGCCGAGCACCGCGAGCAGGGCCGGCAGCACGGTGAGCGCCGCGAGCATGGCGACCAGCACGGCGGCCATCCCGCCGAGGCCCATCGAGCGCAGGAACGGCTGTGGGAAGACCAGCAGGCTGGCCATGGCGAGGGCGACGGTGAGCCCGGAGACGAGGACGGTGCGGCCGGCGGTGGCCATGGTGCGGCGTACCGCCTCGGCGGTGTCGCGGCCGGCGGCGAGTTCCTCGCGGAACCGGCTGACCACGAACAGGGCGTAGTCGACGGCCATGCCGAGGCCGATCAGGGTGATCACGTTGATCGCGAAGATCGACATGTCGGTGATCATGTTGAGCAGCCGGACGGCGACGAACGCGCCGAGGATGGCGAGCCCGCCGACGAGCAGCGGGGTGGTGGCGGCGACCAGCCCGCCGAAGATCAGCACGAGCAGGACCAGCAGCACCGGCATGGAGAGCAGCTCGGCGCGGGTGATGTCCTCGGTGGTCTGCTCGTTGGCGTACCGCTGGAAGGCCACCGCGCCGCCGAGCTCGGTGCGCAGCCCGGGGGCGTCGAACGCGGGCCGCACCGCGTCGTACGCCTCGGCGCGGGCGTCCTCGTCGACGCCGTCGAGCTGGACGAGGGCGTAGGTGGCCCGGCGGTCGGTGGACACCAGGTGGGGCGCCGGGGTGTCGTAGAAGGTGGTCACGCTGTCGATCTCGGGGCGCTGGCGCAGCGCCGCGACGGTGGCGGCGACCGGGTCGCGGAACGCCGGCTGGTC
Source organism: Micromonospora sp. DH13 (assembly GCF_020873825.1). Lineage (NCBI taxonomy): Bacteria > Bacillati > Actinomycetota > Actinomycetes > Micromonosporales > Micromonosporaceae > Micromonospora > Micromonospora sp. DH13. The sequence goes on from NZ_JAHWGR010000026.1 coordinate 30,192, forward strand.
GACGGTGGCGGTGTCGCTGGACCAGAGCACGATCACGTCGGCGCCCTGCCGGCCCAGCTCGGCGGTGATCCGCTCGGCCGTGCGGCTGGACTCGCTGGCCGGGTCGGCGAACCCACCACCGCTGAGCTGGCCGAAGACGCCGGTCCCCCAGGTCGCGCCGAGCGCCATGAGCGCCACGGCGGCGGCCAGCACGGCCCAGCGGGCCCGCACCACCACCCGCCCCCACCAGTCGAACATCGCATTCCCCCTCACCGACCGTTTAAGGTCGTGGTCAGTAACCATGGCTCTCAGAAGTGAACGCCGTTTACTATGACTACGGTGTTCGCTCCAGTCAAGGGGGTTCACGCATGTCCGCACCGACCCGCCGGGAACGGCTACGCGCGACCACCCTGTCCGAGATCAAGGACGGGGCTCGCCGGCTGCTCGTGACCGGCGGGGTCGAGGCGATCTCCCTGCGCGCCATCGCCCGCGACATGGGGATGACCGCGCCCGCCATCTACCGCTACTTCCCCAACCTGGAGGCCCTCGTCGGCGCGCTGGCCGGCGACCTCTACGACGAGCTGCGCGGCATCATCGAGGCGGCCCGGGACGCCGCCGGCGGAAAACCCGTCGACCAGCTCACGGCCATGTGCCGGGCGATGCGCCACTGGGCCGTCGCGCACCCCGCCGAGTTCAGCCTGATCTTCGGCAACCCCGTCCCGGGGGTCGCCGCGTTCACCGACGCCTGCGCCGACGCCGAGCACCCGGGCGCGCGGTTCGGGGCGGTCTTCCTCGCCCCGTTCCTCGCGCTGACCTGGGGCGCGGCGCTGCCCGGCCCCCCGGCCGACGTGCTGCACCAGCAGCTCGGCTGCCACCTCGCCCCGCTCACCGCCAAGCACGGCGAGCTGCCGATCGAGGTCGCGTACGCGTTCCTGTCGGCCTGGACCCGGCTCTACGGCCTGGTCGCCATGGAGGTCTTCGGCCACCTCACCTGGGCCGTGGACTCCCCCGGGGCGCTGTTCGAGACCGAACTCGCCGCGCTGCTCGGCCAGCTGCGCGGGGCACCCGACGGCGGCCCGCCGACCGGGAACGGCGACGGCCCCCCGGCCGGGTCGGCGCGGCACTAGGCTGCCCCAGCATGAGCGAGCACAGCGGCACGACCGCGACGAGCAACGCGAGTGACCTGCCGGCCCGCGCCGACGTGGTGGTCGTCGGCTCCGGGCACAACGGGCTGGTCTCGGCGATCCTGCTGGCCCGCGCCGGCCTCGACGTGCTGGTGCTGGAGGCCGCCGGGGTGATCGGCGGGGCCACCCGCACCGAGAACCCGTTCCCGAAGGTGCCCGGGCTGCGCCACTCCACCGGGTCCTACCTGCTCGGCCTGATGCCGCCGGAGCTGCTCGCCACGCTCGACGTGCGCATCCCCGTGCTGCGCCGCGACCCGCACTACTTCCTGCCCACCCCGGGCGGCACCGGGTCGCCGTACCTGCTGATGGGCAGCGACACGGCCGCCACCCGGCGGCAGCTCGCGGACTTCTTCTCCCCCGCCGACGTGGCCGCCGACGACGCCATGCAGGCCGAGCTGGCCCAGCTCCGCGACGACCTGGCGCCCGCCTGGCTGGCCGAGCCGCTGCCGGCCGAGGAGATCGCGCAGCGGCACGTCCGGCCCGCCCTGCGGCAGGTCTTCGTCGACCTCGTGCGCGGCTCCGTCGCCGACTACCTGGCCCGCTTCGACTTCCGCTCCGAGCTGCTGGTCAGCATGTACGCGGTCACCGACGGGCTGTCCGGGCTCAACGCCGGCCCGGACGACCCCGGCACCGGGCACAACTTCCTCGTGCACAACATGTGCCGACTGCCCGGATCCGACGGCACCTGGATGATCGCCGAGGGCGGCATGGGCACCGTCTCGCGCACCTTCGCCGACGCGGCCCGCGCCGCCGGGGCGCGCATCCTGACCGACGCCCCGGTCACCGCGATCACTCTCGACGGCGGCGCGGCCAGCGGCGTGACCCTCGCCGACGGCCGGCACGTGGCCGCCCGGGTGGTGCTCGGGGCGTGCGACCCGTACCGGCTGATGGACCTGCTGCCCGACGGCGCGCTCCCGGCGGAGCTGGGCGCGCGGATGGCGGCCGTCCGCCGGCCCGGCACCACCCTCAAGGTCAACCTGGCGCTGACCGGGTTGCCCCGCTTCTCCTGCCTGCCCCCCGGCGCGCCCAGCCCGTTCGGCTCCACCATCCACCTGCTGCCCGGCTCGGCGTCGCTGGTCGGCGGCGGGGGCGAGCCGCCGATGGCGGCGTTGCGCGCCATGTGGGCCGACGTGCAGGCCGGGCGGCTGCCCGCCGAGCCCACCATCGAGTGGTATCTGCACACCACCGTCGACCCGTCGCTGTCCGACGCCGAAGGGCACCACTCGTCGGCCCTGTTCGTGCAGTCGGTGCCCTACGCGCTCGCCGACGGCACCTGGGACGCGGCCCTGCCCGGCTACGTCGACCGGCTGATCGGCATCTGCGAGCGGTACGCGCCCGGCACCGGCGACCTGATCGCCGACGCCGTGCCGCTGACCCCGGCCGGCATCGAGGCGCACTTCGGCATCACCGGCGGGCACATCCACCACGTCGACAACACCGTCTCCTTCACCGACCGGATGCCGTACGCCACCGGCGTCAACGGCGTCTACGCCGGCAGCGCCGGCTGCCACCCGGCGGGCAGCGTCATCGGGGCGGCCGGCCACAACGCGGCCCGCCGCATCCTCGCCGACTGGGTGTAAGGAGGGGCCCCTTGTTAACGCCTACGGTAGAGAGGGGTTCCCCTCTCACCACCCGAGGTGGGTGAACGCGGCCCACGACAGCGGTTGCGCCAACGACGCCCCGCCGCACGCCGCGGCCAACTCGGGGGGCATGCCAGCCGGTGGCCGCCGGTCCGGATCGAGCATCCACAGCTGGGCCCGGCGCAGGGCGTCGGCCGGCGCGTGGCCCTGTCGCAGCAGGTGGTGCACCACGTACATGAGCAACGACGTGCCGTCGTCCGGCACCCGCCACAGCGACCCGAAGACCGTGTGCGCGCCGGCGGCCAGGAAGGCGGTGGCCAGGCTGAACGCCTCGTCGTGATCGCCACCGGCGACATTCGTGGTGCAGGCTGCCAGGAACACCCGGCCGAGGTCGAGCGCGGCCCGGCGCGACACCTCCAGCAGCTCCCGGGCCGGCAGCGGCCCGTCGGCCAGCACCAGGTGGGCGTCCGCCGGCAGGGCCGGCTCCACCCGGCCGTGACAGGCGAAGTGCAGCATCGAAGGACCCACCCCGGCGGTACGCAGCCACGACAGCACGTTCTCCCGGGTGGCCCGCCGCCCCGGGTCGGGATGCGCCGCCCCCAGATAGTCGCCGTCGGGGTAGAACCGCTCGAACACGGCGTGGGCCTCGACACCGGCGTACCGCAGGTCGCCGAGGGGATCCCCGACGACCAGGGCGGACCGGACGGGACGGGACGGTCGCGCCGCCGTGGCACAGAGCATCCGGGCCGACGGCGTGTACGAGACCACCAGGTCGCGCATGGCGTACCGCCGGCCGGTCGCGGTCTGCTCGTACGCGGCGTGCCAGGGGACCAGCCCGAGCAGTCCCATCGGCACCAGCGCCACCCGGGCGGGCCGGCCGGGCCGCAGCGCCCGCAGGTCGTCGACGAGCCGGCCGAGCACCGCCCGCCACGCCCACCGGCACAGGTCGTCGATCCGGGTCGCGGCCACGTCGGCTCCGGTCTCGCCCACGTCGCCGCCGACCGGTCCCGCCACCCGTGGCCCGGTGCCGGTCGGGCCCAGGGCAGCCGACAGCAGCCGGCGCACCGGCGCGCCGGGTGCCACGGTCAGGTCGGGGAACTCCTGCGGGAGGATCTCACCGGTGGCGGGCACCAGGACCGCAAGCCCCGGCACCCCCGGGGCGGCCGGCACCAGATAGACCAGAGCGTCGAGGTCCAGGGCGCGGAGTGCGGCCCGCACGTCGTCGGGCCTCAGTGGAGGCAGCAGGTCGTCGAGGAGGCCGGCGCCCTCCAGCGCGCGCAGCACCCGGGGACGCAGATCGTCCGGGACCTCGCTGGCGGCGACCACCGCCCCGAGCAGATCCCCGGTGACCTGGTCGCGGCCCAGGCCGCCGGACTGTTCCCACTCCGCCGCCAGGTCGGCGCGGCCGGCCCGGCCCAACAGCTCCGGCACCGTGCGGCCGGCGGTGGAGGCCTGCAGGGTCAGGCTCCGGCCCGCGTCGAGGGCGGCGAGCAGGTCGTCGTCGGCCTCGTCCTGCAGGCACCACCGGACCACCCGGGTCGCGGCGTCGGCAGCCGACCGGGCCGCCTCCAGCGCCTGATCGGTGCCGGACTGGAGCAGGACGTCCCGGGCCCGGGCCCGCAGCCCGGCCAGCCCGAGCCGCCGCGCCGCCGCCCGGTCCGGATCCCCGGACCGGCGCAGCGCCTCGGCGTGGTCGCCGACCAGCTCGGCCCAGAGCGATCCGGCGGAATCGGGGCCGGCGGCACGGGCCCGGGCGAGATACCGGGCGGCCCGGGCCGCGGCGGCGCGCTCCCGCAGCGCGGCGGCCCGCCAGAGCTCGGCCTTGGCGGCGAGGGACAGCAGCACGAGCGACATCCGGTCCGCCGGCTCCAGCCGGTCGGCGGCCCCCGCCAGGTGGTCGGCCCAGCGCCGGAGCAGCTCGTGGTCCGCCCACCGACGGGCCACGGCGAGCTGGACCGCCGCGTTCATGGCCATCGTCGCCACGGTCCGGATGGAGAGCCGCCCGGCCGGCAGTGGCACCGGCGCCCCGGCGGGCGGCAGCGGGCCATGGGTGTTCATGGCGTAGAGGCTCCGGCCGGCGTCGAGCATCGGGTCGACGAGCTGGCGGACCACCCGCGACGGACCGATCCGGTCGCGCAGCCCGTCGGCCCTGCGGATCGCCTCCCGCATGGCCGCGAAATCCCGCCGGGCGCCGTGCCGGATGACGTGGAAGGCGACCTCGACGAGTTCGGACTCGGCGTCGGTACGTCCGGCGTCCCCCTCCACGGCGTCGGTCGCCCCGTCCGGCCGGCCGGCACCGGCGCGGAAGCTACGCAGGTCGCCGAGCCGGGCGCCCCGGGAGAGCAGCGCCAGCCTGGTCAGCCCTCGAAGGGCGGCGGGCTCGTCGAGGTGCCGGTCGTTGAGCGCGGCGGCGAACCTGGTGACCCCGAAGTCGGAGGCGGAGTCGGCGCTGCTGCTCGCGGCGGCGTCGTCCAGAACGCCCTCGACGAGGTCCATCGCCCCGGGAAATCCCGGCGGCGGGTCGGCGTCGGCGGTCCTCGCGATCGCGAGCAACGACCGCAGGTGGGGCAGGTCGGCGTCGTCGAGCATGATGCCGATCACAGTGCACTCCGCGTAGAGGATCAGACCGGCCAGGGTGGCCCGCTCGGTCGGCGTGGCATCGGTCGCGGCGTGCAGCGCGTCGGTGGCCTCCTGCACGACTCGGCGCAACCGGCCCAGGCCCGGCGGCAACGAGCCCGGTTCGGCCGTCTCCTCGTGGGTCGTCGTCTCCCAGGCGACCACGAGCCGGGTCCGGTGCACGGCGAACAGGGCCTCCGCCGGCAGGCCGCCGCGCAGCGCCCGGTCCAGGCAGTCGCCCGCGGCCGCCAGACTGCCGGGCTCCCGGCCCCGCTGCCAACGCAGCAGGTGGATCTCGCCCAGCCGCTGCCAGACCGGCCCGGCCTCGGCCGCCTCCGGCAGCGCGCCGGCGAGCAGCTCGACGGCCTCCGCGAGACCGTCGGGGTCCTCGGTCAGCTCCGCGCGGCTGTGCAACAGCTCGGCCAGGGCCACCGCCGAGGCGGCGTCCGGGTCCTCCGCCCGCACCGTACGCCAGCAGTGGATCGCCGCCGCGACGTCCGCCGGGTCCTGGTCGAGGTCCCATCGGGTCGCATACCCGGACGCCTGGCTGCGGTGCAGGCTGAGCCAGCCGGGTTGGCCCGGCCGCGCGGCCCGGATCGCCCGGTCGCCCACGGCGAGGGCCAGGTCCAGGCAGTTGCGGTCCTCGTCCAGGCCGGTGAGCTCCAGGTATCCGGCGACCAGTTCGTCGGAGGCGACCGTGTAGCGGGGGGTCTCCGGAGGCAGGGCGGCCAGGGCGGCCGTGAGCTGCGCGACGCCCTCGTCCAGGTCCTGGCGTCGCCCACTGGCGTAGTCGTAGCGAGCCAGCCGGGCCAGGCCGCCGAGCATCCGGGCGTACCGGGCCCGGTGCGGGTCGTCGTCGCCGACGGCGACCTCGGCCATGGCCCGCTCCATGCGGTCCAGCTCGGCGTGGGCGGCCGGCGAGGCGGGCTCGAGGTCCAGGATCTGCCACTGGAACCGGTCCCAGACCTCGTCGAGCAACTCCACAGCCACGGCGTCCCGCTCGGGATCGTCCGACGGCCAGCCCCGGTAGGCGGCGGTCAGGTGGGCCACCGCCCGGTCCTGGTCCACGGCCGGCCCCTCGGGCCGCTCGGCGGAGCCGGCGAGCACCGCTGCCGCCGCCCGTCGGGCGCGCTCGCCGTGGGCCAGCCCCAGCCCGTAGTGCCAGCCGGCCGCGTCGGCGTGGTGCGGAGAGCCGTGCAGCGCCCGGGTCAGCTGCTCGATCGCGGTGGCCAGGTGCGCGTCGTCCGGGTCGTCGGCGTACCGCTGCAGGAACGCCTCGCCGATCAGCCCCGCCAGCCCGGCCGGATCCGTACCCGGCGGTGGGTTCTTCTGGTGCCGCAGCAGCAGGTCGATCCACTCGTCCGGCGGCGGCTGGTCCGGGTCGTGCGGGCCGGTCACGTCGCCACGGCCTGCCCGTCGTCGACACCGCCGGCGGGCACCGTGGCGCTGCCGGGCACCTCGGTCACGATCGGCAGGGTCAGCGTGAACCAGTCGCTCGCGGGGCCGTCGACGGCCCCGGCGTCGCGGTGCGCCGCCGCCAGACCCAGCCGACCGAGCAGCCCGGTCACCCCGCGCGGCACCCGGCCCCGGCCCGACCCCGCCCCGGACAGGTCCGGCAGCTCGAACGCCGCCGAGCTGAACTCCTCCTCGGCGGCGAGCAGGATCAGCCAGTCGCGGGTGCGGGCACCCGGGGTGACCGGCTGGTCGTCGGGGAGCCGCAGCTCCACCGGGCGACCGTGCAGGGCGGCGGCGGCCCACCGCGGCGCGACGTGATCGCCGGGGAAGAGGCCGGTGTGCACCCGATGGCCCTCGGTGACGTTCAGCAGGACGAAGTAGAGCTGCCGGGAGCTGTGGTTGTGCAGCCGGACGAAGACCGTCGGCGCGACCCACCGGCCCCGGTCCCGGCGATAGCGCAGATGGATCGCGCCGTCCGGGCCGGGCAGCAGCGCCGGCCGGTGCGCCGGGGCGGTCACCTCCGCCGCCCGGGCCTCGACGAGTTGCAGGGACACCGCGCCGGCCAGCCCGGACACCGGGTTCGTCAGCGCCCGGACCCGGCGCACCCGGGCCAGGTGTTCCACCGTGGCGACCAACCGCCGGGCCCCGTCGCCGGACACGTCGCTGGCGTCGGGACAGATCGGGGCGTCGTCCCGGTCCCGGATGCCCACCCGGCCCGGCTGGTCGGCTCGCAGCCGCAGCTGGGGCCCCTCTGCGGAGGCCGCACCGGGGACCGGTCGGACGTACGGCGACGGGCCGCCGGTGGGACCGGCCGTGCCGAGCGCCGCCAGCACCAGCTCGACCGTGGGGTGGTGGTCACCCTCGACGGCGACGGTGACCTGCGGGATCGGCACCCGGCTGAGCACCACCGGGTACTGCGTGTCCTCGTCCGGCTCCCAACCGATCGGGGCCACGACGCTGTGATTCGCCCCCACCCGCAGGATCCGCGCCTCGTTCTCCGTGCCGGCGACGGCCACGCGGCTGTCGTCGCCGTCGGCACCGGTCGACAGGCCGTGGCACGAGCCCGCGTCGATCCGCCACTCGTGGCGGGACCGGCGCAGCCACATCCCCGTGGCCGGTGGACGGACCCGGCCGCCGAGGAACGGCTGGTCGGCGATGCCCGGCGTGACCGGATCCAACTGCGGCACCTGCCGGGACGAGTACTGTTCCACCTCGCACCGGGCGGCGGTGAGCAGCTCCCGGTAGGTGGCCGCCGGGCCGAGCCGGCGCATCGCAGCGAGCAGCCCCCAACTGAACAGCCCGTGCCACCGGCCGTCGAGCCAGTCCTCGGTCGCCGTCTCGAACGACCGGCAGGCGGCGAGCGAGACGTACTCGACCGGCGGCCGGGCGGCGGCCCGCCGCAGCTGCGGCAGGAGCGCCTCCACCGCGGGCGCGGTGGGCAGGTCCGCGACGGACCGCTGCGGGTTGCGGGTGGCCCCGTGCGAGTGGCAGCTGTCCACCACCGCCACCACGTGGCAGCCGGTGGCGGCGACCGCGCCGAGCAGGAGCAGGAGTTCCTTGTCGTACAGGTCGGGCACGCCGCCGTGGCGGCTGTCGTGGCAGAGCAGCGTCTGCAGCTTCCCGCCCGACTCGAGGTGCCACAACTCCGGCGGTACCGCCGCCCGGGAGCCGTGCCCGCTGAACCAGAACAGCGCGGTGTCGCCCGGCCCGGCCTGGCCGAGATGCGTACGCAGCCCGTCGACCACCGCCTCGCGGGTGGCCTGCTCGTGCAGCAGCACCTCGATCGCCGGGCCCCGCTGCGCCGGGACGCGTCCCCGGAGGAACTCCGCCGCCTGCGCCACGTCGTTGCCGCAGCCCTGCAACGGGGTGACCGCCCGGTACCGGTCGATGCCGACCAACAGCGCGAAGAGCCGCCCGTTCACCCGCCCTCCCCGTGGGGCACGTGCAGCCAGCCGTGCTCGACGAACCGCTTCTCTGGCAGGTCGATGGTGACCGGCGTGAACCGGTCCGGCAGCGGAGGCACCCGCGAGTGCCGGATGACGTCCTGGTAGAGCACGTCCGGCACGCCCAGGACGAAGTCGACCTGCGGATTGTCGGTCAGGGCGGCCCGCAGGGGCGGGCTGTCCAGGATGCGGTGCACCGCGATCGCCGCGTCACCGACCCACCCGCCGTCCGCCGGCTTCATCAGGCCGCGGTGCAACGCCACGCGCAGGCGCATCCGCTCCGCCTGGAGCAGGCCGTCGTTGGTGCGCCGCAGCGCCTCCGCGAGACCGCCGACGAGCCGGGGGATGACGGTCGACTCGTCGACGCCGACCGGCAACACGCAGAACTCACCGTCGCCCTGTGGTTGCACGGCCACCGCCGCCTCGTCGACGCCGGCCGCGCGGCGCGCCTCGGCCAACGCCCGGACCAGCCAGGACTGGGTGCGTTCGGCCAGATGGTTGGGACGACGGCTGTAACCCACCACGTCGGCGGCCAGGCAGAGCCGGACCGCTGCGGCCGTGGGTTCGGCCCGGCCGGGCAGTTCCTCGTGGAACGGCACCGCTTCGCGCACGGTGGCCAGGCGAACGCCGCCCGGGTGTCGCCGCCCCGGCCGGACCTGGACCCGCACGCCGAGCCGGCCGGTGAGCACGGTGGTGGCGGCGGGCACCTCGATCAGGGCATGCATGCCGTAGGCCAGGGGCAGCCCGGTGCCCTCGTAGTTCCACCCGAAGCGGTGGCGCTGGGCACCGTACGACCAGGCGCGGGGCCTTTCCGGCCGGGGAGCCAGCCGGGTGAGCCAGCCGGGACGGGCACCGGCGGCGGTGGCCGCCCGGTCGGCGGCGACGGTGGCCGCCCGGGGCGGGTCGGCGTCGAAGGTCAACCCGAGGGCGCCGCCGTCGGCGTCGAGCCGAACGGCACGGACGGCCTCGTCGGTGAGGGTGACCTCGAACCGGACCGAGGTGTGCCGGCCACCGTCCGGCAGCGGGTCCAGGTCGAAGGCGAAGAGCACACCGTAGTACCGCTGCTCGGTGGCCTGCGCCCGGAGCCGCAGGGGGCCGGGCAGCTCGTCGGCCGGTACCGGGAAGACCAGGGGGCGGCCCAGGCTGACCGCACCCGGATCGACGCCGACGTCGGGTACGCCGTCGCGGGACCCGCCGGGGCACAGCGGCGCCCGCGCCAGTACGTCGGCCGGGCGCATCGGCGGGTCGATCAACACCGGGAGGCTCTCGTCCGGCGTCGCCCGCGCGTTTGCGCCCACGTGTTCGCCAGTGCAGTGAGCAAGTGATTCGCCCCCGTCTTCCCGCAGTTCTCGCCCCAACGGCAACATCGGTTGCCGCACCCGGGCGCGCGCATTCGGTCGCCCCGCCGACGGATACGCAAATGTTCGGTTCCCGCGCGGTGCCCGATCATCGCCGACGTTCCGGCCATCTCGGCCGCAGTGTCCGTCAATTGACACACCGGCACATCGCAGTCGCATCGAATCACCCATCTGTCGCCCCCCGTTGCCATGGTCGACCCGAGCACCCGAGGGAATCTCGGAATTTTCCGGGATCCCCCGGCCCGGCCCGTGCGACGCTCCACCGCAGAGCACGTGGTGAGGAGTGACATGAGGGTCCGGTCGACAGCGGTGACCGCGTCCGTCCGGTGGACACCGGCCGGACGCCCCACCACCGACGCATTGCGGCCGGGTCACCGGTACCGCAGACTTGCCGGGTCAGCCGGCGTCGATAGTGCCCGCGAGGTGGGAGTGGACGGTGCCAACGCGCGCCCGCGCGAATGGCCGCCGAACGGCTTCCTCGGGCGGCTACCCGAGGAGACCCGGCAGGTGCTGCTCGGTCGGGGCAGCCCCGTCCGGTTCGAGCCGGGCGAACGGCTCCTCACCGAGGGGGCCACGACCAGCCACGTCGTGCTGCTGACCGGCGGCCTGGTCAAGGTCACCAGCCTGGCGGAGACCTGCGAGGCGCTCCTGGCCGTCCGCACGGCCGGTGACATCGTGGGCGAGACGGCGGCCCTGGCCGAGCGTCCTCGCCGCATGGCCACGGTCACGGCCTGCGGCGTGGTCACCGGCCGGCTGCTCACCGCCGAGGCGTTCCGGCACATCCTCACCCGGCACCCCGAGGCCGCCCGCCTGGTCACCACCATCGTCGCCGAGCGGCTGCGCTGGGCCAACCGGCGGCGCACCGACTTCCTCGCGTACCCGGCGGAGGTGCGACTGGCCCGGGCACTGATCGAGATCGCCACCCGGTACGGCACGCGGGCCGGCGACGGCGGCGTCGACATAGGGCTCTCGCTCAGCCAGCCCGAACTCGCCACCCTGGTCGGTGTCGCACCGGCGACGGTCCACAAGGCGCTGCGGGCACTGCGCGAGGCGGGGGTGCTCCGCTGGAAATACCGCCAGATCACGATCGCCGATCCGACAGCCCTCGCCCGGGTGGCCCAGCACGCCGGGCCCACGACCGGCGACGAGCCCGCCACCTGACGGTCCTCCGACAGGAAACGAGTCGGCGGCCCGTATCCGATCGGCTGACTCTTCGACACATTCGGTCGACGCGACGTCCGGCCCCTGCCGGCAACCATCCACAGCAGCGGAATATCACCGCGCCAAATACCTCTGCGCCACGGGGCGCGAATTCACGTCACGCACACGGGACTCGGGTCGGCTCCTCACCGTCGACGATTCCGGGCTCGCGGATCAATACCGATGGGCATTCACCAGCGCATCGAAAGCGGGGGAGCCATGTCCGAACTGAGAGCGGTAGAGAACGTTCTGCGGCAGCAACGGCGCGACCTCGTCGCCATCAGCAACGCCGTCGGCGAGGTCGGCCGGCAGGTCAACGACATCGGGGTCAAGCAGCGGATCACCCAGGACCAACTGGCGACGCTCCACAACGCTGTGCTTCGCCTCGAACAGCAGGCACAGCGCACCAAGAACCTGCACAGCGCCGAGGCCAGGGTCGGTCAGCTCAAGAACGACATCGAGCAGCAGTTCGGCCACCACAAGGTGGTCCGCCGCACGGCGGTCGGCATGCTCCGCGCCTTCGACCAGGGACTGGTCCGGGAGGAGACCGTTCGGGCGGTCAGCGAGGAGTTGCTGGTGCAGAACTCCCGCTACTGGCTGGCGCCCGTGCTGGTGACGCTGGCCGCCTGGGCCGGCGACGACCCGCAACTGTGCGTCCGCGCGGTGGAGGAGGCCTACCAGCACTCCCCCGAGCGGACCGCGTTGTTCATGGCGCTGGTGCTGCGCCGGCAGGATCGCGGGCCAGCGGCCGTGCGGTGGCTGCGGCACTACCTCGACGCCCAGGACCCGGCAGCCCTGGGCCGGGAGTTCCCGGTCATCCTGGAGGCCACCGCCCAGGGTGCGTTCGGCCCCGCCGGGCTGGCCCTGGTCCAGGAGCGGCTCGACGGGTGGCGTCGGCTCCTGCTCGACGACGAGGCGGTGATCTCCGCCCAGGTGCGGCGTTGGCGGGTCGAGTTGACCAGCCACGTCCGCGTCGACGGGCTGGACGAGGACTTCCCCAGGCTGGCCGAGGCGTCGCCGCAGTGGCCGCAGCTGCGGTTGATGCTGTCGCACGCCCAGGCGCACGGGTCGATCCTCGACCGGTACACCCCGGTGCTGGCCGCGGAGGCCACCCCGAGCAGCCGGATCGAGGACGCCGTGGACGAGCTGCTCGACCAACTGGTCACCGAGTACGACCGGGAGGAGCTGCCGTTGCGCCGGCAGCTGGCCGAGCAGGAGGCCATCGTCCAGGCCGACGGCGACCTCGCCGCGGCGCAGCAGGTCGCCCGCGCCCAGGTCGACGTCCTCGACGACACCCGCGACTACCTCAGCCTGCAGACCGACTGTGCCCTCGCCCCGCACACCCTGGCGGTCTCCGCACAGACCCAGCGGCTGGCGATGGCGGCCTGCCACGACTGGATCGGCGAGGCCCACGCGGGGTTCACCAACGACTATCGGATCGCCGCGCCGACAACCGTCGAGGTGGCCGTCGACCCGGGTGCGCTCAGCGGGGTGGCCGCGTTCCGGCCGCCCTCCTGGACGGGCTCCTTCGACCAGCCGATGGGCGCCCTGGAACGCTCGCTCGACGCCCACTGGAACCGCTACGGTCGGCCCTTCGTCGACGGTCTCGCCTTCGACTGGGGCAAGAGCCTGATCGGGCCGCTGGTGGTGCTCTTCGTCGTGCTGCTGATCGGGCTCGCCGTGGGTGGCGCGGGGATCGGCCTGCTCGCCACCGCCCTGACCGGCGGCGTCTGGGCGGTGGTCCTCAAGGGCCGGGCGGAGGCCGCCGCCGCCGAGCAGGAGCGGGTCCGGAGGCTCATCGACGACGCCCGGGACGAGGCACTGCGCGGCCTGCGGGCCGCCGGCATGGAACTCGAAGCCTGGCGGGACCGGTTCACCGCCGCCGACAGCGACGCGAGCCGGGTCACCGCCCTGATCGCCGACCTGGCCACGGCCGGCGGGCCGGGAGCACCGCACGAACGCCGCGCGGTGGGCCGGACCGACAAGGGGGAGTGAAATGATCGACCGTGACGACGTTCCGGAGCCCCGGCCCTGGGCCCGGCCAGCGTCCCCGCCGCCCGCCACCGACCGCCGGCGGCAGGTCGTCGAGGAGCTGCCCGACTGGGAGCCGCTGCCGCCCGGCGAGATCCTCGTGCGCCGGCCGCACCGGGCCGACCCGTGAACAGCCACGGCGACGACCTGCAGACCTGGGTGACGTTCCTGCGCCGCTGGCGCACCGAGCAGTCGGCCACCCCCGGCGGGCTGCCGAAGCTGGTCGAGGCGGCCCTGCCCGCCGACGGTTGGGCCCGCTTCGTGGCCATGCTCACCGGCGCGCTGGACCAGCGGCTGAAGCTCTGGGCGGACGGACTGCTGGCAGCCATGGCCGCCGCCGGGGACGAGTTCGAATGGGCGCGAGCCCTGGTGCAGGGCCGCCGGGGACTGGCGTCGATCCGGGCGGTGGCCGGCAGCCCCGGGCTGCCCGAGCCGCTCGGCCGACACCTGCTCGGCCTCGTCGACGCCCAGATCGAGCTGGTCCAGCGGGCGCTGGAGGACGGCGTCGAGCAGCTGCGTCGGCAGGGCGGTGACGGCCCGCTGGTGCACGCAAGGATGCGCACGGTACGGGAGAACCCGCTGACCGCGTCCACCGCCCCGGGTTCCGGCCCGGTCGACGAGTGGGCCACCGACCCCGCCGGACCGGCTCGCCGCCGGATCATCGTCGCCGGCCCGGCGACCCCCGACTGAGGAAGCGATCATGTCCCGTTACCTGGAGGCCCGCAGGGACCTCGACAGTTACGTCGCCGCCCGGGTGCCGCTCATCAGCGTGCGGACCGTCGAGCCGCTGCGCGCCGTCCGGCTGCTGCGGGAGGTTGCCGGCAGCGCACGCCGCGCCGGCCTGCCGTTCTGGCTGCACACCAGGGCGGCCGGGCTGCGGGACCTACGCACCAACGCCCAGGTGCAGGAGGAGCGTTCGCTGGTGGCCGCGATGGACTTCGCCGCCGCCCAACTGTCCCGGCGGGCCCAGGCGACGATCGTCTTCGTCGAACCCGACGATCTGACGGCCGACTCCCCGGCCACCCGGCACATCGCGGAACTCGCGCGGCTCGCCGACGCCCGCTCCGGCAGCATCGTCCTGGTCACCGACACGCCGCTGTGGAGTGGCCTGCAACGTCTCGGGATGAGCATCGTCCTGGACCTGCCCGACGCCCCTGAGATGTACGGCATCGTCACCGACTTCCTCAAGGAGCAGCAGGGCGCGGTCACCATCGACTGGACCGACGCCGACGCCCGGCGTGCCGCCGAGTTCCTGGTCGGGGTTCCCGAGGGCACCGCGATCAACGTGCTGGCCACGATGGCCGCCAGCGGACACCTGCGCCGCGACGACGTGGCCCGGATGGCGGAGTTCAAGGACAAGCACTTCGGCGATCTCGCCGGCCTGGAACGGGTGCACGTCGACTCGGCCGACGGTGAACTCGGTGGGCTGACCAGCCTGCGGGCCTGGCTACGTCGCAAGCACCAGGTGATGCTCGCCGACCTGAGCGAGACCCGGCTGCGTCCGCCGCGCGGGGTGCTGCTGGTCGGCGTGCCCGGCTGCGGGAAGTCCCGCTGCGCCAAGGCCGTCGCGGCCCAGTGGCGGATGCCGCTGTACCGGCTCGACTTCGCGACCATCCTCGGCATGTACGTCGGACAGTCCGAGACCCGGCTGCGGGAGGCGCTGGAGATGGCCGACCGGACGGCTCCCTGCGTGCTCTGGATCGACGAGATCGAGAAGGGGCTCGCCGGCCAGTACGACTCCACCGGGGTGAGCCGGCGTCTGGTCGGGCAGTTCCTGTACTGGTTGCAGGAATCCCGGTCCCGGGTCTTCGTCGTGGCCACCTCCAACGACGTGCGCTCGTTGCCGCCGGAGCTGCTCCGCAAGGGCCGCTTCGACGAGCTCTTCTTCGTCGACCTGCCCGACGACACCGACCGGGCGGAGATCATCCGGCTCTACTACCGGCGCTACCTCGACACCGAACCGGACGGCGACCTGCTCCCCCGGCTGGTCGTCCTCTCCGACGGGTTCGCCGGCTCCGACATCGAGTCGGCCATGAACGAGGTGGGCACCGAGATGCTGCTGCGGGGCGACCGGTCCTGCCCGCCGACCGAGTTCGTCGTCGACACCTTCGTCAACACCATCCCGCTGAGCCGCACCCAGCCGGAACAGATCGCGGAGATCCGCAGCTGGGGTCGGGACCGGGCGGTGCCGGCCGGCGCCCCGGTCACGACCGCCGCGTCCGACGGCGAGCCCCGCCGGCGGGTGCTGGTGCCGGGCGACGCGTGATCGGGAGGCGAGGATGAGCGACGAGCGGCAGGGCGCGGAGAGGCCGATCTGGAACCTGCGGGAGCTGGTCGGCGACCTGGCCGATCAGATCCCGCAGCCGCCGCCCGGCGGCACCCGCCCCGAAGGACCGGCCCCCGCCTCCGCGGCCACCGGCGCGGCGATCCGGGCCACGAGCGCCGGACCGCCCGCCCGCACCGCCTCCGCCGAGCGGAACGAGCCCTCGGAGCGGGACGAGCCGCTGGACCCGGCAGCCTTCGGGGGTCTGCCGGTGGTGCCGGTCGACCCGGCGACCGCACCGGAGCCTGTTCCCTGGCGTCCCCTCGAACCGCCGACCGGCGACCCGCAGCGGCCGGCAGGTGCCGCGCTCCGGAAGGCGGCCGGGCTGGTCCTGGTCGTCCTGCTGCTCCTCGTCGGCACGGCCTACGGGGCGTACCGGATGGACCCGGGTGCCGCCGACGGAAGCACCTACGACGGGCCGGGGCCGTCTCCCGACCCGTACAGCGCGCCCGTCGCCCCGGGCGGCGACCCGCTCCCGTCGGCCGAAGGCTCCCCCGACACCGACACCGGCACCCCGACCACGACCCCGGCTCCCGAGGACCCCGAGGCGGCGGCCCTGACGGAGCTGAGCCGGCTCCACGAGCAGGATCTGCCCACCATCAGCCTCGATGGCCGGTACGTCGCCCAGCTCGCCTCGAAGAGCGTGGGCATCGTCGACCCCGAGCAGCGGGCGGCGAACGGCTCGCACACCTTCTACGCCAGCGACATCCTCGCCGAGCACCAGCAGCTCCGCACGGAATTCGGCGGTGAGGCCCGGGTGATCCTCCTGCTCAGCACCGACTACGGTCGGCAACAACTGTATGAGGGGAATCCCCTCTGGCTCACCTTCGCCGTCGTGCCGGCCGACTCGAAGGACGGGGTCGACGCCTGGTGCCGGGCACAGTTCCCTCAGCTGGACGGGGCGGAGTTGCCGAACCGCTGCGTGCCCCGGCGGCTGCGCCCGCCGGGCACCTGATCGCCGCTGGCGGGGAGGGGACCCTTGGTGACGCGTCCGGTATCTCGCGCCGTCCGGCGGGGGCCTCAGCGTCCGGCGGGTGCGCGCTCCTTCGACGGGGGCAGGTCGCCGGGGCCGCGGACCAGGTACAGGCCCACGAGCAGGAGGTAGGCGACCAGGCTGAGCACCGGGTCGACGAAGACCACCGCGAAGGCGACCAGGTAGAGCAGCGGCCCGAGCAGGAACCGGCGGGCCACCGCCCGGGCCAGCCGGGGGTCCAGGTCCGGGTGCAGCAGGTTGCGCCGCCGCGCCCACCACCAGCTCAGGTTGAAGAAGAGCGCCTCGCCGAGCACCGTGGCCACGTAGAGGGCGGCGGTGAGCCGCTGGTCGCCGACCGGGCCGCGCAGGTTGTCCGAGAGCAGGTTCGCGGCGAACGGGATGGCCGCGACGAAGAGCAGCAGGAGCAGGTTCAGCACCAGCAGCAGCTGGTCGACGCGGACCACGTACCGCCACATGTTGTGGTGGGTGAGCCATACCTGGCCGACGATCGCGAAGGTGATCACGTACGCCAGGTACGACGGCCACTCGTGGAACAGCGCGCCCGCCAGGTCCGGCCCGGTGGGATTCTGCGGTGCGAACTGGAGCAGCTCGACCGCCATCAGGGTCAGCACGATGGCGATCACGGCGTCGCTGAACGCCTCCACCCGGGAGGCGTCGCGGGCCATCTCGCTGCGCCGCCCGTACCGGTAGCCGGCCGCCTCGTCCGCCCCACCGGTCACGACGCCAACCCGCCGGTCACGACCCCGCCCCGCCCGTCACGACTCCATGGTCACCTGCGGGCGGGGCGGAACGGGAAGGAACGGGGCAGAAGGGGCGGAACGTCGGGTCAGGGCGTCGGGGCGGACGCGTCCGCGCGGTGCGCCCGGACCTTGTGCCCGACGCTGGTCAGGCAGCGCCCGCTGGGCAGGTCGAACTTCCAGCCGTGCAGCTGGCAGGTGAGCTGGTCGCCCTCGACGATGCCGAACCGGGTCAGGTCCGCCTTCAGGTGCGGGCAGCGGCGCTGCACCACCCAGTCGCCGAGGGTGATGTCCTCGGCGTCGCTGGTGCGCTCGTGCTCGTCGTACCAGCCCTCGGCGTACTGGAGGCGCTCGGTGGACAGGCACTTGAAGAAGGCGTACACGAACTCGTTGTACTGGCCGATCCGGGCCGCCGAGAACCGGCAGGACAGGAAGAGCGAGTTGACCCAGTCGACCTCGCCGATGTATAGCAGGTGCTCCACGAGGGCCCGCTCGGTGCGGAACCGGTAGCGGACCTTCTCGTCGGCGTACGGCCGCACCTCCTTGCCGGGGAAGTCCACCACGATCGACTCGACGCTCTCGCCGTCGTAGTCGACCAGGTCGAAGCGGACCGGGCCGCCGACGCCCTTGGCCAGGTAGATCGACTCCTCCAGCAGCGGCTCGATGCGGCGCTTCATCCCGGCCAGCACGTCGACCTCGGGGTGCCGCCAGGACGCCTTCTCCGCCTCGATGACGCCGCGCTTGCGCTCCCGCATCTCCTCCAGGTGGGCGGCCTTGTTCGCGAAGAACTCCTCGACCGGCTGCGGGTGGGTGGTGGTCGCCCCCGAGGTGGTCACCTCGGCGACGCTGCCCGGCAGCAGCACGATGCCGTTGGTGCCGCCGACCTTCGCGTACTCGGCGAGGAAGACCGACTGGTCGGGGAAGATGTTGCCCTCGTCGCCGTGGATGTCGTTGAACTGCCACAGGTCGTCGTCGAGGAAGCACGGCGGGCCGGCGATCGGGAAGACGTGGTCGGCCTTCAGGTCGGCGATGTAGCGCCAGGTGCGGTCGAACTGCCGCTCCCGCTTCTGCTTGCCGAACGCGGTCTTCGCCGACTGCGGCAGCTCGTAGACCATCGGATACCAGATCGCCCCGGAGAACTGGAGCAGGTGCGCGTGCACGTGACCCAGCTCGGCGAAGACGCTCAGGTCGGTCGGCCGGGCGTCGTTCTGGTTGAGCAGCCGCACCCCGTCGTACTCCACCCACAGCGAGGAGTCGCCGATCGGGCCGTCGGTCGGGCTGGTGAGCGCCTGGATCATGATCCGCAGGCCGCCGTCGAGCTCCACGACCTGCTCGTTCGGGGCCCGCAGGAACTTCGTGAAGCCCAGCGCCCGCAGCTCGTCCTCCATCTCGGAGGTGGGGAACTCGGGCAGCAGGACGGTGGCGTCCTTGGAGACGAAGTCGCGCAGGTGCGCGGCGTCGAAGTGGTCCCGGTGCAGGTGCGACACGTACAGGTAGTCGACGTCGCCGAGGGTCTCCCAGTCGAGCTGGGAGTTGTCGGGAAACGGGAACCACGAGGCGAAGTAGGCGGGATTGACCCACGGGTCGCACAGGATGCTGCCCGCGGCCGTGTCGATCCGCATGCTGGCGTGTCCCGTACCGGTCACTCGCACCGCAGTCCCCCTCAAAAAGACAATCAAGGTGTACGTCCCGACGCTACCGGAGGCAGTCTGGTCGCCGGCCCGCGACGCCGGTAGTGCCCTCCGGCCCGGGTCCTCCGGCCTCCGGCCGGTCCACTGGGCGCCGGTGGCCGGCACGGGGCACCGGCGGTGGGTGCGGGCCGGCGGGTGCGGGGCCGGCGGGAAACCCCCACCGCACGAGGTCAGCCACGGGGCGTGCCAGACTAACCGGAGATCCGATCGCGAGGGAAGGACCGACAGTGGCAGGAAGCGAGCCGGTGACGTCGCCAGATCAGCACAAGCCTGGGCACCGCAAGGCCGGGCGGATCGGCGCGGTGGTCTCCGCGCTGGCGCTGCTGGCCATGCTGTGCGGCAACCACGAGGGCAGGGTCGAGGACATCTGGCTGGTGGGCCTGGCCGTGCTGCTGCTGGCCATCGTCGTCGGCGACACGGTGCTGCGCCGCAACGGCCTGCGGTCCTGACCCCGGCCGGACCGGCACCGCACGAAGGGCCCACCCCGGTCGGGGCGGGCCCTTCGTCGTGTACGCGTGCTGCGGCGCGGGCAGGTCTGCCGCACCCACCGGGCGGTCAGCGGCCGAAGAGGATGTCCTGGACGTCCTTGAGCGCGGCGTCGACCTCGGCCTCGAAGTAGCCGCCCGGCACCAGGCCGAAGCGCAGGGTGTCCAGGTCCTTCGGGTTGACCGGCATCGGGCCCCGGCCGGCCATGCCGCCGAGGATGCCCTCGAAGAGCCGGTCGACCTGGTCCGGGTCGTACCCGCTGCCGAACCGGCGCACCTGGAAGCTGCGGCGGATCTGGTCCACCCGGTGCAGGTCGCTGCCGGGCGGACCGGCCATCGGCGGGCCGCCGGCCGGAGGGCCCCCGACGGGCGGGCCACCCACCGGGGGGCCACCCACGGGCGGGCCGGCCATCGGCGGCGGGCCCCCGATCGGCTGCGGCGGCATGGGCGGGGGGCCGGCGGGGCCACGGCCACGCAGCTCGCGAAGGTCCCGCTCGGGCATCCGGATCTCGGCGGTCATGTCGGCCCGCCCGTGCCGCCCCGCCTCGAAGCCGTCGAAGCGCTGCTCGTCCGGGCCGTAGCCGCCGGGGCCGGGGGGCAGGCCCCGGGGCGGCGGGCCGCCGTGCCCCATGCCGGGGCCGGGGCCGGGGCCCATCGGGCCACCCGGACCCATCGGGCCACCACCCGGGCCACCACCTGGGCCACCTGGGCCGCGAGGTGCGTCGTAGCCGCCGCGCGGCCCGTCGTACCCGCCGGAGAAGCCACCGGTCGGCTCGTCGTACCCGCCGGAGAAACCGCCGGTCGGCTCGTCGTACCGGCCGTAGCGGTCGCCGGGCGGACCGGCCTGCGCCGGCATCGGCCGGGGCGGCATGGGCTGCGGCATCGGCGCGGGCCCCCGGTCGTCACGCATGGTGAGCGGTCCCCGGTCGTCGCGCATCGGGGCGGGCCCCCGGTCGTCGCGCAGCGGCGGGCCCATCCGGTCCGGCGGACCCATCCGGTCGGGCATTCGGGGGTCTGCGCCGCGACCGGGCGAGCCGCCGCGCTCCTCCAACTCGGCCAGCTGCCGCTCGACGCGGTCGAGGTGCAGGTCGACCTGCCACTCGTCGTAGCCGTTGAAGCGGACCCGGAAGACGACGTCGTGGACCTCCTGGGAGGCCACGGGCGCGCCGACGGGCCGGCCGTCGAGCGTCGCCTCGACCCGGTCCAGGAAGGCGTCCACCTCGTCGACCTTGTATCCCCGGCGGAGCGCTTTACGCCGGAAACGCTGACCCTGACTCGCCACTATGTCTCCTGGTCTCGTTCGGTACGCCCCGTCACGCCGTTGCCTCCTGCGGCGTCTCGGTGTCCCTGTCCCCGGCGGCGGCGAGCTGCCCGCACGCGCCGTCGATCTCGCGCCCCCGGGTGTCCCGCACCGTCGTCGAGACCCCGGCGGCGCGCAGACGCCGGACGAACTCCCGCTCGACGGGCTTCGGGCTCGCGTCCCACCGACTGCCCGGGGTCGGGTTGAGCGGGATGAGGTTGACGTGCGCCAACCTGCCGGCCAGCAGCTGGCCGAGGAGGTCGGCCCGCCACGGCTGGTCGTTCACGTTTTTGATCATCGCGTATTCGATCGACACCCGACGCCCCGTGCGGGCCGCGTAGTCCCACGCCGTGTCCAGCACCTCGGCGACCTTCCACCGCTGGTTGACCGGCACGAGTTCGTCGCGCAGCTCATCATCGGGCGCATGCAGGGACAACGCAAGAGTCACCGACAGGTCTTCGCTGGCCAGCCGGCGGATCGCCGGGACCAGGCCGACCGTGGAGACGGTGATGTGCCGCTGGGACAGGCCGAGCCCTTCGGGGGCGGGGGCGACCAGCCGGCGGATCGCCGCGACGACGCGCGAGTAGTTGGCCAGCGGCTCGCCCATGCCCATGAACACGACGTGGGACAGCCGGGGCGGGGAGCCGGCGACCGCGCCGGAGGCGGCCACACCGGCCAGGTAGACCGCCTGGTCGACGATCTCGGCCGTCGACAGGTTGCGGGTCAGCCCGGCCTGGCCGGTGGCGCAGAACGGGCAGGCCATGCCGCAGCCCGCCTGGCTGGAGATGCAGACGGTGACGCGGTCCGGATATCCCATCAGCACGCTCTCCACCAGCGAGCCGTCGTGCAGCCGCCAGAGCGCCTTGCGGGTGGCGCCGTCGTCGCAGGCGAGCTCGCGGACCGGGGTGAGCAGGGTGGGCAGCAGCGCGGCGGCCAGCCTGTCCCGGGTGGCCGCAGGCAGGTCGGTCATCGACGCGGGGTCGCGGACCAGACGGCCGAAGTAGTGGGTGGACATCTGCTTCGCGCGGAACGCCGGCTCGCCCAGCTCGGCCACCAGGGCCTGCCGGGCCGGCAGGTCGAGGTCGGCGAGGTGACGGGGCGGCATGGCCGCGCGGCGTGCGGCGGGGGCGTCCGAGGTGACAGGGATCAGGGGAAGGCTCGTCATGACCCGTCCAGTCTCCCACGCCGTTCGCCCGACGCACCTGGCCGGAGGTGCCGAATCGGACCCGACCACGCGGCCGGAACGGGCTGACCGGCGTGATTCATGCCTCAGCCCACCACCGGGACGAAAACCGCCAGCAACAGGTACGCGGTGGGCACCGCGAACAGGATCGAGTCGAGGCGGTCCATCAGGCCGCCGTGGCCGGGCAGCAGGTTGCTCATGTCCTTCACGCCGAGATCCCGCTTGATCATGGACTCGGCCAGGTCGCCGAGGACCGCCGCGCAGGACACGGCCACGCCGAACAGGGCGCCCCACCAGGGGGCCACGTCGAACAGCAGCCAGATCAGCAGGGCACTGCCCGCCGCCGCCGCGGTGACCGAGCCGGCGAAGCCCTCCCAGGACTTCTTCGGGCTGATCGAGGGGGCCATCGGATGCTTGCCGAGGTTGGCCCCCGCCGCGTACCCGCCGGTGTCGGAGAGCACCACCGCGACCAGGGTGACCAGCACGCGCAGGTGGCCGTCGCCGGGCGCGGCGGCGAGCATCGCCGCGAAGCCGCCGAGGAACGGCACGTACACGGCGATGAGGGTGGCCGCCGTCAGGTCGCGCTGGTAGTCGCCCGGCCCGTCGCCCAGCCGCCAGATCATCGTGCCGAGCACGGTGACCAGCAGGCCGAGGCAGAGCGCGTCGGGGCCGGCGAACCAGGCCAGGCCGACCGTGAGCACGCCGCCGGCGATCAGCGGCACCAGCGGCGGGTGGGCCCCGCTGCGGCGGACCGCCCGGGCCATCTCCCAGATGCCGATCGCGATCGCGGCGGCGAGCACGAGAAGGAAGGCGGGCAGGTAGAAGAAGAGCGGCAGCAGGACGGCCGCGCCGAGGCCGACGCCCACCCCGATCGCCGCCGGCAGGTTGCGGCCGGCGCGGCCGGGCGAGGGCTGCTGGGTGGGCGGGCGCTCGGCGCTCGCCCGTCGCCGGCCGGGCCCGCGCCGCCCCCGGGGCGGCTCCGGCTCGGCACCGCCGCCGGGCGGGTACGCCGGGCCGGCCGACTCGTCGGGCGGGTACGCCGCACCGGCCGGCGGGCCGCCGGGGAGGGGCCCGTCGGGGCGCTCGGGAGCGGGCCTTCCACCCGCCCCCGGGGCACCGGGCCAGCCCGGTCGGTCGACGGGGTCACCGGGCCGCGACGGCTCGTCGGGCACCGGGCGGGCACCGTACGGGTCGGTGGCGTCCGCGTCGAACGGCTCCGGGCGCCCCGCCGGGCGGCGCGTCTCGGGCCGGCCGCCCGGGACGGCGGGAGCGTACGCGTCGGTGGTGGCGCTGCGGGCCCACTGCCCCGGCTCCAGATCACGGTCGGGCCAGGGGAGCGCGGCCGGGGCGTCCGGCCGGTCCCAGCTGCGGGACTCGGGGCTGCGGTAGGGGTCGAGGTGGGACATCACGCACCGAACGGACGCGGTACGGGGCTCACCACATGACGTACGACCAAGACCATCCCCTACGACGACTGTTCCGTCCGATTGACCGGCGCGACGGCCGGGCGATCCCGCCCGTTCACCGCGTGGTGGCCGGAATCGTGCCGAGCCTACTGCACGGGTCGCCCCGGCAGGGTGGACGAGCCCTCCGTGCCGCCACCGGCGGTGCGCCCCGGGTTCGCCCGGTTTCGGCCCGTGACGACGAGGGGCGATTCGGCCCGTGACGACGCAGGCACCGGCGCCGCCGCCCGACGACGGCGGCACACCGGTGCCACGGCAGGTCACGCGCGACGGCCCCGGCGGGGGCCGTCGCGGCTCAGACCTCGAGCAGCTCGCTCTCCTTGTGCTTGACCAGCTCGTCGACGGTGGCGACGAACTTCTGGGTCAGGTCGTCGAGGTCCTTCTCGGCGCGCCGGCCCTCGTCCTCGCCGACCTCGCCGTCCTTGACCAGCCGGTCCAGCTCCTCCTTGCCCTTGCGGCGGATGTTGCGCACCGCCACCTTGGCCTCCTCGCCCTTGTGCCGGGCCACCTTGATCATCTCGCGGCGGCGCTCCTCGGTCATCTGCGGCAGCAGGATGCGCAGCTGGTTGCCCTCGTTGTTCGGGTTCACGCCGAGGTCCGAGTCGCGGATCGCCCGCTCCATGGCGCCGATCTGCGAGTTGTCGTACGGCTTGATGATGACCATGCGCGGCTCGGGGACCCCGATGGACGCCATCTGGGGCAGCGGCGTGGGGGTGCCGTAGTAGTCGATGATGACCTTGGAGAACATGGCGGCGTTGGCGCGACCGGTGCGGATGGCGCCGAACTCCTCCTTGGCGTGCTCGATGGCCCGCTCCATCTTCTCCTCGGCCTCGAGGAGGGTGTCGTCGATCACCGGTCTCCTCGCCTCCTTCTTTGTGCTCGTCGTGGGCTGTGCTGTGGTGTCGCGGGGCCGTCTCGCGCGGCCCGCAGCCGCTCAGGCGGTGATCAGGGTGCCGATCTTGTCGCCACCCACCGCACGGATGATCGTGTCGTCGCCCTGCGCGCCGAAGACCAGCATCGGCAGGCCGTTCTCCATGCAGAGGCTGAACGCGGCGGCGTCGGCGACCCGCAGGTTGCGGCGGAGCACCTCGGAGAAGGTGATCGAGTCGAGCTTGCTGGCGGTCGGGTCGATCCGGGGGTCGGCGGTGTAGACGCCGTCCACGCCGTTCTTGCTCATCAGCACCACGTCGGCCCGGATCTCCAGGGCCCGCTGGGCGGCCACCGTGTCGGTGGAGAAGTACGGCATGCCCGCGCCCGCCCCGAAGATGACCACCCGGCCCTTCTCCAGGTGCCGGATCGCGCGCAGCGGGATGTAGGGCTCGGCGACCTGGGCCATCGTGATGGCGCTCTGCACCCGGGTCTCGATGCCCTCCTTCTCCAGGAAGTCCTGCAGGGCCAGGCAGTTCATCACGGTGCCCAGCATGCCCATGTAGTCGGCGCGGGCGCGGTCCATGCCCCGCTTCTGCAGCTCCGCGCCGCGGAAGAAGTTGCCGCCACCGACCACCACGGAGACCTGCACGCCGCGGCGGACCACGGTGGCGATCTGCCGCGCGATGGCCTGGACGACGTCGGGGTCGACACCGATCGCGCCGCCGCCGAAGACCTCGCCGGACAGCTTCAGCACCACCCGGCGGGCCCGGCCGGGCGGTGGGGCGGTCGGATCATCCGCCCCCAGGCTCCGGTCACTCACAACCTGCGTCATCCGCCCCGCCCTTCCCCGGCCGCACCCCACGTGCCCCGGTTACCGCGTACCTGCCGTCGCTGACCCTACGCCGCCGGTTCGGCGACACGGGCCAGGCATGGGACGAGGAGGCCGCGGTGCCTGTCACGTACACCAGCGGCCTCCTCGTCGATGTTCCCTGCCCCCGGGCGCGCGTCACGCGCCCGACCGGCGGCTCAGGCCTGGCCGACCTCGAACCGCAGGAAGCGGGTCACCTCGATGCCGGCCTCGGCCAGCACCTGCTTCACGGTCTTCTTGTTGTCGGCGACCGACGCCTGCTCGATCAGGACGTAGTCCTTGAAGAAGGCGTTGACCCGGCCCTCGACGATCTTCGGCAGCGCCGCCGCGGGCTTGTTCTCCTCGAGGGCGGTCTGCTCGGCGATGCGCCGCTCGGACTCGACGACGTCGGCCGGCACCTCGTCACGGGTGAGGTACTTCGGCCGCATCGCGGCGATCTGCATGGCGACAGCGCGGGCGTCGGCGTCCCCGGCCTCGTCGGTCTTGCCGGCGTACTCCACCAGCACGCCGACCGCCGGCGGCAGGTCCTGGCTCTTGCGGTGCAGGTAGACCGCGACGGTGCCGTCCAGCTTGGCGAAGCGGTTGAGCACCAGCTTCTCGCCGATCTTGGCGGACTGCTCCTGGATCAGGTCGGCGACCGGCTTGCCGTCGATGCTGCTGGCGAGCAGCTCCTCGGCGGAGGTCGCGCCGCTGGCCTCGCCGTGCTCGACGAGCTGCTGGGCCAGCGCGATGAAGGCGTCGTTCTTGGCGACGAAGTCGGTCTCGCAGTTGAGCTCCAGCAGCGCCTTGCCCGAGTGGGCGACCAGGCCGTTGGCGGCCGTGCGGCCGGCCCGCTTGCCGACGTCCTTCGCGCCCTTGACGCGCAGGATCTCGATGGCCTTGTCGAAGTCGCCCTCGGCCTCGGTCAGCGCCTTCTTGGAGTCCATCATGCCGGCGCCGGTGAGGTCGCGGAGCTTCTTGACGTCCGCGGCGGTGAAGTTGGACATGACTCTCTCTTCGGTGTTGGGACTCGGTGGGTTGGTCTGGGGGCCGGGTGGGTCGAGCCGGGGCCGGTCACCCGGATCCGGGCCGGGCGTGCCCGGCGTACCCGCCGCGCCCCGCCGCCCGGGGAAACGGGCGGCGGGGGCACGGCGGCGCGGTCACTCCGCGGCGGCGGCCGCCGGCTGCTCGGCCGGCTGCTCGGCGGCGGGCTGCGCCGGCTGCTCGTCGGCCTTCTTCGGCTCCTCGAGCAGCTCGCGCTCCCACTCGGCCAGCGGCTCGTCGGCGCCGACCTGGCCCGGCTCCGGCTTCTCGTCGCCGCCCCGGCGACGGCCCGAGCGGGCGATGAGGCCGTCGGCGACGGCGGCGGCCACGACCCGGGTCAGCAGCTCGGCCGAGCGGATCGCGTCGTCGTTGCCCGGGATCGGGAAGTCGACCTCGTCGGGGTCGCAGTTGGTGTCGAGCACCGCGATCACCGGGATGCCCAGCTTGCGGGCCTCGTCGACGGCGATGTGCTCCTTCTTGGTGTCGACGATCCAGACCGCGGCCGGGAGCTTCTGCATGTCCCGCAGACCACCGAGGGTCTTGGTGAGCTTGATCTTCTCGCGGGAGAGCTGAAGGGTCTCCTTCTTGGTGTAACCGGCGGCGGTGCCGCTCAGGTCACCCAGCGCCTCCAGCTCCTTCATCCGCTGGAGCCGCTTGTACACCGTCTGGAAGTTGGTCAGCATGCCGCCGAGCCAGCGGTGGTTGACGTACGGCTGGCCGACCCGGGTCGCCTGCTCGGAGATGGCCTCCTGGGCCTGCTTCTTGGTGCCCACGAAGAGGATGCTGCCGCCCTCGGCCACCGTGTTGCGCACGAACTCGTACGCCTTCTCGATGTAGTCGAGGGTCTGGCGCAGGTCGATGATGTAGATACCGTTGCGCTCGGTGAAGATGAAGCGCTTCATCTTCGGGTTCCAGCGGCGGGTCTGGTGCCCGAAGTGGACACCGCTCTCCAGCAGCTGACGCATGGTCACGACGGCCATGGTGGGGTACTCCTTGTGATCCCTGGTTACGCCGCCCGGCCGGCGGCCGGGCGTCCTGGCGCCCGGTCGCCGGCCGTGGTGGGCCCGATCATGATCGGGACCAGGGAGGCCGCCGCCCCACGAGACGTGGAGAGGGCGCGCGAGGTCGACCGCGCGAGGCGGTCGCCAAGCGCCCAGTGTACGCCCCTGCCCGGCCCGCCGGTCAGCGGGCGGCGAGGGCGGCGGCTCAGCGGGCGGCGAGGGCGGCGGCGAGGAACAGCACCAGGCCCACCGTCAGGTACGCCGTCGGCGGGCGGAGCCAGCCCCGGCCGCCGTCGGTGAGCGCGAGACCGCCCGTGCGCAGCCCGTAGAGCCCGATGCCGAAGATCGGCAGCCCGCCGACCAGGAAGGTGCCCACCACGACGTCGGCCGCCGACAGCGGGTCACCGAGCAGGCCGTGGCGCAGCACCCGCAGGGCCGGGACCTCGAAGACCACCACCAGCACCGCGATCAGCACGGCGAGCGCCGGGCGGCGGGTGCGGTAGACGCCGTCGGAGGGCGCCGGGCCGGGTCGCCGCAGCCCGTCCGGGGCGTACGCCGGGTCCAGGCCTGCCGGCGGCAGGTCCGGACGGGGCGCCACCGGGGGCATGGGCCCGGTCGGCAGGTCCAGCGGATGCGGCGGCTCGGCGGGGCGGCCCGGCTCGGCGGCGCGCGCCGGCTCCGCCGCGCTGGCGGCGACCGCGGCCCGGTCGAGCGGGCCCCACTCCCCCGCGCCCCGGTCCGCCGGCCCGTCCGGGCGGCCGGGCTCGGCGTAGCGGCCCGACTCGCCGGTGCGACCCGGCTCGATGATCGGGTATCCGCCGAGCGGCTCCGGCCCGCGCCCCACCTGGTCGACGCCGAGCGGGTCCGCGTCGAGCGGGGCGTCCCGGGGACCCGCCTCGCGCGGCGGACCGGACAGCAGAGCGCCCTCGCGCGCCGGACCGGGCAGCGACCGGTCATCGCGCCCCGGAGCGGACAGAGCCCGGTCCTCGGGCGCCAGGCCGGGCAGCGACCGGTCGTCGCGCGCCGGGCCGGACGGGGAGCGGTCGTCGTGCCCCGGGGCGGAGACCGGCGTGGGGCGCTGGCCGATGGTCAGCGGGAACTCCACGGCCCGCTGGGCGGGCGGCAGCGGGAACTCGACGGAGTGCTGACCGGCCGGCAGCGCCGCGTCGGCGGACGGGGCCGGTTCGGCGGCCCGCGCCGCCCGGCGCGCCTCCCGCTCGGCGGCGAGTTCGTCCATCGACACCCCGAACGAGCCCGTGTCGGACCGGCGGGACCGCGCGGGACGGTAACTGTCCGTGTCGGGGTCGGTGGCCCCGAACGCGTCGTCCGCGCCGTGCCGCCCGGTCTCGCCGTACCGGCCCACGGGCGGGTCGGTCAACTCGTCGTAACGCCGCTCGCCCGTGTCGCCGCGCTGGTCAGGGACGCGGAACTCGTCCGCTCGATAGCGGTCGTCGCCCGCCGGACGCCAGTCCGACTCGCCGTACCCGCGCTCGCCGGGGTACCAACGCGACTCCTGATCTTCGGGAAAGCTCCGTCGTGCGTTCACGATCGGCACCGTATGTGACAGGCGCACCCCCGCGCCATCCGGACGGACGGCGCGTCGGCGGCGACAAACCGCAGGAGTACGCGGAAACGGACACCGCCCGGCCGTCCGCACATAGCACAGCAAGGGCATGATCGTCCGTTCGTCCACAACCGCCTCCGTCGTCCACAGGCGTACGGCGGAGGCGGCCCCGGTTCGGCATGGTGCCGCCCATGACGAAGCGGAACCAGGCCGTCGGCGCGTACGGGGAACGATGCGCCGTCCGGCACCTGATCGGAGCCGGGCTGCGCCCGGTCGCCCGCAACTGGCGCTGCCCCGCCGGTGAGATCGACATCATCGCCTGGGACGGCCCCGTGCTCGCCTTCTGCGAGGTGAAGACCCGACGCACCACCCACTACGGGACGCCGGCCGAGGCGGTCGTGCCGGCGAAGGCTCGGCGGCTGCGGGGGCTGGCGGCCCGCTGGCTCGCCGAGACCGGCACCACGGCCGGCGAGGTGCGCTTCGACGTCCTCTCCGTCGAGCTGCCCGACGCCGGCGCGGCCCGGGTCGAGCACCTCAAGGGCGCGTTCTGATGGGCGGCCGGGCGTGAGCTACGCGAAGGTGCTCTGCGTCGGCCTGGTCGGGGTGACCGGGCACGTGGTGGAGGTGGAGGCGGACCTCGCCCCGGGGCTGCCGGCCGTGGCGATCTCCGGGCTGCCGGACACCGCCCTGCACGAGGCCCGCGACCGGGTCCGCGCCGCGATCGTCAACTCCGGCCAGCGCTGGCCCAACCGGCGGATCACCCTCAACCTGCTGCCGGCCACGCTGCCGAAGTTCGGTTCGGCCTTCGATTTGGCGATCGCGGTGGCGCTGCTCGGCGGCTCCGGCGAGCTGCCGCTGCTGCCGCTGGAACGGGTGGTCGTGCTCGGGGAGCTGGGGCTCGACGGCACCGTCCGGCCGGTGCGCGGGGTGCTGCCCATGGTGGCCGCCGCCGCGCGGGCCGGGCTGCACCGGGTGGTCGTCCCGGTGGGCAACGCCGCCGAGGCGGCGGTCGTCCCGGGCGTCCGGGTGCGCGCCGTGGACACGCTGCACCGGATGGTCGACTTCGTCCGGGACGGCACGCCGCTGATCGAGCCGCCCGGCCCCGCCCCGGTGGAGGGGCCGGACGGGCCGGACCTGTCGGAGGTGGCCGGGCAGGCGCTGGGCCGGCGGGCTCTGGAGGTGGCCGCCGCCGGCGGGCACCACCTGGCGTTGTTCGGGCCGCCCGGCGCGGGCAAGACCATGCTCGCCGAGCGCCTGCCGTCGATCCTGCCCGCGCTGGACGACGACGCGGCGCTGGAGGTCACCGCGCTGCACTCGATCGCCGGGCTGCTGCCAGCCGGCGGTCGCCTGCTGCGCCGCCCGCCGTTCCAGGCCCCGCACCACACCGCCACGGTGGCCTCCCTGGTCGGCGGCGGGTCCGGGCTGGCCCGCCCCGGCGCGGTGTCGCTCGCCCACCGTGGGGTGCTGTTCCTCGACGAGGCGCCGGAGTTCGGCAAGGGTGCCCTGGAGGCGCTGCGGCAGCCACTGGAGCACGGCCGGGTGCAGCTCGCCCGCAGTCGGGGCGGCACCGAATACCCGGCCCGGACGCAGCTCGTGCTGGCGGCCAACCCGTGCCCCTGCGCGCGGCCGGCCGGCGACGCGTACTGCGAGTGCGCGCCGCTGGTCCGCCGGCGCTACCTCGGCCGGCTCTCGGGCCCGCTGCTGGACCGCATCGACGTGCAGGTGACCCTGCCGCCGCTGCGGGCGGCGGAGCTGATGGAGGCGGGGGCGACCGGCGAGTCGTCGGCCACGGTCGCGGCCCGGGTGGCGGCCGCCCGCCGGGCCGCGGCCGACCGCTGGGCAGGCAGCGGCTGGCGGGTCAACGCGGAGGTGCCCGGCCCCTGGCTGCGCCGGCCGCCGTGGCGGCTGCCCGGGCGGGACACCCGGGAGCTGCGCGGGCGGCTCGACTCCGGGTCGCTGTCGGCGCGCGGCTTCGACCGGGTCGTCCGGATGGCGTGGACGATCGCCGACCTCGACGGGCGGGACCGCCCGCACGCCGACGACGTCCGGGAGGCGATGCAGCTGAGGATGGGGGACGGGGCGTGAACGGCGACGACGACCGGCTGGCCCGGGTGGCGTTGACCTGGTTGGCCGAGCCGGGCACCCGCTCGGTGCACCGGCTGGTCGACGAGCTCGGCGCGGCCGGCGCACTGGATCTGCTGCTGCGCGGCGGGGCACCGGACGACCGGCTGCGCGCCGCCGTGGCCGCCCGCTGCCGGGACGGGGACGCCCGGGCGGTGGCGGCCGACGCCCTGGCCCGCGCGGAACGGCTGGGCGCCCGGCTCGTCACCCCCGGCGACGGGGAGTGGCCCGTCACCGTCGAGCACCTGCGCCGGCTGGCCCTGCCCGGCACCACCCGCCGGGTGGACGTCGAGACCGCGCCCCCGCTCTGCTTCTGGGTGCGCGGCGGGTGGCCGCTCGGCGACGCGCTGGACCGGGCGGTCTCGGTGGTCGGCGCGCGGGCCGCCACCCCGTACGGGGTGCACGTCGCCACCGAGCTGGGCTACGGGCTGGCCGACCGGGACTGGACGGTGGTCTCCGGCGGCGCGTTCGGCATCGACGCGGCGGCGCACCGGGGCGCGCTCAACGCGGGCGGGCTGACGGTGGCGGTGCTCGCCTGCGGGATCGACCGGCCGTACCCGATGGGCAACACCGCGCTGTTCGACCGCATCGGCGAGACCGGGCTGCTGGTCAGCGAGTGGCCGCCCGGGTCGGAGCCGCTGCGGCCCCGGTTCCTCATCCGCAACCGGGTGATCGCGGCGGCGACCCGGGGCACGGTGCTGGTGGAGGCGTCGGCCCGCAGCGGCGCGACGCAGACCGTCAACCGGGCCCTCGCCGCCGGCCGGCGCGCCATGGTGGTGCCGGGGCCGGTCACCTCCGCGATGTCGGTCGGTGCCCACGAGCTGCTCCGCGAGCACCCGTCGGCCCGGCTGGTCACCGGCGTGGCGCACGTGCTGGAGGAGGTCGGCCGGATCGGCGCCGACCTCGCCCCGCCCGCACGCGCCCCGCAGCGTCCCCGGGACCTGCTCGACGACGAGGCGACGCAGGTGCTGGAGTCGATGCCCCGCCGCGGGGCGGTCGGCGTCGACCGGTTGGCCGCCCGCGCCGGTGTGGACGTCCGGACCGCCCTGCGCAAGCTCTCCCTGCTGGAGGAGCTGGGCCTGGTGCGCCGGCGCGACGACGGGTACGCGCTGGCCACCAGCCCCGCCCGCGCCCCGGCGAGGCCCCGGTGAGCCGCCGGCGCCAGGTGCCGCCCGCCGCACCGACCCGGCCGCGTCGGTGCCCGGCCGGGCTCGCCGCGCGCTCGTAAGCTGAGCCGGTGCGAGGCCATGGACGGGTGCGGCGGCGGGTGGCGGGCGCGCGGGGCGGTCCCCGGTGAGCCGGGCCGGTCCCGACAGCAGGGCGACGCACGCGGCGCTGCCGACGCCGATGCGGGAGGCGGTCGACGACTTCGCCGACCACCTGGCCCGGGTGCGCAACCGCTCGGCGCACACCGTCCGCGCGTACGTCGGCGACCTGGTCTCCCTGCTCGACCACGCCGCCCGGATGGGCTGCGCCGAGGTGGCGGGCCTCGACCTGGGCGTGGTGCGCAGCTGGCTGGCGAAGCAGCGCACGACCGGGGCGGCCCGCACCACGATGGCGCGCCGGGCCGCCGCGGCGCGCGCCTTCAGCGCGTGGGCCCACCGCGCCGGGCTGATGCCGACCGACGTGGCCGCGCCGCTGGCAAGCCCCCGTGCCCACCGGGAGCTGCCGACCGTGCTCCGCGCCGACCAGGCGGCCGCCCTGATGCGGGCACCGGCCGGCCCCGGGGACCCGGGAGGCGGAGTGCCCCCGCAGGGGCCCGGTTCCGCCGACGTCCACCCGGCCGGCGGCGGGGAGCGGGAGGCGGCGGTGGCGCGCGGGGTGCTGCTGCGCGACCGGGTCCTGCTCGAACTGCTCTACGCCACCGGCGTACGGATCAGCGAGGCGTGCGGCCTGGACACCGCCGACGTGGACCACGGCCGCCGCGTGGTGCGGGTGCTCGGCAAGGGCTCCCGGGAGCGGTCCGTGCCGTACGGGGCGCCGGCGCAACGCGCCCTCGACGAGTGGCTGCGGGCCGGGCGGCCCGCGCTGGCCGGCCCGGGTTCCGGGGACGCGCTGCTGCTGGGGGCGCGGGGTGGGCGGCTGCACCCGACGACGGCGCGGCGGGTCGTCGCCGGGTACGCCGAGGCCGCCGGCCTGCCCCGGACCACCCCGCACGGCCTGCGCCACTCGGCCGCCACCCACCTGCTGGAGGGCGGCGCGGACCTGCGGGCGGTGCAGGAGCTGCTGGGGCACTCGTCGCTGGGCAGCACGCAGATCTACACCCACGTGTCGGTCGAGCGGCTGCGGGCCGCGTACCGGCAGGCCCACCCGCGCGCCTGAGCCGGACGGTCCCCACCCCGGCCGACGGGGGCCGACCCCGCGGCGGTCCGGTCCTCGTCGCAGGGCGCGGCCCACCGTGCCGGGCTACGATCATGCGATGAGCGCGCCGCAGCCGCCCGAACCCATCCCCGGCGCCCGGCTGCTCTTCTCGCTGGACCCGGCGGTGAGCCACCTCAACCACGGCTCGTTCGGCGCGGTGCCGGTCAACGTGCAGCGCGTCCAGCAGCGGCTGCGCGACGAGATGGAGGCGAACCCGCTGCGCTTCTTCGGGCTCAGCCTGGTGGACCGGATCACCCACACCCGCCGGCACCTGGCCGCCTTCCTCGGCGCCGACCCGGACGGCACCGCCCTGGTCGGCAACGCCACCACCGGCGTCGCCGTGGTGCTGCAGTCGCTGGGCCTGCGCCCCGGCGACGAGGTGCTCACCACCGACCACGGCTACGGCGCGGTCGGCTTCTCCGTCGACCGCGAGTGCCGGCGCACCGGGGCGACCCGGCGGACCCTGCCGGTGCCGTTGACCGCGACCGACGAGCAGGTCGTCGAGATCGTCCGCGCCGGGCTGCGCCCCGGCCGCACCAAGCTGCTCGTCGTCGACCAGCTCACCTCCGCCACCGCCCGCCTGTTCCCGGTCGCGGCGATCGTCGCGGCGGCCCGCACCCACGGGGTGCCGGTGCTCGTCGACGCCGCCCACGCGCCGGGCATGCTGGCGACCCCCGTGGCGAGCATCGGCGCGGACTTCTGGGTGGGCAACCTGCACAAGTGGGGGTACGCCCCGCGCGGCACCGCCGCGCTGGTGGTGGCGCCGCCGTGGCGGGACCGGATGGAGCCGCTGGTGGTCTCCTGGGAGCAGGATGCCGGCTTCCCGGGCAACGTCGAGTGGCAGGCGACCCTGGACTACACGTCGTGGCTCGCCGCGCCGGCCGGCGTCTGGACCCTGCGCAGCCTCGGCGTCGAGCGGGTACGCGCGCACAACGCCGCGCTGGCCGCGTACGGGCAGCGGGTGCTGGGGGACGCGCTGGGGGTGGCGCCGGCCGACCTGCCGGAGCCCGGCGGGCCGACGGTGGCCATGCGGATCGTCCCGCTGCCGGCCGGGCTGGCCACCACGATCGAGGCCGCCCGCGCGCTGCGCGAGCGGATCGCCGAGGAGCTGTCGGCCGAGGTGGCGGTGATGTCCTGGGACGGTCGCGGCTGGCTGCGGGTGTGCGGCCAGGTCTACAACGCGCCGCACGAGTACGAACGCCTCGCCGCCCGGCTGCCGGCGCTGCTCGCCCAGCGCTGACGACCGGCACGTGCTGGCCCCTGCCCCGCCAGGCCGGCGACATGGGGGGCATCGTGGGGCCGGGATGCCACCATGTGCAGCGGTGAGACGCCACCCGCAGGCGCGTGGCGTCGACTCGCCGACCGGGTGAGCGCGCCCGGGGCAGCCGAGCGGCCCGGGCCGGGGCGACGGTCAGAGCGGCAGCAGCCGGACGGGGCCGAGGCCGAGCAGGGCCGTCGGGTCCAGGTATTCCTCGCCCCGGCGCAGGCCCCAGTGCAGGCAGGCCCGGTCCGGGCAGCCCACGTGCCCGGGTTGCAGCCGGCCCAGCGGCGCCCCCGCCGCCACCGGGTCACCGGCCCGGACGCCGGGTGCCACCGGCTCGTAGGTGGTCCGCAGCCCGGCGCTGTGCCCGATGGTGATCACGGGACGCCCGGCGACCTGCCCGGCGAAGAGCACCACCCCGGTCCCGGCGGCGCGGACCACGGCCCCCGGCTCGGCGCTCAGGTCGACACCCCGGTGCCCGGGCAGCCATGGCTGCGGCGGCGGCTCGAAGCGGCGGGTGAGGCGCGGCGCCCCGTCGAGCGGCCACCGGAAGGCAGGTGATCCGGAACCGGAGTCGGAACCGACCGGGCCGGGACCGACCGGGCCGGGAACAGCCGAGCCGGGAGCGACCGGGCCGGGAGCGACCGGGCCGAAGCCGGAGGTGGCGGAAGCGACCGACGTGAAGCCGGAGGTGGCGGCGAGGAGGAACCCGCACAGGACGGTCCCGGCCGCCGCAGCCGAACGTGACCGGCTCAGGCCCGGCGAGCCACCGCCCGTGCCAGGGCCACCCGCGCCGGTGCTCCTGCCCAGGCCGGGTTCGCCCGGCGCGTGCCTCGTCCACATGCCAGGCAGCGTGCCGGAATCCCGGGGTGCCCGCCACCGCCCGCGGCTCGCCTGTGGACGACCGGCGTCGTTGTGGACAACCCCCGCCCGGCCCGATGATCTGCTATGCGCCGGTGGGCGCGGAACGCCTCCACACGGCGCCGGTGGAGGTGACCACCGTCGGCGGGCGACGTGAGGGCTGGATCCGGCGGGCGGTGGGCGGGGCGGCGGTGGCGCTTCGCGGGGCTGGCGCAGCCGGGAGGACACGTGCTGGGCGAGCCCGGGTGCCGGGCGGTGCGGTGCGGTGCCGGTGCGGGCCGGGCCGTCAGCCGCCGAAGCCGGAGTCGGCCGGCAGGGAAATGTCGGGCTTCTCCAGCTCCTCGACGTTGACGTCCTTGAACGTCATCACCCGGACATTCTTGACGAACCGGGCCGGACGGTACATGTCCCACACCCAGGCGTCGTGCATCTCGACCTCGAAGTAGACCTCGCCGTCGGAGTTGCGCACGTGCAGGTCCACCTGGTTGGCCAGGTAGAAGCGGCGCTCCGTCTCCACCACGTACGAGAACTGACGGACGATGTCGCGGTATTCCCGGTAGAGCTGGAGCTCCATCTCGGTCTCGTACTTCTCGAGATCTTCCGCGCTCATCGCACTCCGCCTTCCATGACCACATCCTCCCCCACCGGCGCGGGAGGTCGGGGCTGCTCGCCCAACGCCACGCCGACGGTACCCCTTGACGCCTCGAAACGCTCCATCGGCTCGACCGGCCGCGCACCCACCGGTCGGCGGGATCTGGGTGGCCGCCCGTCCAGGCCGGAAACGGCGGCCACATTGACGTACGAGAACCTGTGCTCCCGGCACGGGCCGCGCTCCCGCAGGGCCGCCGTGTGCTCCGCGGTGATGTAGCCCTTGTGCTCGGCGAAGCCGTAGCCGGGGAACGCCGCGTCCAGCTCGACCATCATCCGGTCCCGGGTGACCTTGGCGAGCACGCTGGCCGCCGCGACGCAGGCCGCCACCCGGTCGCCCTTCCACACCGCCAGCCCCGGCACGTCCAGGCCGTCGACGCCGAAGCCGTCGGTCAGCACGTAGTCGGGGCGGGTGGCCAGCGAAGCGAGGGCCCGGCGCATCGCGGCGAGGTTGCACACGTGCAGGCCACGGGCGTCGACCTCGTCGGCCGGGATCACCACCACCGCGTACGCGAGGGCGCGGGCGACCACCTGTTCGTAGACGCGCTCCCGGCTGGCCGGGGTGAGCAGCTTCGAGTCGGCCAGCCCGTCGATCTCGCCGCGTCGCCCCTCGGGCAGCACCGCCGCCGCGGCGACGAGCGGGCCCGCGCAGGCGCCCCGCCCGGCCTCGTCGGCGCCGGCCACGTGCCGGAAGCCCCGGCGTTGCAGGGCGCGCTCCAGCGCGTACAGCCCGGCCTCGCGGCGTACGACGGTGCGCGGTGGGGTCAGCACGGCGTACCCCCGGTGGTGGACCCGACGCCGGCGGACCCGGCGGGCGCGTCGGCCGGGGCCGGCGGGCCGGACGCCTCGGGGCGCGCGGCGAGCGCCCGGCGCAGCAGCGCCGGCAGGTCGGCCGGGTAGTAGCGCTCGGTCGTGGCCGCCAGCTCGTCGAGCGGCCACCAGCGGTGCCCGGTGATGCTGGCCCGCTCGACGGCGTCGAAGCCCGCCGTGTCGACCTCCCACCCGGGGACCCGGGCCAGGAAGAACTGCTGCTCCTGCTCGTAGTGGGCGGCGCCGAACGGGAACCGGATCCGCTCCTGCGCCACGGGCTCGCCCAGCTCTGCCGGGGTCAGCCGCAGGCCCGTCTCCTCGGCCAGCTCCCGGGCGGCGGCGGCCGCCGGGGACTCGCCCGGCTCCAGCCCGCCGCCGGGGGTCAGCCAGTATCGGTGGTCGGGCCGCGCCGGGTCGTGCCCGGCGAGGAGCAGCACCCGGCCGGCGGCGTCGACGAGCAGCACGCGCGCCGCGCGTCGGGGGGTGTAGACCGTCACCGTCCCAGCCTGCCAGACGCGGCTCCCGACGCCCACGCCCACCCGGGAGCCGCTGGGGTCGCGCGGGCGGGTCAGGGGTTCGGCACGTCGTCGAACGACTTCGGCACGGTGAGCCACGTGGCCCGGTCGACCGGCCAGAAGACGGTGAACGCCCGCCCGACCACCTGGTCCTCGGGGATGGTGGCGCTGTCGATGTTCTGGCCCGACTGCTGCCAGTGCTCCAGCGAGTCGCCGGACGCCGAGCGGTGGTCGCCCATCACCCACAGCCGCCCCTGCGGCACGGTGATGTCGAACTCCTGGTCGGCCGCCTTGTCCTGCTGGCCGTTGGCGGAGTAGATGTACGGCTCGTCGATCGGCTTGCCGTTGATCATGATCCGCTCCTGCGGGTCGCAGCAGACCACGTGGTCGCCGCCGACGCCGATCACCCGCTTGATGAAGTCCTCGCCGTCGGGGTTGCCGCTCCACTCGGTCGGTGCCTTGAACACCACGACCTCGCCCCGGTGCGGTGACCGGAAGTCGTAGACCAGCTTGTTGACCAGCACCCGATCGTTGATCTGGAGGGTGTTCTCCATGGACGGCGACGGGATGTAGAAGGTCTGGAGCACGAAGGCCCGCACCAGCACCGCTACCAGGATCGCCACGCCCAGGAGGATGGGCAGCTCTTTCCAGAAGGAGCCGCTCTTCTTGTCGGTCTGCTCGTCAATCACGGGTGGAGCCTACGTCGCCGCGAGCGCACCGGCCGACCGGAACGCGCGAGAACGGACAGCGCAGCCGACACCGGGACGAGCAGCAGCACACCACCCGTGCCGCTGGGCCGCACCGGGGCCAGGGGCTGCCCGGCCGCCGGGGTGGGCCCGGTGACCGTCGCGAAGGTCTCCGGCACCGGCAGCGACGCCCACCGCGACGACGGCCAGACCACCGCGAACGCCCGGCCGACGACGTTGTCGATCGGGACCGGGCCCTGGCAGCGGGCGTCCTGGGAGACGAGCCGGTGGTCGCCCATGACGAAGATCTGGCCGGGCGGTACGACCACCTCGTCGAAGCGCCGCGACCGGCACTCGCCGGGGTTGGGCGGCAGGTCCAGCGGCGAGTCGCGGACCACGTACGGCTCGTCGAGCGGGATGTCGTTGACGGTGACCCGGCCCTGGGCGTCGCAGCAGCGCACCCGGTCCCCGGGCAGGCCGATCACCCGCTTGATGAAGTCCTTCTCGCCGGGGCGGCTCACCCCGACCAGGTCGCCGACGGTGCGGCCGAACTTGCCGACGATCCCGGGCTCGGGCTCCTGGACCTCCTGGGCGACCCACTTGTCGGTGCCCCGGAAGACCACCACCTCGCCGCGCTGCGGG
This sequence comes from Micromonospora sp. DH13, assembly GCF_020873825.1. NCBI lineage: Bacteria > Bacillati > Actinomycetota > Actinomycetes > Micromonosporales > Micromonosporaceae > Micromonospora > Micromonospora sp. DH13. Next base: position 68,945 of record NZ_JAHWGR010000026.1, read on the forward strand.
TCGCGGACGTCGTAGACGACCTTGTTGACCAGCACCCGGTCGTTGATGAGCAGCGTGTCCTCCATGGAGCCGGAGGGGATGAAGAACGCCTGGAGCAGGAACGTGCGGATCAACACCGCCAGGCAGAAGGCGACGATCAGCAGCAGCGGCAGCTCCTGCCACAGCGGCATCTGCCGGCGGGAACGTCTTTCCCGCCGACGCCACGGATCGACCGCGTCGCCCTCGTCAAGCGTGCGCACCATGCCACTCCCCGGTTCGCAGAAACGCCACTACCGCCCGGGAGCCTCGACGAGGCCCCACGGGCGGTAGTGGGACGATCCGCGACCGCGGCTCACGCCGCGACGCATCGATGCCCGCCTGCGCCCGTGCGACCAGCGTAACCGGGCCGGGCCCGTACGACATCCGCGCAGCTCAGGCGGCGTGGCGAGCGGGAAGTCAGCTCGGCTGCTTCTCGCGGCGCTCCTTGATCTTGGCCTTCTTGCCCCGCAGCTCGCGCAGGTAGTAGAGCTTGGCGCGGCGCACGGCGCCACGGGTCACGATCTCGATCCGGTCGATCGCCGGGCTGTTCACCGGGTAGGTCCGCTCGACACCCACGCCGAAGCTCATCTTGCGGACCGAGAAGGTCTCGCGCAGGCCGTCACCCTGGCGGCGGATGACGACGCCCTGGAAGATCTGGACCCGGGACCGGCTGCCCTCGACGACCCGCGCGTGCACCTTGACGGTGTCACCGGCGCGGAACTGGGGGATGTCGACCCGCTTCGACTGGGCGTCAAGGGCGTCCAGGATGTTCATCGCTGCGTCCTCGTGAGGCTCACGGCGCACCGTCAGTCGGTGCGCGAATGGGTGATTCTGATCCCCGGGTGGCGACCGCGGACGGCCCCGGTCGAGGATCCTCGCAGCCGCCCGCGGCGCGGGCGGTCACGGCAACCTCCCTACTTTGCCACATCCCCCGCCGGCAGCGGAAATCCGGCCCGGTCCAGGGCCGCCCGGTCCCGTTTGTCCAGGCTGGCCGGGTCGAGCGCGGCGAGCAGGTCGGGCCGGCGGGCGGCGGTACGGGTCAGCGCCTCGTCGCGCCGCCAGCGGGCGATCCGGCCGTGGTCGCCGGAGCGCAGCACCTCCGGAACCTCGTGCCCGCGCCAGGTCGCCGGCTTGGTGTACATCGGCGCCTCCAGCAGCCCGTGGGCGTGCGACTCCTCGTCCAGCGAGCCGGCGTTGCCGAGCACCCCGGGCAGCAGCCGGGTCACGGCCTCCAGGATCACCAGCACGGCCACCTCGCCGCCGAAGAGCACGTAGTCACCGAGGGAGACCTCGGTGACCCGCATCCGGGTCGCGGCGTGGTCGAGCACCCGCTGGTCGATGCCCTCGTACCGGCCGCAGGCGAAGAGCAGGTGCGACTCGGCGGCCAGCTCGTGCGCCATGGCCTGGGTGAACGGCTCACCGGCCGGCGACGGCACCAGCAGCCGGGGCAGGGTGACGCCGTCCGGGGCCAGCTCGGCCGGGGCGAGGGCGTCGAGCGCCTCGCCCCACGGCTCGGGCCGCATCACCATGCCGGGCCCACCCCCGTAGGGGGTGTCGTCGACCGTGCGGTGCACGTCGTGGGTCCAGCTCCGCAGGTCGTGTACGGCCAGCCGCAGCGTCCCGGCGGCCCGGGCCCTGCCGATCAGCGACAGGTCGAGCGGGGCGAGGTACTCGGGGAAGATCGACACGACGTCGACGCGCATGCGCGGGTGCTCCAGGGGCCTAGAGGTCGAGCAGGCCGCCGGGCGGGTCGACGACGACGCGACCGCCGGCGAGGTCGACCTCGGGCACGATCGCCCTGACGAACGGGATCAGCGCCGTGCGCCCCTCGGGGCGGCGCAGCACCAGCAGGTCGGACGCGGGCGCATGGTCGATCTTGACCACCTCGCCGAGGTGTTCGCCGGCCGGGGTGACCGCCGCCAGCCCGACGAGCTGGTGGTCGTGGAACTCCTCCGGGTCCTCCGGCGGGGCGACGTCGGCGCTGTCCACCCCCAGCAGGGTGCCGCGCAGCGCCTCGGCGACGTCGCGCTCTCCGATGCCCTCGAAGGCGACCAGCATCCGCCCCTGGTGCCAGCGGGCGGACTCCACGGTCAGCGCGGCCGGGACCCGGAACGGCACGCCGGGGCCGGGAGCGGGGTTGGCCGGCGGCGCCGCGCCCGGCTCGGTAGCGAGTACCGAACCGGGCGCGAAGCGTGCCTCGGGCTCGTCGGTGCGCACCTCGACGGTGACCTCACCGCGGATGCCGTGCGGCTTGCCGATCCGGCCGACGATGAGCCGCATCAGTACGAGTCGACGATGTCGACGCGCACGCCGCGCCCACCGATGGAGCCGATCACCTGGCGCAGCGCCTTGGCGGTCCGGCCGGACCGCCCGATCACCGTGCCGAGGTCCTCCGGGTGCACGCGGACTTCCAGCCGCTTGCCCCGACGGTTGTCGACCAGCCGGACCCGGACGTCGTCCGGGTGGTCGACGATGCCCTTGACCAGGTGCTCAAGCGCCGGACGCAGTGCCATGTCAGGCCTGCTCGCCGGCCGCGTCCGCGGCGGGCTGCTCCTCGGCCTTCGGCGCCTGCTCGGCGGCCGGGGCCTCGGCCTTGGCGGCCTTCTTGGCCGGCTTCGCCGGGGCGTCGGCCAGGCCGGCGGCGGCCTTCGCCTCGGCCTCGTACGCCGCCTTGCGGTCGGCGCGCTCGGCGGCGACCTTCAGCGGCGGCGGGGCCGGCAGGCCCTTGAACTTCTGCCAGTCACCGGTCAGCTCCAGCAGGCGCTGCACGGCGTCGCTCGGCTGCGCGCCGACGGACAGCCAGTACTGGACCCGCTCCGACTTGACCTCGATCACCGAAGGGTCCTCCTTCGGCTGGTACACACCGACGAACTCGATCGCGCGACCGTCACGCTTGGAGCGCGAGTCGGCGACGACGATGCGGTACTGCGGGTTGCGGATCTTGCCCATCCGCAGGAGCCGGATCTTTACGGCCACAGTTGTTTCGCTCCTGTTGCGATCTCACCGGCCCGGTCCGGGCGGTGCACGGGTGAGTGTCGACCGGCACAGTGGGGTTGGGCCGGAGACTGCTCGGTGGACTGGCGACGCGCCCGGGGTAGAGGGCGCCGGACGCGCGCCGGATACCAGCGACCCATTCTGCCAGATCGGGCCGGGATTCCTCACATCGGCCGGCCGGGCCGCCGCCCGACGGCGCCGAAAAGAGCACTTCGCGCCGTTTGGGTGATTCGTGTCAGCGGGCGGGCGGGCGGTCCCAGCCGGGCGGCAGCGCCCCGGGCACGTCCCACCCGGACGGCGGGACGAAGTCGCACCAGGTGCCGTCGAACGGGAACTCACCGGCCTCGGCGCGGGCGATCACCCGCTTCCCCTCGGCCCGGACCGCGGCCTCGTCGGCCACCCAGTAGTCGGCGGGGAAGGCCAGCCGCTCGGCGAACTCCTCCTCGTCCTTCCACTCCCAGGTGCGGTCGGGCCGGATCACCACGTCGAGGTCCTGGTCGACCATGTCCACCCCGGCCAGGTCACCGTCGTCCCAGCGCACGCCGGGCTCCTCCAGGTTGACGTACCAGTGGCTGAACCGGCCGGCGGCGTCGGAGAACCACCAGACGGAGTGCGCCTCGCCCACGGGCAGGAACTTCAGCAGCGCCGGCCCGTTCCACCGCCCGCGGGCCAGCCGGTACGACGAGGTGGCCCACTCGGTGAACGGCACCGCCCGCAGGCCGAGCCCCGCCGCGGTCACCTCGTTGGCCACCGGCGAATCGCGGGCGACGTAGACCAGCAGGCCGCGCTCGTCGTCGCTGACCACCCGCCCCGTCCGGGCCCAGCCGATCCGGCCGCGCCGGACGTTGCGGTGCACGATCAACCGGCCGGGCGCGAACCTCATGGCACCGACCCTATCGGGCGACGCTCCCGGCCCGCGGCGGCACCGGCGGCGGAGGCGGACGACGGGCGGCGGGCGGCGGGCGACAGGCGGCGGGCGGACGGCGGCCCGGGAGCCCATGTTCCGACACCCGATCGGCCGTTGCGGGCTGTCGATCCCCGTCGCTGAATCGCTACCGTGTGATGGACGCGCGTCGTCGAGGGAAGGACGGGCCTGTGTCGGAGGACGTGCGGGTCCCGCAGCCGGGCCGGCGCGGGGGCGGGGCCGTCCGCCCCGTGTCCGCCGGGGCGCACGACTGAGGGGCGACACCATGGGAGCTCCACTGGTCACCGACGGCTTCGACGATCTCGGCCGGGCCCTGCGCTCCACCGTGCTCGAGGTGCTTCCCGGCGCGGACGTCCCCGGCGGCACCGCCTTCTTCGTCGCCCCCGGCTTCGCCCTGACCTGCGCACACGTGGTGGGCGGCCGGCAGGGTGACGTGCTGCCGGTGCGCTGGGACGGGCGGGCGCTGACCGCGCAGGTGGTGCACGCCGCCCCGTCCTCACCCGGCGGCCAGCCGGTCTGGTCCCCGCCCGACCTCGCCGTGCTGCGGGTCGCCGACGCGCCCGCCGGGCACCCGTGCGTCTGGCTCGGCGAGCAGCCGCCGCCGGAGGGCACGCCGCTGCACACCGTGGGCTTCGCCGGGGAGCACGCCATGGCGGAGGCCACCCCCGCCTGGCCCCGGTCGGCGGGCCCGCAGGGCGTCCGGGGGGCCACCGCGCTGCGGTTGCGCGGCGACGAACTCGCCAAGGGCAGCCCCGGCAGCCCGGTGCTGGACCTCACCACCGGTGAGGTGTGCGCGATGGTGCAGACCCCCCACCGGCCGGGTGACGCGTACGGCGGGCTGGCCATCCCCCTGGTCGAGCTGCGCGGGCTGCCCATCGCCCTGCTGCGCGAGCTGTGGCGCGGGCACGATCGGCACCACGGGGCCGACGGCAGTTGGGCGTACGCCATCGACCGGCTGCGGGAGCGGCGCACCGAGACGGTCCGGCCCGAGGTCGCGGAGCTGCTCAACCCGGCGGCCCGGCTGCCGGTGCTGCGCGCCGCCGAGGAGGCGCGGCTGCGGGGGCTGCTGGCCCTGCTGCCGCCGGCCGAGGACGCGTACCAGCTCTACGAGCGGGCGTGCGGCGGGCCCGCCGCGCCGACGCCGGCGCAGCCGCTGCTGGACCGGCGCGACGTCATCGGCGCCCTTGACGACGTGACGCGGGCCCGGCGCGGGGAGCTGCACCCGCTGCTGGTCCTCGCCACCGAGCTGATCCCCCGCTGCCGGGACGCCGAGCGGGCCGTGCTCCGGGCCTGGATCGACGACCTGGCCATGCGCCTCGGCCAGCGGGCGCAGCTCGCGAGGCACACCACCGCGTGGACGCCGACGCCGGCGGAGCTGTCGTCCGTGCTGCTGGAGGTCACCCCGGCGGGCCACGACCAGCAGCGGTACCTGCTGTCGATGTCGGTCTACCGCAGCCGCGACGACGTCCGCTGCCTCGACCAGCAGGACGAGCCGATCCCCGTGCCGGAGCTGGAGGCGGCGCTGCGGCGGCTGCTGCGCCTCGGGCTGGGCCACCTCGGCTGGGGCCGCCGGGTGATGGTCGAGCTGACCCTGCCGCCGGAACTGCTGGACCTGCCGGTCGACGAGTGGATCCTCGACCACGACCCCGTCCCGCTCGGGTTGGTCCGGCCCGTGCTGGTGCGGCTCGCCGACGACGAGGAGTCGGGCTCCCGGCCGGAGGCCGAGGAGCACTGGGACGCGCTGTCGGCGGACGGGGACGGCATGTCGTTCGCCACCGTCGGCTGCGGGGTCGACGTCGGGCCGACCTGGTTCTACGCCCACCTCACCCGCACCAACCCGGCGGGCGTGCTGCTGCCCGGCCCGACCACGGACCGGGCCCGGCGCACCCTGCTGGAGGTCGCGTTGCGGGCCGGGACGCCGGTGGCGCTGTGGAGCCGGGTCGGCTGCGAGCGGCACGGCGGCCCGGGCGGCGCGGGCGCCTGCCGGGGCGAGGCGTTCCTCGCGGACCTGGAGCCCCGGCTGCGGCACCGGCCGATCGGGGCGCTGCCCCTGGACGTGCGGCAGCTGCGGGCCGCGGCGGTGGAGGCACGCGACGAGAACCACTGCGGGCACCGGCTGGTCCTGCTCTGGGACAACCCGTTCCGGCGTTTCCGGGACACCTCGACGCTCGACGCGCAGTGGTGAGACCGGCGCGGGCCGGCCGACAGGAGGGAAGAGACGTGCAGGACTGGTGGATCTACCGGGGCACGGGTCGGCCCCACTCCGGGATACTCCGGCTCCCGCCTCCCCCGCCCTGGCGGGTGTTCGACGGCACCCCCCTGGTGCCGCCGCCGTCGAGCCTGGACGGTGGCGTCGGGCGACGGCTCGGCGAGCAGCACCGGGCGGTGAGCTACCGGCCCCGCCCGGACGAGCTGGAGCTGATCAACGCCGCGCTCTATCTGCGCCGACCGTTGTTGATCACGGGCAAGCCCGGCGTGGGCAAGTCGACCCTCGCGTACGCGGTGGCGCACGAGCTGGCCCTGGGCCCGGTGCTGCGGTGGCCGGTCACCAGCCGGTCCACCCTGGCCGAGGGGCTCTACAGCTACGACGCGATCGGCCGGCTCCAGGAGGCCAGCCTGCACCACCAGCTCGGCACGACGGGCGACCTGCAGATCGGCCGCTACCTGCGGCTGGGGCCGCTGGGCACGGCCCTGCTGCCGTACGAGCACCCGAGGGTGCTGCTGATCGACGAGATCGACAAGAGCGACGTCGACCTGCCGAACGACCTGCTCAACATCTTCGAGGAGGGCGAGTACCCGATCCCGGAGCTGCAACGGATCGCCGCCAGCCAGCCCCGGGTGGAGCTGCCGGTCGAGGGCAGCGACGACCAGGTCGGGGTGCACCGGGGCGTGGTGCGGTGCAACGCGTTCCCGCTGGTGCTGATGACCAGCAACGGTGAGCGGGAGTTCTCCCCCGCGTTCCACCGGCGGTGCCTGCGGCTCGATCTGGGGCAGCCGGACGCCGAGCAGCTCGGCGCCATCGTGGCCGCCCACTTCGGCACCGAGCCGACGGCGGACACCGCCGAGCTGGTGGAGCTCTTCCTGGCCCGGCGCGAGCGCGGCACCCTCGCCACGGACCAGCTCCTCAACGCCATCTACCTCACCGTCCAGGCGCCCGACGGCGGGCCGCCCGACCGGGAGCGGCTGGCGGACCTGGTGCTGCGGCAACTCGACGCGGGACCTGATTCCTGATGCGCACGGCCCGGCTGGTGGAGGCGCTTCGCGGCGGCGGCCTCGACGCCCTGCCGAGGGAGGTCGCGGAGGCGCTCTGGCTGGCCCGGTTCCTCCCCGGGGACGGCGCGTCGCCGTCGCGGGGGGAACCGTCGGCGCATCCCCCGTCGGGCTCCACCCCGGGGTCGGCCGCACCCGGGGAGGCCGACCCGACGGAGGCGGCCGACCCGACGGCAGGGCCGGGGCCAGGCTCCCGCGTCCACCCGGGCGGGGGCGGGGTCGACCCGCCGCCGGGGCCCGGGGCGACCACCCCGCGGCGCTGGGTCGAGCTGCACCTGCCGGCCCCGGCGGCCCCCGGCGCGGGCGCGGGCCGCGGGGGCGGCGGGGGGCTGCCGGTGCGCGCCCCCGAGCCGCCCGCCCTGGACGCCCGCGCGCTGACCCGCAGCCTGCGGCCGCTGCGGCGGCGGGTGCCGGACCCGCGCGCCGTGGTCGTCGACGAGGAGGCGACCGCGACGCGGATCGTCGAGGAGGGCCTGTGGCTGCCCGTCCTGCGGCAGGTGCGCCGACCGTGGTTCGACCTGACCCTGGCCGTGGACGCCGGGGCGTCGATGGCCGTGTGGCACCCCCTGGTCGACGACCTGGCGGCGGTGCTGGCCCGGCTGGGGGCGTTCCGGCGCGTGGAGCGGGTACGGCTGCCGTCCGGGCCGGGGCAGCGGTTCGAGGTGGGGGCGGCCGGCGGCCCGGGCGTTCCCGGGCACTCGATGCGGGAGCTGCTCGACCCGAGGGGACGCCGGCTGATCCTCGTCGTCAGTGACTGCGCCGGGCCGCAGTGGCACGACGGTTCGATGTTCCGCACCCTGCAGGACTGGGCCCGGCGGGAGACGGTGGCCATCCTGCAACCGCTGCCGCAACGGATGTGGCGGCGCAGCGGCCTGGTCCCCGTGCGGGGCCGGCTGACGGCGACGGACGGCGGTGCCACGAACCGGCAGCTCCGGTTCACGCCCCGGCAGTGGCGGCCCGGCCGCGACCTGACCGGGATCGTGCCGGTGCCGGTGCTGCAGATCCAGCCGGACTGGCTGGCCGGGTGGGCCCGGCTGACCGGGACGGGAGCGGGTTCGATCGACGCCGTGATCACCCTGCCGCCGCAGCCCGGTCCGCCGGCCGCCGCCGAGCCGCCCGCCGGAGGAGGCCCGGAGGCGGCCGCCCACCGGCTACGCCGGTTCCGGGCCACCGCCAGCCCGGAGGCGCTCCGGCTCGCCACCCAGCTCGCCGAGCTGCCGGTCACCCTGCCGGTCATGCGCCTGGTGCAGCAGGCCTCGGCGACGCCGACCCACCCGGCGCACCTGGCGGAGGTGCTGCTCGGCGGGCTGCTCGTCCGCCAGCCCGGCCCTGCGGGCGACCTGCGGTTCGACTTCCACTCCGGCGTCCGGCCGATGCTCCGGGAGCTGCTGCTGCACACCGACCTGGTGCGGCTGCGGCACGAGATCGCCCGGTTCCTGGCCGGGCAGATGGGCATCAGCATGCGGGAGTTCGCCGCGGCGCTGAGCGGGCCGCCGGGGACGACCGGCCACGCGGCCCTCGGCGCGCCCATCGGCCGCCTCCCGGCCACCGTGCTGACCCGGCTGGGCGGCCGGCACCAGGAGCTGATCGCGTTCGTCGAGGACGGAGCCCCGGAGCCTCCGCACAAGGTCAACGGCACGCCCCCGACCGTCCCGCCCGCGTCCGGCGCGGCCGGGCAGGACCCGCCCGTGCAGGAGCGGGACCTCGCCGGCCTGGACGCGGCCATCGGGTCGCTGCGGCGGGCGACGGCCCGGGACCCGGCCCACGCGGACCTGCCGGAGCTGGCCCGCGCGTTACGGGCCCGATTCCGGCTGACCGGGGCCTCCGCCGACCTGCTGGAGGCGGCGTCCATCCTGGAGCAGGTGGTGCGCGGCGGCCGGGGGGTGGGCGACCCCGAGCTGGTGCTCGACCTCGCCGAGGTCCGGTTGGCACTGTTCGCCGAGCGCGGCACGGCGGGCGACCTGACCGCGGCGGTCGGCCTGTTCCGCGGCGTCGTCGCCGCCGGCGGGCCCGGGGCGGGGGGCTCGCGGGCCGCCGTCGGGTTGGCCCGCGCGCTGGTGGTGCGGGCCGACCGGCTCGGCGCGGCGGCCGACCTCGACGAGGCGGTGCAGCTCTATCTCGCGGCGGCCGGGACGGCCACCGGCGCGGACCGGGACGACCTGCGGCTGCGGGCGGTCGACGCGCTGCTGCGCCGCTTCGTGCTGACCGGCGACCGGGCCGCGCTGCACCGGGCCGACGCGGTGGCCGGTGCCGCCGCGGACACCCCGGCGCGGCTCAGCCGCCAGGTGCGCCTGGCCGACCTGCTGCGCCGGGCCGCCGACGGCGAGCCGGGCGTCCTGCACCGCGCGGCGCAGCTCTACGCGGAGGCCGCCGGCCGCGACGGCGACGCCCGGGTGCTGCGGGGCCTCGCCGAGACGCACAGCGAGCTGTTCGCCGCGACCGGCGACCCGGCCGAGCTGGACGCGGCGCTGGCGGCCGCGCGGTCCGCCGTGGCGGCCAGCGACGGGGACGACCTGGCGTACGCCGAGTGCCTGGCCACCCTCACCCGGGTGCTGCGGCCCCGCGCCGCCCTGGACCACCGCGGCGCCGACCTGGACGAGCTGGTCGACGCCGCCCGCCGGTTGCTCGACGCGGTGCCCGGCTCCCACCCGGACCGGCACCACCACCTCGCCACGCTGGGCGACGCCCTCCGCCTGAGGTACGGCGCGGAGGGCGACGCCGGCGACATCCAGGAGGCGTGCGCCCGGTTCGAGGAGGCGGTACGGGTCTCGCCGCCGACCGGCCCGGGGATCGCGGGGCTGCTCACCGACCTGAGTGACGCGCTGCGGGCACGGGCCGAGCGGTTCGGCTCCCGCGCCGACCTGGACGCCGCGCGTCTTGCCCTGGTGCGCGCGGTCGACGTGACGCCCGCCGCCGACCCCCGCTCGGCCGACCGGGTCCGGCTGCTGGCCGAGGTGCTGGTCGCGCTACGCGAACGCGCGGCGGCGGTCGCGTGCTACCGGCGCGCGGTCGAGCTGTACGGCCGCCGGCACGGGCCCGACGGCGACCGGACCGTGGAGGTGCGGGCCGCGTTCGGCGGGGCGCTGATCGACGCGGACCGGTTCACCGAGGCGCGGGACGAGCTGCGGGCGGTGGTCGACGTCCTGACCCAGCGGCTCGGGCCGGAGCACCGCCGTACCCTCGCCGCCCGGCACGCGGCGGCGCGGGCGCTGGTCGGGCTCGGTGACCTCGACGGCGCCCGCCGTGAGCTGCGGGAGGTGCTCGCCGGGCAGGCCCGCGGCGGGGGCGAGGACGACCCGGACGCGGTGGCGACCCGGGAGCTGCTGGACCGGCTGGCCGGGAGCGACTGACCCCACCGGCCGGGGCGGCGGGGCCGGGCGCCCGGCCCGCTCGGGCTCTTCGGCGGGCGCACAGGAGATATCCTCGGCTTCTGGCATCGAAGTTCATATCTTGGTCGCCCGTCGGAGCGCGGCCTGCGGCACTTGGCGGAAGGATGGCCGAGCGCATGAGGGAAGCCGAAGTCGGGCCCGCACCGACGATCCTGCCGGACGAACTCCTCGACGAGTTGGAACGCACCGGTCCCGACGTGCTCCGACACGCGATCCGGCGGGTCCGGGCCGAGGCGGCGGCCGGGGCCCTGGCCGTCGCCCGGTTCAACAACCAGAACGGCGGGGTGCCCACGGTCGCGCACACGGCGGGCCGGGGCGACCCGACCGCCGGGCCCGACGAGCACCGGCGGTGAGGGCCGACGGCCCGCAGGACGCGCCGGTGCCGTTCCAGGAGTTCGTGCTGAAGGTGCACAGCCGGTGCAACCTGGCCTGCGACTACTGCTACGTCTACGAGATGGCCGACCAGAGCTGGGCCCGCCGGCCCCGGGTGATGAGCACCGCGGTGGTGCGGCGCACCGGGGAGCGGATCGCCGAGCATCTGCGCGGGCACGGGCTCACCGCGGCCAGCGTGGTGCTGCACGGCGGGGAGCCGCTGCTCGCCGGGGCGCACCGGCTGGAGCAGTTGGTGACGGAGCTGCGCCGGCTGGCCGGGCCACGGATCACGCTCTCCTTTGTGGTGCAGACCAACGGCACCCTGCTGGACCGGCGGATGCTGGAGCTGTTCCGGCGGCACGACGTCCGCGTCGGGGTGAGCCTCGACGGCGACCGGGCCGCGACGGACCGGCACCGCCGCCGGCCGGACGGCGACAGCAGCCACCCGGCGACGGTCCGGGCCCTGGAGCTGCTGACGGGGCCGCGTTACCGGCCGCTCTTCGCCGGTCTGCTGGCCACCGTGGACCTGGCCACCGACCCGGTACGCGCCTACGAGTCGCTGCTGGAGTTCGCCCCGCCGACGGTCGACTTCCTCCTGCCCCACGGCACCTGGTCGACCCCGCCGCCGGGCCGACCCGCCGATCCGGCCCGCACGCCGTACGCCGACTGGCTGATCGCGGTCTTCGAGCGCTGGTATGCCGCGCCGCGCCGGGAGACCGGGGTGCGGATGCTGGAGGAGATCCTGGTGCTGCTGCTGGGCGGGGCGAGCCGGATCGAGTCCGTGGGGCTCTCCCCGGCGGCGTACGTGGTGGTGGAGACCGACGGCGAGATCGAGCTGGTCGACACGCTCAAGGCGGCCTATCCGGGCGCTGCCGCGACCGGGCTGACCGTGCACGCCGACCGGTTCGACGCGGCCCTGGCGCACCCGGCGGTGCGGGCGGGCCAGCGCGGCGCGGCCAGGCTGCCCACGGCGTGCCGGGTCTGCCCCGCGCAGCGGGTCTGCGGCGGCGGCCTGTACCCGCACCGGTTCCGCGCCGGGCGGGGCTTCGACAACCCGTCGGTCTACTGCCCGGACCTCTACCGGCTGATCGACCACCTGGCCCGGCGGGTCGCGGGCGCGGCCGCGCCGGGTGCCGCCCGTCGTCCGGACCGACCCGGCGGGCCCCGGGCGACGCCCGAGCGGCCCGCTGTCGGGTTCCCGATAGGACGGACGGGCGCTGCGGTGGGGACGACGGAAACTATCCTCGGAGCTCCGGACCGCGCCAACCGGGCCGCGGTGCGCCCGACGGCCGGCACGGGGGAGGCTCGATGACCGCTCAGCGCAGCGCCGCCGAAGGCCGGCGACGGATCGTCGTGGCGCACGTCGGCACGGACCGCCTGTGGGCGGAGTGGCTCTGCGAGCAGCTCGAACGCGGCGGGGCCGACGCCGTCGCGCGGCGGATCGAGCCCCGGGCCACCGACGATCCCGCCGCGCTGCTGCGCGACGCCACGGGCGACGACGCCGGCCTGCTGCTGGTGCTCAGCGACGCGCTGCTGCGCGGGGGCACCGGGCCGGCGCCCGGGTGGGCGGAGGCGGTGACCGCGCTGCGGGCGGAGCGGGGCGACGCGTTCCGCCCGGTCTCGGTCGGCTCCCGCCGGCCGGCGTTCCTCACCCCGGCGCAGTGCCCGGTGCTCGGCACGATGGACGAGGCCGACGCCCGGGGCGAGGTCCTCGCCCTGTTCGGGCTGGCCGCCCCGGAGCAGCAGCGGCCCTCCGGCACACCCTGGCCGCCCGACCAGCCCCGGCACTGGAGCCAGCCCTTCCCGTCCCGCAACCCGCACTTCACGGGGCGGGAGGAGCCCCTGACGGAGCTGCGGGACCGGCTCACCGAGGGGGTGACGTCGGTGGTGCCGACCGCCGTGCTGGGCACGGCCGGGGTCGGCAAGACCCAGCTCGTGATCGAGTACGCCTACCGCTTCGCCGCCTGCTACGACCTGATCTGGTACGTGCGCAGCGAGCAGCTCGCCACCGTGCGGGCCGACCTCGCCGGGCTGGCCGCCTCGCTGGGCCTGCGGATCAGCGACGACCTCGGGGTGACCGCCGACACCGTGCTGGACGCGTTGCGCCGCGGCGAGCCGGTACGCGACTGGCTGCTGATCTTCGACAACGCGCCGACCCCGCAGGAGCTGACCCGGCTGCTGCCCACCGGCCGCGCGCCCCGGGGGCGGTGCCACGTGCTGGTGACCTCGCGGGACGAGGGCTGGCGGTCCAGCGCCGACGTGCTGGAGCTGGACGTCTACCGGCGGGCCGAGAGCGTCGAGTTCCTGCGCCGGCGCGCGCCCCGGCTGACCGAGCCGGACGCGGTCGAGCTGGCCGACCGCTTCGGGGACCTGCCGCTCGCCCTGGACGCCACCGCCGGCTACCTGTCGACCTCGCACCTGCCCGTGCGCGACTACCTCGCCGAGAGCGAGCAGCGGATGACGGCGCTGCTGAGCCAGGCCCGGGTCGCGGCGTACGAGCGGCAGGTGGTGATGGCCTGGGTGCTGCCGATGAACCGGCTGCGGGAGCGCCGCCGGTCGGCCGCCCAGCTGCTGCGGCTGTGCGCGTTCCTCGGCCCGGAGCCGGTGCCGCTGACCCTGCTGCTGGGCCCGCCGGGCGGCAGCCGGCCGGCCGTCGAGCTGCCCGCCCCGCTCGACGAGGAGATCGGGGACGTGATGTCCCGGGGCGACATCTTCCGGGAGATCAGCGCCTGCGGGCTGGCCCGCATCGGCGAGCGCGACGGCCGGGAGACGGTGCAGCTGCACCGGGTCTTCCAGCAGTTCCTCCGCGAGCAGCTCACCGAGGCCGAGCGCCGGATGTACGCCCGGGCGGCCCGCCGGCTGCTCGCCGCCGCCGATCCGGGCGAGCCGGACCAGATCGCCCACCGCCCCCGGTACGCCGACCTGCTGGTGCACGCCGAGGCCGCCGACGTGGCCGCCGCCGCGGACGACCCGGCCGTACGCGCCCTGGTGATCAACCTGTGCCGCTACCTCTTCTCCCGGGGCGAGTACACCGCCTGCCAGCGCCTGGGCAGCCGGGCGCGGGCGGCCTGGGTGGAGGTGATCGAACGCAGCCACCCCGACGTGGTGGCGCTGAGCGTCACGCTGGCCAACGCGCTGCGCAGCCGGGGTGAATACCGGGCCGCCCGGGCGCTGGACGAGGCGAACCTGACCCGCGCCCGCACGGAGCTCGGCGAGGGGCACCCGGAGACGCTCGGCGCGGCGAACGGCCTGGCGGCCAGCCTGCGCCGGCTCGGCGACTGGCGGAGCGCGTACGACCTGGATCGGCAGGCCCACGGGCAGGCGCTGCGCGCGCTCGGCCCGGACCACCCGCGGGCGCTGCTCACCGCGCACAACCTCGCGGTGTCGCACCGGATGATGGGCGAGTTCCCCCAGGCGCTGGAGCTGGACCAGGAGGCGCTGCGCCGCTACCGGATCCGGTTCGCGGGTGAGGAGAACCGGTCGACCCTGTTCTCCGCCAACAACGTCGCGCGAGACCTGCGCGAGTGCGGCGAGTACGCGCGGGCGTGGGAGATGCAGGAGGGCGTCTACCAGCGGTACGGGGTGTTCTTCGGCCCCGACCACCCGGACTCGCTGCGGGCGATGAAGAACCTCGCGGTCACCCGACGTAAGGCGGGACAATACCTCGACGCGTACCGGCTGGCCAGCAGCTGCCTGGCGCGGCACCGGCACCGGTTCGGGCCGGACTACGCCGAGACGCTGGCGGCGGCCACGAACCTCGCCAACGACCTGCGCTGCCTGGGCGAGGTGCCGGGGGCGCGGGCCCGCGCCGAGGAGGCCGTGCACCGGCTGCGCGCCACCGCCGGGGACGAGCACCCGTACACCCTGTGCGCGGCGGTGGACCTGGCGATCTGCCTGCGGCTGACCGGGGAGCCCGAGGAGGCCCGCCGGCTCGACGAGCGCACCCGGGCGGGGCTGGCGGAGGTGCTCGCCCCGGACCACCCGTACACCCTGGCCTGCGCCACCAACCTGGCCAGCGACCTGCGGGCGCTGGGCGAGGTGGGCGCGGCGCGGCGGCTCGGCGAGGAGCTGCTGGAGCGCCTGCGCCGGGTGCGCGGCGCGACGCACCCGTACACCCTGGCCTGCGCGTCCAACCTGGCCGACGACCGGCGGGCCGACGACGACCACGAGGGGGCCCGCGAGCTGCTGCGGGAGACCATGGCGGGCTACGAGCGGACGCTGGGGGTCGGCCACCCCGAGGCGGAGGCGGCGGCGGCCCGCACGCGGCTGGACTGCGACGTGGAGCCGCCGCCGACCTGAGCCGGGCGCGCCGGTCCGGCCCGGCAGGTCAGCCCTCGCGGCCGGTCAACCCTCGCGGCCGGTCAGCTCGCCGGCCCGGTCGGCGGGGTCGGGCGGCGGGTAGCGCCTGGCCGTCCAGCGGCGCGGCACGCGGGCCGTCCCGGCGGGTTGGCGGTCGCGGGGCCGGCCGGCCGCGCGGCGCGGCGGGCGTCGCCCGGACGGTGCCGGGGCCCGGCCGGCGGGTGGCCCGGAGGCCGGCGCCCGCGGCCCGACGACGGCGGGCCCGCCAAGGGCGCTGCCGGGGGCCGGTGGGTCCTCCGAGCGGTCCCGCAGCTGGCTGCGGTAGAGGGTCCGGTCGCCGACGACCAGGCAGGCGATGCCGGTGGCCAGCATGGCCGGGAAGAGCAGGCTCAGGTTGCCGGTGGTCTCGGCCGCCATCACGACCAGCGCGAGCGGCGCGTGGGCGATGGAGCCGAGGCACGCCGCCATTCCGATGATCACGTACGGGGCCGGGGAGCCGGGGGCGAGCCCGAGCGGTTCCAGCAGCCGCCACACCGCCGCCCCGGCGGTCGCGCCGATCACCAGCCCCGGGCCGAAGATGCCGCCGGAGCCGCCGGAGCCGACCGACAGCGAGGTGGACACGATCTTGACGAGCGGGATCGCCAGCAGCACCCACACGGAGGTCGACAGCATCGCCTCGGCGTCGAAGGCGCGCTGGGCGGTGCCGTAGCCGGTGCCCAGGACGCCCGGCACGGCCAGCCCGATCGCCCCGACCACCAGGCCCGCGAGGGTGGGCCGCAGCACGCGGGGCAGCCGCCGCATCCGGGCCGAGGAGAAGAAGCCCGCCGTCGCGTAGAACGCCCAGGCGTAGAGCCGGCCGAGCAGGCCGGCGAGCAGGCCCAGCAGCGGAACGACCAGCCACTGGGCCGGATGGTCCCACCCCGTGCCGGCGACCGTGCCGAAGATCGGCTCGAAGCCGTGGAACAGCCCGAACACCAGGAAGGACACTGCCGAGGCGAGCAGCGCCGGCACGACCACGCCGGCCGCGACGTCGGCCCGGTAGAGCAGCTCCGCCCCGAGCAGCGCCCCGCCCAGCGGGGACCGGAAGATGGCGCCCACGCCGGCCGCGAGGCCCATCGCCACCGTGATGCGGGCCTGCTCGTAGGTCAGCCGGGACCGCCGGGCCACGACCGACGCCAGGGCGGCGGTGATCTGCGCGGTGGGCCCCTCGCTGCCGCCCGAGCTGCCGGAGCCGATCAGCACCGCGGAGGCGAGCATCTTGACCGCCGGCACCCGGGCCCGCATGCCGGTCGGGTCGTGGTGGGCGGCGTGGATCGCCGCGTCCGTGCCGTGCCCGCTGGTCTCGGGCGCGACCCAGACGACGAGGGCGGTGGCGACGAACGCGCCGGCGGCGACGAGCAGGGGGATGAGCAGCGGGGTCGGGAAACCGCCCGCCTCGGCCGGGCCGCCCTCGCCGGCCAGGCCCGGCACCTCGTGCCCGCCGATGCCGCGCAGCAGCAGCTCGTTGCCGAGGTGCAGCAGCTCGGCGAACGCGGCGGCGGCCAGGCCGGAGAGCGCGCCGGTGAGCGTGGCCAGGGGAAGCCACCGGCGCAGGGCCCCCGGCCCGCCCCTACCGCTCATCGGCAAACTCCATCACCAGCGCGCCTCGGAGCACGAGGCGGTGCGTCGCCCGCCTCGTCGAGCAGCTGGCAACCGAACGTGTGCCGGGGTGACCGTCCATCGTCGACCGCCACTCGCGTGCCCGATGATAGCGACCGATCCGTTGCCGCGTGACCCGCTCGACGAGTCGGCATCCCGACCGGACCAACGCGCGCCGCCGCGCCCGGGTGACGCCGGCCCGCCGGCCGGAGACACGCCGAGGGGCGGCCGGCGGGTGCCGGCCGCCCCTCGGCGGAAGCGGTGGGTCAGTAGGCGCGGGCCAGGATCGCGACCAGCTCCGGCTCGTCCTCCGAGTCCGGGACGGAGCCGTCGGCGCGCAGCAGGCAGCGCACCGTCACGCCCTGACCGTTCGCCTCGGCCTCGCCGGCCACGCCGACCGCCGACCACGGCACGCGGGCCCAGCCGGTGGCGGCCGCCTCGATCGCCTCGGCGAGCGTGGCCACCTCCACGGTGCGGGACTGGCGGTGGGCCAGCGCCTGGTCGTGCAGGGCGCGCTGGTCGGCCTCCAGGGCGGCCAGGACCGCGCCGACCACGTCGGCGACCGGGGTCGGGGACTTCGAGCCGTCCGTGCGCCGGACCACGACCGCGTTGCCGGCGGCCAGGTCGCGGGGGCCGACCTCGACGCGTACCGGATAGCCGCGCAGCTCGGCGTCGACGGCCCGGCGGCCGAACGCGGTGTCCGTGCGGTCGTCGAGCGCGACCCGGACCCCGGCGTCGCGCAGGCCGTCGCGCAGCTTGGCCGCCGCCTCGCCGACGCCCTCGCCGTCCTTGACGATCATCACGTACGCCTGCACGGGCGCCAGCTTCGGCGGGACCCGCAGGCCGTTGTCGTCGCCGTGGGCCATGATCAGGCCGCCGAGCATCCGGGTGGAGGTGCCCCAGGACGTCGTCCACGCGTGCTCCCGGCCGCCCTCGGCCGAGGAGTAGCAGATGTCGAACGCCCTGGCGAAGTTCTGCCCCAGCTCGTGGCTCGTGCCGAGCTGGAGGGCCTTGCCGTCGCCCATCATGCCCTCGCACGTGTACGTGGCGGTGGCCCCGGCGAAGCGCTCCCGAGCGGTCTTGAGGCCCACCACGACCGGGATGCCGAGCACGTTGACCATCAGGTCCTCGTACGCCTCGTGCAGGATCTTGCGGGCGTACGCGCGGGCGTCTTCACGGGTGGCGTGGGCGGTGTGCCCCTCCTGCCAGAGGAACTCGCTGGTGCGCAGGAAGATCCGGGGGCGCAGCTCCCAGCGGACCACGTTCGCCCACTGGTTGAGCAGCAGCGGCAGGTCCCGGTAGGAGTCGATCCACTTGGCCATGAACTCGCCGATCACCGTCTCGCTGGTGGGGCGCACCACCACCGGCTCGGCGAGCTGCTTACCGCCGCCGTGGGTGACCACCGCCAGCTCCGGCGAGAAGCCCTCGACGTGCTCGGCCTCGCGCTTGAGGTAGCTCTCCGGGATGAACAGCGGGAAGTACGCGTTCTCCGCGCCGGCCGCCTTGATCCGGGCGTCCATCTCGGCCTGCATCCGCTCCCAGATGGCGTAGCCGGCCGGTCGGATGACCATGGTCCCCCGGACCGGGCCGTTGTCGGCCAGCTTCGCCTTGGCGATCAGGTCCTGGTACCAGCGGGGAAAGTCCTCCGCCCGGGGAGTGAGCACGCGTGCCATGACCGCACATCCTATGCGCCCCGCCCCGCGACGCCGTCATCGGGCGCGCTCCCGCCCCGCGCCGTCCCGCCGGGGCTGGATCGTCACCCCGCACGGCAGGGCTCGTTCGTAGCCCGTGACGCGGCGCAACCCCACCCACCGGCAGCACCACCGACCAGCGAACCCCTTTGCTCTGCACCCATATATGCAACGGTTCACGCAGCGCGACGCGACCTCACGCACCTCCGCCCGCCGCATTCCTGCATCCACCCTGTTGGGACAAGGTGTTGCGCCGGTGGGTGCAGAGCAAAGGGGAGCACGGACGCCCTGCACCGCCAGGCCAGCATCACGGACAGTAGTGGCGGCCGCCGCGCTCGGCCGCGCGGGCGACGACACCACTCAGGCCGGCCGTAGACTTCGACCACCATGGGTGAAGTGAGGGACGCCGCCCGGCAGCGGCTGCGGGACAGCATCGTCGACGCCGCCCGGGCGCAGACGATCGCCGGGGGCTGGGACGGCGTGCGGATGGGTGGGGTCGCCGCGGCGGCCGGGGTGAGCCGGCAGACGGTCTACAACGAGTTCGGCACCAAGGCGGGGCTGGCCGAGGCGCTGGCCCGGCGCGAGGTGGACCGGTTCGTCACCGACGTGCGGGCCCGCCTCGACGAGCACGGCGACGACCTGCGGGCGGCGGCGTACGCGGCGATCGCGCACACCCTCGCGGCGGCGGCCGACAACCCGCTGATCAAGGCGATCCTGACCAGCGCCCGGGGCGGGTCGGACGAGCTGCTGCCCTACCTGACGACGCGCGCTGAGCTGGTGCTCACCGAGTCGACCGCCGTGCTGCTGGAGTGGGCCGCCGGCCACCTGCCCGTCGCCGACCCGGCCGCGCTGGCGTTCGCCGCCGACACCGTCGTCCGGCTGGTGGTCAGCCACATCGTGCTGCCCCGCTCCCCCGTCGAGCAGACCGCCGACGCCCTCGCCACGCTGGCCACCCGCCTCTTCGCCCCGCTCCCCTGACCACCGCGGCCCTGACCACCGCGGCGGGGCGGGGCGGCGGTCAGCGCAGCACCCGGCCGCGCAGGACGATGCGGCTCGGGGTGCGCACCACGCTGAGGTCGCGGCGGGGGTCGGTCGGGTAGACCGTGAGGTCGGCGAGGCCGCCCTCGACCAGGCCGGGGAAGCCGAGCCACTCCCGGGCCCGCCAGGAGGCGGCGGCGAGGACGTCCACCGCCGGCATGCCGGCCTGGGAGTGCAGCAGCAACATCTCCTCGGCGGCCAGCCCGTGGTCGATGCCGCCGCCCGCGTCCGTGCCGACGTAGATCGGCACCCCCGCCTCGTACGCCGACCGGACCACCTCGGGGAAGCGGTCGCGCAGGGCGAGCATGTGGTCGGCGTACCCGGGGAACTTCGCGCGGGCCTGCTCGGCGATCCCGCCGAAGGTCCGAATGTTGATCATCGTGGGGACCAGGGCGGTGCCCTGCCGGGCCATCAGGTCGATGAGGTCGAGGCTCAGCCCGGTGCCGTGCTCGACGGAGTCCACCCCGGCCCGCACCATGATCTCGACGCCCGCTTCGGAGAACGTGTGCACCGCCGCCCGGGCCCCGGCGGCGTGCGCGGCGGCGACGGCGGCGGTCATCGTGTCGGCGTCCCAAGCCGGCGCGAGGTCGCCGGTGCCCCGGTCGATCCAGTCGCCGACCAGCTTGACCCAGCCGTTGCCGGCGGCTGCCTGCGCGGCGACGGTGGCGGCCACCTGCGGCGCGTCGACCTCGACCCCGATGTCGCGCAGGTAGCGGCGCGGCGGGGCGACGTGCCGGCCCGCGCGGGCCAGTCGCGGCAGCCCCGGGTCGTCGTCGAGCTCGGGGTACGGGTACGGCGAGCCCGCGTCCCGGATGGCGAGGACCCCGGCGTCGACGTCGACGTGGGCCGCCGCGCGGGCCTGGTCGAGGGAGGTGATCGGGGCGCCGCCCCGGGCGATGCCGAGGTGGCAGTGGGCGTCGGTCAGCCCGGGGAGCACGAAACCGCCGTCGACGACCGTCTCCGCGCCGGGCACCGGGTCGAAGGTGACCCGGTCGCCGACCAGCCACAGGTCCCGGACCTCGTCGTCGGGCAGGAGCACACCGCGCACATGCAGAGCCATGCGCACAGTCCTACCCGATCACTTCTTCGTCCGCGCGAGGACCTCCTGCCGGCGCTGCGACCACGCCGGAAGGTCGAGCGTCACCTTCCAGGGCCGGTCGATGGTGACCAGTCCGTCGGTTTCCACACTGGGCTCGTAGCCGCCCTTGGGACTCAGGAGCAGCTCGGTAAAGGTGATCTTCTCGCGCAGCGGATCGATGACCCAGTAGGCCCCCACTCCGGCATTGGCATAGAGGCGGACCTTCTCGTGCCGGTCGCGGATGGTGGAGTCGGGAGAGATGACCTCGACGGCGAGCAGGGCGTCCTGGACCGGCACTGGCGAACGATTGGCCTTCTCGACCCGGATGACCACCACGTCCGGTCGTGGTTCGTTGCGACGGTCGATCGACAGGGACTGGTCCATGCTGACGAAGAAGTCGTCCGGGCAGTGCAGTTCGAGGGCGAACATCACCCGAGCACAGACAAACTGGTGCAGCGGCGTCGGCGACGGCACGATCAACCTTCCGTTGATCAGTTCGTACGGAAGGTCCTTCGGCAGGTCGCCGAGGTCGTCGACCGTCCACTCGTGCCGTTCGGGCAGGATGGGCGCTGCGGTCATGACATCTCCTCCCAGGGGGCGACGACCACCCTAAGCGCCGAGGCCGTCGCCCGCCGTCACCGACACGCGTCAGCGGGGCCGGTTGTCGCCCTTGCCGAGCTTGTTGAAGTCGATCTTCGGAAGCTTGAAGCCCGGGGGCAGTCCCTGGCCGCCGGCCAGGTCGCCCGGGTCCAGGCCCGGCGGGAGCTGCGGCATGCCGCCCGGGAACCCGCCCGGCATCCCCGCGCCCGCCCCGGTACGCGGCCGGTTGCCGCCCTTGGTGCCCTTGCGCTTGTTCTTCGGCGACTTGGTCGCCTTGCGCCGGCCGCCGCCGGGCAGGCCCATCATGCCGCCCATCTGCTTCATCATCTTCTGCGCGTCGGCGAAGCGGTTGAGCAGCTGGTTGACGTCCATCACGGTGACGCCCGAACCGTTGGCGATGCGGGCCCGGCGCGAGCCGTTGATGATCTTCGGGTTGGTGCGCTCCGCCGGGGTCATCGACCGGATGATCGCGGTGACCCGGTCGAAGTGCTTGTCGTCCAGCTCGGCGAGCTGGTCCTTCATCTGCCCCATGCCCGGCATCATGGCCAGCACGTTGGCGATCGGGCCCATCCGGCGCACCGCGATGAGCTGGTCGAGGAAGTCCTCCAGCGTGAACTGCTCGCCGCCCATCAGCTTGGCGGTCATCTTCTCCTTCTGATCGGAGTCGAAGGCCGCCTCGGCCTGCTCGATCAGAGTGAGGACGTCGCCCATGCCGAGGATCCGGCTGGCCATCCGGTCGGGGTGGAAGACGTCGAAGTCCTCCAGCTTCTCGCCGGTGGAGGCGAACAGGATCGGCTGCCCGGTCACCTCGCGCACCGACAGCGCGGCGCCGCCCCGGGCGTCGCCGTCGAGCTTCGACAGCACCACGCCGGTGATGCCGACGCCGTCGCGGAACGCCTCGGCGGTGCGGACGGCGTCCTGACCGACCATCGCGTCGATGACGAAGATGACCTCGTCGGGGTCGACCGCGTCACGGATGTCGGCGGCCTGCCGCATCATCTCGGCGTCGATGCCGAGCCGGCCGGCGGTGTCGACGATGACGATGTCCCGGGCGGCCCGCTTCGCGTGCTCGATCGAGGCGCGGGCCACCTGCACGGGGTCGCCGGTGCCGTTGCCGGGCTCCGGGGCGTACACCTCGACGCCGGCCCGGCCGCCGAGCACCTGGAGCTGCCCGACGGCGTTGGGGCGCTGGAGGTCGGCGGCGACCAGCAGCGGCTGGTGGCCCTGCGCCTTGAGCCAGCGGGCCAGCTTGCCGGCCAGGGTGGTCTTGCCGGAGCCCTGGAGGCCGGCGAGCATGATCACCGTCGGCGGCTGCTTGGCGAACTGGAGCCGCCGCCCCTCGCCGCCGAGGACGTTGATCAGCTCCTCGTTGACGATCTTGACGATCTGCTGGGCCGGGTTGAGCGCCTGGGAGACCTCCGAGCCGCGCGCCCGCTCCTTGACGTTCGCGATGAAGCCCTTGACCACCGGCAGGGCGACGTCGGCCTCCAGCAGCGCCAGGCGGATCTCGCGCGCCGTGGCGTCGATGTCGGCGTCCGTGAGCCGGCCCTTGCCGCGGAGCTTGGTGAAGATCCCGGAGAGGCGGTCACTCAAGGTGTCAAACACGCGAACATCCCGTTTGTCAGTGTTTCGGCGGGCACAACGCGACCGGGCGCAGGTGTCCGGCCATGGCTAGGGTAGCCCGCCGGCCGCACCCGCGCTCCGGCCCGCCCAGCACCCGCGCTCCCGGCGGCGGTGGTTAACAGGGGGCCCTTCCTATACCGAAAGCGTTAACAGGGGGCCCCTCCTTACACGGCGGCGAGGACCGCGGCCTCCAGGCGGGCCCGCTCGTCGTCCGCCGGCCAGCCGCCCACCAGGTAGAACGCGTCCACCACGTCCCCGCCGAGGGTCGAGATCCGGGCCGCGCGCACCTGCGCGCCGGCCTCGTCGAGGGCGCAGGTCACCCGGTAGAGCAGGCCGGCCGCGTCGGCGGCGCGCAGCTCCAGCAGCACCGCGTCGGTGGCCGCGTCCCGGTGCCACACGACCCGGGGGGCCGCGCCGGAGCCGCGCGCGGCGAGCGCCCGGCCGCGCAGCCGCTGGGTGACCGAGACGTCCCCGGCGACCGCCCGGCGCAGGTCGCCGCCGAGGGCGATCGGGTCGGGCGGCAGACCGTAGCGAGGCTGCACCCGGCACTCCACCAGGGCCCGGCCGTCGACGGTGGAGGCGTCGGCGGAGAGCACCTCCAGCCGGTGCAGGGCCAGGCAGCCGGCCACCGTCGCGAGCAGGCCGCGCCGGTCGGCCGCGGCCACCGCCACCCGGTCCCCCGTCAGGTGTACGACCGGCAGCGGCCCGTCGAGCAGCGCCGGGTCGGGGGCGGGCGGGGCGGGCAGCACTCCCGTGTCCAGCGCGGTGCGGACCCGGGCGACGAGTTCGGCGACGAGGCGGCCCTTCCAGTCCGACCAGGCGGCCGGGCCGGTGGCCGCCGCGTCGGCGCGCACCAGGGCGTGCAGCAGGTCCAGGGTGGTGCCGTCGCCGACGGCCTCGGCGACCCGGGCGATGGTCACCGGGTCGGACAGGTCGCGGCGGGTGGCCACGTCGGGCAGGAGCAGGTGCAGCCGGACCAGCGTGCCGATCAGCGCCGCCTCCGGCCCGGGCAGGCCGATCCGGGCCGCCACGGCCTCGGCCAGCGGCGCGCCGACGGTGCTGTGGTCCCCGGCCAGGCCCTTGCCGATGTCGTGCAGGAACGCGCCGAGCAGCAGCAGGTCCGGCCGGTCCACGTCGCGGGTGTGCCGGCTCGCCTCGTACGCGGTCTGCACCAGGTGCCGGTCGAGGGTGTAGCGGTGCACGGGGTTGTGCTGGGGCAGGCTGCGCAGCCGGGTCCACTCGGGCAGCCAGCCGTCGATCAGCCCGTACCGGTCGCAGGTCTCCCAGGCGGGGACGAGGCCGGGCCCCGCGCCGAGCAGGGTGATGAGGGCGGCGCGGGCGGCCGGCGGCCAGGGCGACGGCAGCGGCGGACAGTAGGCGGCCAGCCACTCGCAGGTGGCGCGGGCGATGGGCAGCCGGGTGGTGGCCGCGGCGGCGGCCATCCGCAGGGACAGGCTCGGGTCGGGGCGCGCGCCGATGGCGGTGCGGGCCAGCACCAGTTCGCCGTCGTGCTCGACGACGTCCCGGGCGACCGGGCGGCGCACCGGGCGGGGGTCGGACCCGCGGCGGCGGGAGCGGAGCCGGTCGGCGGCCCGCCAGGCGTCGTCGAGGGCGTGGCTGACGGTGCGGGCGTCTCCGGCGACGCGGCGCAGCAGCACGTCGCCGTCGTGCGGGGCCACGGCCCCGGAGGTGGCGTCGCCCGCCGGCTGGCGCAGGCCCAGCCGGGCGGCGACGCCGTCGCGTTCCTGGGCGACCAGCCGGTCGACGCGGCGGCCGGCCTGCTCGTGCAGGGCGTCGCGGGTGTCGAGCAGGCGCAGATGGGCGGCCCGGACGGCGGGGCGCAGCGCGTCGGTGATGCCGGCGGTGGCGATGGCGCGCAGGATGCCCACGTCGCGCAGCCCGCCGGCCGCCTCCTTGAGGTCGCCTTCGAGCAGGAAGGCCAGCTCGCCGTGGGCCTGCCAGCGGGCCTCGGTGATCTCCCGCAGGGCGGGCAGCTGGCGGACGGCGGTGCGCCGCCAGTGGTCGGCGGCGGTGCGGGCCAGGGTGTCGGCGAGTTCCCGGTCGCCGGCGACGTACCGGGCGTCGAGCAGGCCGAGGGCGACCTTCACGTCGTCCTGGGCCACGGACAGGGCCTCGGCCAGGGTCCGCACCGAGTGGTCGAGCCGCAGGCCGGCGTCCCAGATCGGATACCACAGCTGGGGGGCCAGCTCGTCCATGCCGGGCACCCCGGCGTGCACGAGCACCAGGTCGAGGTCGCCGTACGGGGCGCACTGCCGCCGCCCGAGCCCGCCCACGGCGACCAGCGCGATGCCGGGCCGGTCCGGCAACAGCGGCACCAGCCACCGCTCGAACGCGGCGGCCCGCGCCCTGCGCGCCGCCTCCCCGATCCCCCTGGGTACGCCGACGACCTCGTTGATCAAGAGGTTCGCGTCGCCGTCGCCGTCGCCGGCGTTGCCCGACGCGTTCCCCTTGATCAACGAGGTCATCTGGTCGGGCCGGCCTAGAGGGCGTCCAGGCCGCGTTCGCCGGTGCGGACCCGCACGACGTCCTCGACGCCGGTCACCCACACCTTGCCGTCGCCGATCTTGCCGGTCCGGGCGGCGCCGACGATCGCGTCGACGATCTTCTCGACGTCGATCTCGTCGGTGAGCACCTCGACCCGGATCTTCGGCAGGAACTCGACCGTGTACTCGGCACCCCGGTAGACCTCGGTGTGCCCCTTCTGTCGGCCGTAGCCCTGGACCTCGCTGACGGTCAGCCCGGCCACGCCGAGGGCGTGCAGGGCCTCCTTCACCGCGTCCAGCTGGTACGGCTTGATGACCGCGGTCACCAGCTTCATGTCCAACCCCTCCATCCCAGGAACGTTAACCGGCGACCTTCTCGCTGACCGGCTCGGACTCGTCCGAGGCCGGCTTGGTGCCGGCGGCGCCCGCCGGCGTCCCGATCCCGGCGAGCGCGAACGCGCTGCCGCCGCCGCTGCCACCGGCCACGGAGAGGTCGTAACCGCTCTCGGCGTGCTCGGCGAGGTCGATGCCCTCGACCTCGGCCTCGGGCTTGAGGCGGAAGCCGATCGTCTTCTCGATCGCGAAGGCGAGCAGCCAGGCGACCCCGAAGGACCAGACCGTCACGATCAGGCCGGCGATGGCCTGGCGGCCGAGCTGGGTGACCCCGCCGCCGTAGAACAGGCCGTCGGAGGCGCCGACCACGTCGGTGATCGCGGAGTTGACCGAGTTGGTGGCGAACAGGCCGAGCCAGAGCGAGCCGATCCAGCCACCGACGAAGTGCACGCCGACCACGTCGAGGGAGTCGTCGTAGCCCAGCTTGTACTTCAGGGCGATGGCGAGCGCGCAGACCGCACCGGCGACGATGCCGAGCAGGACCGCGGCCCAGGGGGCGATGAAGCCACAGGCCGGGGTGATGGCGACCAGACCGGCGACCGCGCCGGAGGACGCACCGACCATGGTCGGCCTCTTGTCCTTGATCCACTCCACCGCGAGCCAGCCGAGCACCGCCGCGGCGGTGGCGAGCTGGGTGTTGATGAAGGCGAGGCCGGCGACCGAGTCGACGGTCAGCTCCGAGCCGGCGTTGAACCCGAACCAGCCGAACCAGAGCAGGCCCGCGCCGAGCGCGACCAGCGGGATGTTGTGCGGCTTCATGCCCTCGCGGGGCCAGCCGAGCCGCTTGCCGAGCACCAGCGCCACGGCCAGGGCCGCCGCGCCGGCGTTGATGTGCACGGCGGTGCCACCGGCGAAGTCCAGCGCGTGGATGTCACCGCCGATGATGCCGCCGCCCCATACCCAGTGGGCGACCGGGAAGTAGACCAGCGTGGCCCACCCGAAGGCGAACAGCAGCCAGCCGCCGAACTTGGCCCGGTCGGAGATCGCGCCGCTGATCAGCGCGACGGTGATCACCGCGAAGACCATCTGGAACGCCATGAACACGTAGAGCGGGACCCCGATGCCGCTGGGGTTCTCCGCCGTGGCGCCCCACAGGTCGGTCTCGGCCAGGAAGGTCTTGGTGCCGAGGTACGCCCCCGGGTCGCCCCAGAAGCCGTTCACGTCGGTCCCGAAGGCGACGCTGAAACCGTAGAACCACCACAGAACAGAGATGAGCCCAATGGCGGAGAAGCTCATCATCATCATGTTGAGCACGCCCTTGGCCCGGTTGAGCCCGCCGTAGAACAGCGCCAGTCCGGGCGTCATGAGCAGCACAAGCGCGGTCGAAACCAGCAGCCAAACGGTGTTGCCGCCGTCGATCGTCGGTGCTTCAGGCACGCTGGCCTCCTAAAGGTGAAGTTCCCTCCTTCGCGGCTTCCGGGGCAGCGTCGCCCGTACGCCGGTTGCGCGGAAGCTTGGTCGCCTCCTGTTTCCTTCAGCGTCACCACGCGATTTCCGGCCCGTGACGCTGTGTTTCGGACGTGTGAAGAAAACCTCACGACCGCCGGACGGGGCGGGGCTCAGCGCAGCGCGTACTCCAACGCGTGCCGTTCGTAGTCCAACAGGCGCAGATCGCGCATCGGGCGGCGGAGGTGACCCTTGTGCACGATCCGGACGAACGCCGGCTCACCCGCGGCGGCCATCCGGCGGATCCCCTCCACGTGGTCCACGACGCGCTTGCGGATCGTGCGCACCAGCCGGTGCCGGTCGCGCGGGATCAGCCCGTACGCGTCGGCGAACAGCCGCAGCCGGCGCGGCCGGTCCGGGTGCCGCCAGCCGAGCGTGATCGAGTCCCGGTCGGAGAAGATCGGCACCCAGGTCCACGCCGCGTACGCCACGTCGTAGATCCGCGCGCCCGGCGAGGCGAGGTCGAAGTCGATCAGCCCGAGGGTGCCGTCCGGCCGCCAGATCACGTTGTGCGGGGCGGCGTCGTGGTGGCAGATCACCTCGGTGTCCGGCGGCGGCGGGCCGAACGAGCGCCACACCGCCCCGGGCGGCGGGGCGAAACCGTACTGGGCGTCGTGGAACATCCGCAGCATGGTGGCGACCGTCACCAGCGCCTCGTCGGTGACCCAGTGCGGGGCCAGCGGGTATTCCCCGCACTCCCCCTCCAGGTACGACAGGACCTCCCGGTTGCGCTCGTCCATGCCGAGCGCCCGGGGCGCGCCGGTGAACCCGACGTACTCCAGGTGGCGCAGCAGGGCGTGCACGGACGGCGTCCACGGGCCGGCGTTGCGCCGGACGGTGTCGCCGACCCGGACGACGGTGCTGACGTTCCCGCCGTGCAGCGGGATCTCCTGCGAAGTCACGTACGGTCTCCCGAGGCCCGGCGCGGGGTGGCGGTCCTCGCGCCACCCGGCGTAGGCGCGATCGTCACTGGTCACTGCGAGGTTACGCGTCGCGGGCGAGCGGCTCGGTGCCGAGCAGCGCGTCGACGAACTGCGCCGGGTCGAACGGGGCGAGGTCGTCCTTGCCCTCGCCGAGCCCGACCAGCTTGACGGGGATGCCGAGCTTGCGCTGCACGGCGATGACGATGCCGCCCTTGGCGGTGCCGTCGAGCTTGGTCAGCACCACGCCGGTCACGTTGACCACCTCGGTGAAGACCCGGGCCTGCTCCAGGCCGTTCTGGCCGGTGGTGGCGTCGAGCACCAGCAGGGTCTCGTCGATCGGCCCGTGCTTCTCCACGACCCGCTTGACCTTGCCCAGCTCGTCCATGAGGCCGACCTTGTTCTGCAGCCGGCCGGCGGTGTCGATCAGCACCGTGTCGACGCCGGTGTCGATGCCGCGCTTCACCGCGTCGAACGCCACGCTGGCCGGGTCGGCGGCCTCCGGGCCGCGGACGGTCTCCGCGCCGACCCGGCCGCCCCACGTCTCCAACTGGTCGGCGGCGGCGGCGCGGAACGTGTCGGCCGCGCCGAGCAGCACGCTGCGGCCGTCGGCGACCAGCACCCGGGCGATCTTGCCGCAGGTGGTGGTCTTGCCGGCCCCGTTGACGCCGACCACCAGCACCACCGCCGGCACCCCGTCGGACGGCGCGGTGCGCAGCGACCGGTCCAGGGTCGGGTCGAGGGCGTCGACCAGTTCGGCGGCGAGCAGGGCACGCAGCTCGTCGACGGTGCGGGTGCCCAGCACCCGGGTCCGCTCCCGCAGCCGGTCGACGATCTGGCGGGTCGAGTCGATGCCGACGTCGGCGGTGATCAGGCTGTCCTCGATCTCCTCCCAGGTGTCCTCGTCGAGCCGGTCCCGGCTGAGCAGGCCGAGCAGGCCCTTGCCGAAGGCGTTCTGCGAACGGGACAGCCGGGACCGCAGCCGCACCAGCCGGCCGGCGGTCGGCTCGGGCACCTCGACGGCGGGCGGCGCCTCCACCACGGGCGGGGGCTCGACCAGGATCCCCGTGGCGAGGTCCGCCTCCGGCGCCTCGACGGGCGGCCCGGCGAGGTCCTGCCCGGCCCGGGTGTCCACCTCCGTCTCCGGCAGCGGCGGTTGCGGGCGCCGGCGCAGCCGCGGCACCACCAGCCCGAGGCCACCGAGGATCAGCACGCCGAGCAGGGCGAGCGCGATGAGGAGGTATTCCGTCATGCCGAAATCCTGTCAGATGCCGGCGACGACGTCCCAGCCACCGCTACCGACGGGGGTGCGAGCTGCGGGTACGCTCGCGGCGGCCAGGGGTGGCGCGACGGCCGACCGGGTAGAAATGATGAGATCGTCTCGTCTCCTGGAGGTTCCCCATGCCGGCTCCCCGCCTGCTCATCGGCCCGCTGCTGCGCCGGGTCGTCGGCACGCGGGCCACCGTCTGGGTGGAGACCAGCGCGCCCGCGACGGTCCGGGTCCGCACGGCCGACGGCGCCGAGGGGGTCGCGACCACCTTCTCCGCGTACGACCACCACTACGCGCTCGTCGTCGTCGAGGGGCTCACCCCCGACAGCGCGACGACGTACGAGGTGCTGGTCGACGACGAGGTCGCCTGGCCGGAGCCCCGGTCCGCCTTCCCGCCCAGCGTGATCCGCACCCGCGCCGCCGACGACCGGGACCAGCCGGTGCGCCTGGTCTTCGGCTCCTGCCGGGAGACCACCCAGCACTCGACCGCCCGCAAGCTCCCCCCGGACGCGCTCGACGCGTACGCCCGGCGGTTGATGGCCGACCCGGGCCGGGCCGACGCCCAGCCCGACCTGCTGGTGCTGCTCGGCGACCAGGTCTACGCCGACGAGACCTCGCCGACGGTGCGGCGGCTGCTCAAGCGGCGTCGCAGGCGGCCGGAGGGCGCCCCGGCGACGCAGGTGGTCAGCTTCGACGAATACACCAAGCTCTACCTGGAGTCGTGGCGCGACCCGGAGATCCGCTGGCTGTTCTCGACCGTGCCCAGCGTGATGATCTTCGACGACCACGAGGTGATCGACGACTGGAACACCTCCGCGTCGTGGCGCGACGACATGCGCGCCCAGCCCTGGTGGGCCGAGCGGATCGGCAGCGGCCTGGCCTCCTACTGGGTCTACCAGCACCTGGGCAACCTCGACCCCGACGAGATCGCCGCCGACCCCGTCTACCGGAAGGTCACCGCCGCCGCGTCGGACGCCACCGAGGTGCTGCGCGAGTTCGGCGCCCGGGTCGACAGGGAGGCCGACGAGGCGCACGACACCGAACGCTGGCGCGCGGTGCAGTACCAGTGGAGCTACGCCCTGGACCTGGGGCGCACGCGGCTGGTGATGCTCGACAACCGGTGCAGCCGGGTGCTGGAGCGGGGCAACCGGGCGATGCTGCCGCCCGGCGAGTGGTCCTGGTTCCTCGACCGGGCGCACGGCGTCTACGACCACCTCGTCGTCGGCGCGTCGCTGCCCTGGCTGCTGCCGCCGGGCATCCACCACGTGGAGGCGTGGAACGAGAAGCTCGCCGACTCCCGGCACCGCTGGGTGGCCGGGTTCGCCGAGCGGCTGCGCCGGGCGCTCGACCTGGAGCACTGGGCGGCGTTCCGCCGTTCCTTCGACGCCCTCGGCGCGCTCTTCGCGCGGCTGGGCAGCGGCCCGGCCGGGCACACCGGCGACCGGGTCGGCGCGGGGCCGGCGTACCCGCCGCCGGCGTCGATCAGCGTGCTGTCGGGCGACGTGCACCACTCGTACGTGGCCCGGGCCCGTTTCCCCGACCCGGCGGTGCACACCCCCGTGCACCAGCTCACCTGCTCGCCGATCCACAACCAGGTGCCGGCGGCGATGCGCCCGCTGATGCGGCTGGGCTGGTCGCCGGGGCCGGCCGGGGCCACCCGCGCGCTGGCCCGCTGCGCCGGGGTACGCCGCCCGAGCGTGCGCTGGCGCAAGCTGGCCGGCCCGTACTTCGGCAACGCGGTGGCCACCCTCGCCCACACCGGACGCACCGCCGACGTGACGATCGAGGGCACCACCGGCGACGGGCACCTGCGAACGGTGTTCCGAAGGCGGCTCGCCTCCGAGGGCTGAGCCCGTCGCGCCCGTACCCTTGCGGCGTGGACGATCATTCCCCGGAGATCCTGCGGTTCGTCGAGCACGAGTTGACCGCGCTGCTGCGCCGGGGCCGCTCGCTCTCCTTCGAGGTCGCCCGCGAGGTGCACCCCGACCTGGACCAGAACGCGTACGGGCTGCTGCTGTGGCTGCGCCGGTCGGACGCGACCCGGCTGACCGACCTGTCGGCCCGGCTCGGGATCAGCAAGGGGACGCTCAGCCGGCAGATCAACGGCCTGGAGGCGCTCGGGCTGGTGCGCCGGGAGCCCGAGCCGGAGGACCGCCGGGCGTGGCGGCTCACCCTGACCGAGGAGGGGCAGCGCCGGTTCGACGCCGCCCGGGCGACCCGGCTGGCCATGTTCCGGCGCATA
This sequence comes from Micromonospora sp. DH13, assembly GCF_020873825.1. Taxonomy (NCBI): domain Bacteria; kingdom Bacillati; phylum Actinomycetota; class Actinomycetes; order Micromonosporales; family Micromonosporaceae; genus Micromonospora; species Micromonospora sp. DH13. Next base: position 100,655 of record NZ_JAHWGR010000026.1, read on the forward strand.
GTGGAGAGCTGGTCGAGACGGGACGTGGAGGACTTCGGCCGCCTGCTGCGCCGCTTCAACGACGCCCTCGACTGAGGTGCAAGGAAGGGCCCCCTGTTAACGCTTTCTGTATAGGAAGGGCCCCTTCCTAACACCCCGCGTCGCGCCGGACGGCGGCGCAATGCGGTGGCCCGCTGTCGGGGGTACCCGCCAGGATGGGCGGATGACCTGGAGAGCACCGCAGACCACCCGCAGCGACGCCCCGTTCGTCGGCGACGAGCGCACCATGCTCGACGGCTGGCTGGACTACCACCGGCAGACCCTGCTGCTCAAGTGCGCCGGGCTGACCGCCGAGCAGTTGCGCACGCCCAGCGTCGAGCCGTCCGGGCTGAGCCTGCTCGGCCTGGTGCGGCACCTGGCCGAGGTGGAGGCGTGGTGGTTCCGGGAGTGCTTCGCCGGGCAGCGCGTCGACTACCCGTACTTCACGCCGGAGAACCCCGACGCCGACCACGACGTCAGCGCCGCCGACGCCGAGGCCGACCTCGCCGTCTACCACCGGGAGGTCGGCCTCGCCCGCGCCGCCGCGGCGGGCCGCTCCCTCGACGAGACGTTCACCGAGGTCGGGCCCAAGAAGCGCACGTTCAGCCTGCGCTGGGTCTACCTGCACATGATCGAGGAGTACGCCCGGCACAACGGCCACGCCGACCTGATCCGGGAACGCATCGACGGCGTGACCGGCGAGTGACGGCCCCCGGGGCCGGCGAGTGACAGAACCCGGGGCCGGCAGCCCGCCGGCCCCGGGACGACCGCTCAGTACGCCAGGGCCGCCCGCAGGTAGCGCAGCCCTGACGGCCCGTCCCACCGGTACGCCGACAGCCCGGCCGCCCGCGCGCCCCGGATCGCCCAGTCCTCGTCGTCGACGAACAGCACCCGGGCCGGCGGGGTGTCCAGCGCCGCGCAGGCGGCCTGGAAGTATTCCTTCGCCGGCTTGTGTACCCCGACGACGGAGGAGTTGACCACCACGTCCAGCTCGTCGGTCAGGCCCAGCGCGGCGAGATCGGTGTCGAGCAGGTCGGTGCCGTTGGTGCCGAGCCCGACCCGTACGCCGGCCGCCCGCACCTCGCGCACGAACGCCAGCACGTCGGGGTCGACCTCGCCCCGGTAGCGCTGCCACTGCTCCACGGCGGCGCGGGCGCGCTGCTCGCCGCCGGCCGAGTCGGCCAGCGCGTCGGCGACGCTGGCGACCCAGTCGGCGTGGCTGACCTGGCCGGTGAGCACCGGCTGGAGGCGTCCCCAGTGCATGGCGATCTCGGTGAGCACCCCCTCGGCTAGGCCGTAGTCCCGTTCCACGCCGGCGGCGACCGCCGGGTCCCAGCGCCGCAGCACCCCGTCGAGATCCACCAGGAGCGCCGTCGCGCGTTCCCGAGCCACTACTGTTTCTCCTCGCCGCGGCCGTGCCGCTGGTCGTCGTCGCCGTCCCGCACGGTGCCGCCGTCGACGGCGGCGCGGGCGGGCGGCCCCTGCTCACCCTCGGCCCGGTTGAGCCGCTGGCTGATCACCTGGGTGACCCCGCTGCGCATGGTCACCCCGTAGAGGGCGTCGGCGATCTCCATCGTCCGCTTCTGGTGGGTGATGACGATCAGCTGACTCTTCTCCCGCAACTGTGCCAGCAGCGTGATCAACCTGCCCAGGTTGACGTCGTCGAGGGCCGCCTCGACCTCGTCCATGATGTAGAAGGGGCTGGGCCGGGCCCGGAAGATCGCCACCAGCATCGCCACGGCGGTCAGCGACCGCTCGCCGCCGGAGAGCAGCGACAGCCGCTTGATCTTCTTGCCGGGCGGCCGGGCCTCCACCTCCACGCCGGTGGTGAGCAGGTCCTCGGGGTCGGTGAGGATCAGCCGCCCCTCGCCGCCGGGGAAGAGCACCGTGAAGACCTGCTCGAACTCCCGCGCGGTGTCGGCGAACGCGCTGGCGAAGACCTCCAGGATGCGCTCGTCGACGTCCTTGACCACGGTCAGCAGGTCCCGGCGGGTGGCCTTGAGGTCCTCCAGCTGCTCGGAGAGGAACTTGTAGCGCTCCTCCAGCGCGGCGAACTCCTCCAGCGCCAGGGGGTTGACCTTGCCGAGCAGGGTCAGCTCGCGTTCCGCCTTCGCGGCCCGCTTCTCCTGCACCGGCCGCTCGTAGCGGACCGGCTCGGGCACCGGCAGCCCGTCCCGCTCGGCCGCCGCCACGTCGGCCTGGGTCGGGGGTACGGGCTGCGTCGGGCCGTACTCGGCGAGCAGCGTCTCCACGTCGAGGCCGAAGTCCTCGGCGGCCTTGGCCTCCAGCTGCTCGATGCGCAGCCGCTGCTCGGCGCGGGCCACCTCGTCCCGGTGCACCTGGCTGGTCAGCCGCTCTAGCTCCGCGCCGAGGCGCTTCGCCGCGCCGCGTACCTCGGACAGCTCGGCCTCGCGGGCGGCCCGCTCGCGCGCCACGGCGTCGCGGTGCTCCTCGGCCCGCGCGATCGACACGGCGAGCCGGGCCAGCGCCTCGCGGGCGCCGCCGGCCACCGCGCGGGCGATGGTCGCGCCCCGGGCGCGGGCCGCGCGCCGGGCCGCCGCGCGTTCCCGCGCGGCCCGCTCGGCGGCGGCCTGCCGGCGCAGCGAGTCGGCCCGGCCGGCGATCGAGGAAACCCGCTCCTCGGCGGTACGCACGGCGAGCCGGACCTCCATCTCGTTCTGCCGGGCCTGCGGCACCATCGCGGCGAGCTGGTCGCGTTCGTCCGTGGACGGCTCGGCGTCGATCGGGGTGGCCTCGGCCAGCCGCAGCCGCTCCTCCAGCTCGGCCAGAGCGGCGAGGTCCCGTTCCCGGGCCGCCTCGGCGCGGGCGCGGGACTCGCCGAGCCGGTCGGTCTCCGCCTTCGCCGACCGGGCGGCGGCGCCCAGCTCCGCCAGCCGGCGGGCGGCGGCGTTGCGGTGGCTCTCGGCCTCCCGCTTCGCGGCGGCGGCGTGCTGCACGGCCTCCTTGGCGGCGGCGACCTCGGCGCGCGCCTCGACGAGTTGCTCGCGCAGCTCGGCGGCGGTGCGCTCGGCGGCGAGCCGGTTGCCCCGGGCCTCCTCGACTGCGGCCTGCACCTCGATGAAGCTGGGTGCCTTCGCCGACCCGCCGGCCGCCGCGTACGCCCCGACGACGTCGCCGTCGGGGGTGACCGCGCGCAGCTCCGGGTTGTCGGCGACCAGCTCGGCGGCGGCGGCGAGGTCGTCGACGACGGCCACGTCGCGCAGCGCCCGGTGCACGGCGGGGCGCAGCTCGGCGGAGCACTCGACCAGGTCGGGGGCCCAGCGGGCGTGCGCGGGCAGCTTCGGGCGCAGGGCGTCGGCGCCGCCGGTCATGCCCGGCCCGGCGGGGCTGCCGACGAGCAGGCCGGCCCGCCCGGCGTCGGAGATCTTGAGCAGCCGCATCGCCTCGACGGCCTCGTCGACGCCGGTGACCGCGACCGCGTCGGCGAGCCCGCCCAGCGCGGCGGCGAGCGCGGCGGAGTGGCCGGGGGCGACGGTGAGCAGCCCGGCGAGGCTGCCGAGCAGGCCGGGCACCTCGCCGGCGCGGGCCAGCAGCGCCCCCGCGCCGTCCTTGCGGCGCAGGCCGATGGCGAGCGCCTCCTCGCGGGCCTTCTGCGTGGCGGCTTCCTTCTCGGCGGCCCGTTCCGCGTCGGCGAGCGACCGGGCGGCGGCCTGCGCCCGCTCCTGGGCGGCGACGGCCTCGGCGTGCCGGTCGTCGAGGTCGGCGTTGTCCCGGTCGGCCTCGGTGGACTGCTCGGCGACGGCGTCCAGGTCGGCCTGCGCCTGCTCGGCGCGGGCGAGGGCGTCGGCGTGCGCGGCGGCGAGCCGCTCGATTTCCTCCCCCGCGCTGGTGGTGCGGGCGCGGGCGGAGTTGACCTGGCCGGTGAGCCGGGCCAGCCCTTCGCGCCGGTCGGCGATCGCCTTCGCGGCGGCGACCAGCTCCCGTTCGGCGGCGGCGAGCTGCCGTTCCAGCTCCTGCCGCTGTTCGACGGCCTCAGCGAGGCGGATCTGGTCGTCGGTGAGCGCGCCGCGCAGCTCCTCCTCCTGCTCGCGGACCCGCTCCGCCTCGGCGTCCAGCTGGTCGGGGTCGCGGCCGGGGCGCTCGTCGTCGGGCGTGGCGGTGAGGTGGCGCAGCCGCTCGCGGGCGAGCTGCTCGACGGAGCGGAACCGCTCGGAGAGCGCGGAGAGCTTGTACCAGGTGTCCTGGGCAGCGGCGAGCAGCGGCGCGTCCTCGGCGAGGGCGGCCTCCAGCTCGCCGAGCCGGCCCTGCACCTCGGTGTGCTCCGCCTCGACCTCCTGGCGTCGCTCCCGCGCGGCGCTCTCGTCGGCGATCTCCCGGTCCAGGGTGGCGCGCAGGGTGTGCAGGTCGTCGGCGAGCAGCCGCAGCCGGGCGTCGCGCAGGTTGGCCTGGATCGCGGCGGCGCGGCGGGCCACCTCGGCCTGCCGGCCCAGCGGCTTGAGCTGGCGGCGCAGCTCGGCGGTGAGGTCGGTCAGGCGGTTGAGATTGGTCTGCATCGCGTCGAGCTTCCGCAGCGCCTTCTCCTTGCGCTTGCGGTGCTTGAGGACGCCGGCCGCCTCCTCGATGAACGCCCGCCGGTCCTCCGGCTTGGCGTGCAGCATCCCGTCGAGGCGGCCCTGGCCGACGATGATGTGCATCTCCCGGCCGATGCCGGAGTCCGACAGCAGCTCCTGGATGTCGAGCAGGCGGCAGGAGTCGCCGTTGATCTCGTACTCGCTCTCGCCGGAGCGGAACATCCGGCGGGTGATGGAGACCTCGGTGTACTCGATGGGCAGCGCGCCGTCGGTGTTGTCGATGGTGAGGGTGACCTCGGCCCGGCCCAGCGGGGCCCGCCCGGCGGTGCCGGCGAAGATGACGTCCTCCATCTTGCCGCCGCGCAGCGCCTTGGCGCCCTGCTCACCGAGCACCCAGGCGATGGCGTCGACGACGTTGGACTTGCCGGAGCCGTTCGGGCCGACCACGCAGGTGATCCCCGGCTCCAGCTTCAGCGTCGTCGCGGAGGCGAAGGACTTGAACCCCTTCACCGTCAGGCTCTTGAGATACACCTTCTCGATCCTCGTCCGGTGGCCGCCGAGCGTCGTGGGCTGCGCGGACCTGGTGAACCCGCAGACTAACCCGGTCTCGCCGGCGCTCGGGCACGCGACCCGCCCCGGGCCGGCGTCGGCGGCCGGCCGGGACGCCGCGTGCCGGTTTTCCCGGTACGGATCGGACGGCCTCGGCCGAGGCAGAGCTTGATCAATTATTCAAGATCAGAAAATGGTAGGGGAAATTGCCCCGGACATGGCTGCGCGCCGGCACATAAGTGTCGGCGCGCGATTTCTGCGTGGTGCGATTCAGTTGTCGGACCTACTGGAGATCAGGTCAGCGCCGGCTCGGCCAGACGGAGGAGGTCGTCCGCCTCCGCCGCAGCCGCCGCAAGCCGATCGTTCTCGGCGCGCAGGCGCGTGATCTCGAACTCCAGAGCCTGAACCCTGGACCGCAGTCGGGTGACCTCGTCGAGCAGACGCCGATCGGGCGCTGCACCTACGTGGCCGTAGAGGGCCTTCGCCATGCTGACTCCTTGATATGCGCTGCCGGAAAGGCCGGACCAACGCGCGCCCACTCGTTCGCGGCTGTCATTCCCAGCGATTCTGGGCACGACCGGGCGCGACTGGCGACACCTACATATTGAGCCGACAACCCCTCATTCGTCAAGTTACCGCAGGCCGTAGATCATCTTCACGTCGGCCGGGCCGCTTGTCGGTGGCTGCCACAAGGCGCGGACACGCTCTGTCCGGACGCGTTAACTGTACGCCCGGGAACAACGGAACTCACCCCACGCGAACCGCTTTCGTCTTAACTCTTTCTTAGCCACGTTGCCGCAGCTTGCGGCGCGCCCGTACGGTCACCCCGGCCCGCAACCGACCCATGGAGGCGACAGGCGTGTACGGCTGGACCGACCCGAACGACCCGGAGGGCGCGCGGTGGCGCCAGGAGCCCCCGGCCGACGAGCCGGCCTGGCTGACCGACCGCCCGGCACCACGGTCGACCTACCTGTTCGGGGACGAACCGGACCAGCCGAGTGACCAACGGCACACCGACCAGCCCCCTGCGCCGCCGGCCGACCGGCCGTGGGCGGGCGAACCCACCGCCCGGTGGCACTCGCCGGAACAGCCGAACGGGCAATGGCACGCACCGGAACGGCCGAGCGGGCAATGGCACTCCCCGGAACAGCCGAGCGGACAGTGGCAGTCGCCGGAACCACCGGGCGATCGGTGGCACGCGCCGGAACGGGCCTCCGACCAGTGGTATCCGGCCGGCCAGCCGGTCCCGGCGGCCGAGCACACCCGGGCGCTCCCGATCGTCGAAGGCCCGGTCGTCGCCGGCCCGGCCGTGGGCTCGGCCACGCCGGCCGCCGGGCAGCCGGCCGACCTCGCTGCCCGCCGCGCCGACACCGCCGCGGGCAGCGGCGAGGGGCGGCACCGGCCCGCCCGTCGGCTCCCGCGCCCGCTGCTGATCGGTGGCGCCGCCGCAGCGGCCACCCTGGTGGTGAGCCTCGGGGTCGGCGCCCTCGTGCTGCCCGGCGGGGACGCCCCACGGACCGACCCGGCCGCGGCCGACGCGCCGGTCGCCGCGCCCGCCGACCCGGCCGACCCGACCTCGGCCGGCCCGTCGCCGACGCCCTCGCCGAGCGCCTCGCCGACCAGCGCCAGCCCGTCGCCGTCGCCGAGCCGGACCGCCAAGCCGACCCCGAAGCCCAGCCGGACCACCGCCGCGTCGCGGAGCAACCAGCGCAGCAGCGCCCCCGCCACGCCCCGCGTCGCCGCCGCGCCGGGCGTGAGCGCGCAGGCGCAGGAGGTCGTCAACCTGGTCAACGCGGAGCGGGCCAAGGCCGGGTGCGGTGCCCTGAAGATCGACGACAAGCTCATGGCGGCGGCCCAGGCGCACAGCCAGGACCAGGCCGACCACCGGAAGATGACGCACGACGGCAGCGACGGCAGCGACGTCGGCGAGCGGCTCGACCGGGCCGGCTACGCCTGGCGCGCGTACGGCGAGAACGTCGCGTGGAACCAGCAGACCCCGGCCGCGGTGATGGACGCCTGGATGAACAGCCCGGGGCACCGCGCCAACATCCTGAACTGCTCCTTCACCGAGATCGGCGTCGGCGTCGCCAACAGCAACGGGCCGTACTGGACGCAGGACTTCGGCACGCCGCGCTGACCCGGGCCGGGCGTGGCCCCCGGGACGGGGAGAGGCGAGTCGTCCCGGGGGCCACGCTCGTTTGACCCGGTGAGGCGCGCCGGGGCGGTGCCCTGGGCGGCGGGTTCGCCTCGGGGCGACCGGCGGCCGGTCCGCTGCGGGCGGCCGGTGGGCGCACCCGCCTCCGGGCGGTTCGACGCCGCCCGCGACCTGCGGAGCTGCCGATGCGGATCGGGCCGCCGTCGCCCCGCGTCGGGCGCGCGTCGCGCCGACTGCTGCGCCTGCTCGTCGCGCTGACGCTGCTGACGACGGCGTACGGCTGCCGGGCCGTGGTGACGCCGCCGGGCGCGCCCACCCCGTGGCCGCCCGGCCAGGCCCGGCACTGGCGCTGGCAGTGGCAGCTCAGCGGCCCGCTCGACACCACGGTCGAGGCGGACGTGTTCCTGCTCGACCCGGTGCGTACCACGAGCACCGAGACCGCGGCGCTGCGCGGCCGGGACCGCCGGCTGGTCTGTCAGGTCGGCGTCGGGACGTACGCGCGGACCGACCCGGACGCCGACCGGTACCCGCCGGAGGTCGGCGGCGCGGCCGGCCGGTCGCCCGGCACCCGGTGGGTGGACGTGCGGCGGTGGGACGTGCTGGAGCCCATCCTGGCCGACCGGCTGCGGCTGTGCCGGGGCAAGGGCTTCGGCGCGGTGGCCCTCGCCGACGCCGACGGCTACGCCCACCCCACCGGCTTCGACCTGGACTTCGACGACCAGCTGCGGTTCAACCGGCGGGCCGCCGCCCTGGCCCGCTCACTGGAGTTGTCCCCCGGCCTGCTCGGGGACGTGGCGCAGGTGACCGCCCTCGCGCCGGACTTCGACTTCGCCGTCAACGAGGAGTGCGTCCGGCTGCGCCAGTGCGCGAAGCTGCTGCCGTTCGCGGACGCCGGCAAGCCGGTGTTCCACGTCGAATACACGGGCGACCCGGACGAGTTCTGCGTGACCACCCTCGGCTACGGCTTCGCCTCCATCCAGAAGCGGCGCGAGCTGGACGCGTGGCGGGACGCCTGCCCGGACGCCCCGCCGGCCCCGGCGCGGGGCGGGACCGGCGGCCCCTGAGCGGGTCAGCCCCGCAGCGCGGCCCGGGGCCGGGGCTGGCAGCGGGGGCAGCTGTACGAGGAGCGGTTCATGAACGCCTCCCGGCGCAGCGGCGCGCCGCACCGCGGGCACGGCTCGCCCTCCCGCCCGTACGCGTTGAGCGCCCGGTCGAAGTAGCCGCTCTCGCCGTTGACGTTGACGTAGAGGGCGTCGAAGCTGGTGCCGCCCTCTTTGATCGCCTCGCCGAGAACGTCCCGGACGTGGCCGAGCAGCCGCTGCGCGACGGGCGCGGTCAGCTGGTCGGTGGGCCGGGCCCCGTGCAGCTTCGCCCGCCACAGCGCCTCGTCGGCGTAGATGTTGCCGACCCCGGAGACGAGGGTCTGGTCGAGCAGCGCCCGCTTCACCTCCGTGCGCCGCCGGCGCAGGGCGGCGACGAAGGCGCTGTCGGAGAACTCCGGGTCCATCGGGTCCCGGGCGATGTGCGCGATCTCGGGCGGCAGCTCGGCCCCGCCGGAGGAGACCGCCAGCCCGCCGAACGTGCGCTGGTCCACGAAGCGCAGCTCGGGCCCGTCGTCGGCGAACCGGAACCGGACCCGCAGGTGCAGCTCGTCGGCCGCCGTCGCCGGCTGGAGCAGGAGCTGACCGGACATGCCGAGGTGGCCGACGATCGCGTCGCCGCTGTCCAGCGGCAGCCACAGATACTTGCCGCGCCGCCGCACGTCGAGCACCGTCCGCCCGGCGAGCACGTCGGCGAAGTGCGCCGGCCCGGCCAGGTGCCGGCGCACCGCCCGGGGATGGCGCACCTCGACGCCGACGATCCGGCGGCCGGTGACCCACTGGGCCAGGCCCTGCCGGACGGTCTCGACCTCGGGCAGCTCAGGCACGGTTCGCCTCGCCGGCCGCCGGGGCGTCGGCGGGCCCGCCGGTCGGGGCGTCCGCGGGCTCACCGTCGGCGGCGACCAGCGCCGACGCACCCACGGCGCCCGCCGCGTCGACCTCGACGACGCCCACGACGTCCGTGCCGTTGACCGCGCCCGGCTCGACGGGCCCGTCCGACGCCTCGGCGGCGACCCGCTCCCGTTGTGCCGCCTCGGCCCGGTCCCGCTCGGCCTGCTCGGCCCGGTCCCGTTCGGCCTGGGCGGTCAGCTCCCGCCAGGCCGACTCGGCGGCCCGCTGCTCGGCCTCCTTCTTGCTGCGCCCCTCCGCCCCGCCGTACCGGTTGCCGGCGACCACCACCCAGGCGGTGAACGTCTTGAGGTGGTCCGGCCCGGTGCCCTCGATACGGTATTCGGGCACGCCCAGCCCGAGGGCGGCCGTCAGCTCCTGGAGGCTCGTCTTCCAGTCCAGCGCGGCACCCCGCCCGGCCGACTCGGCCATCAGCGGGTCGAACAGCCGGTGGATCACGATCGCGGCGGTGTCCAGGCCGTACTGGAGGTAGATCGCGCCGAGCAGGGCCTCCAGGGTGTCGGCGAGGATGCTCGCCTTGTCCCGGCCGCCGGTGCTCTCCTCGCCCTTGCCCAGCAGCAGGTACGCGCCGAGCCCGTCCGGGCCCAGGCCCCGTGCCACGTCCGCGAGCGCCCGCATGTTGACCACACTCGCCCGCAGCTTGGCGAGCTGGCCCTCCGGCAGGTCGGGATGGTTGTGGAACAACGCGGTCGTGATCACCACGCCGAGGACCGAGTCGCCGAGGAACTCCAGCCGCTCGTTGGTGGGCAGGCCGCCGTTCTCGTACGCGTACGAGCGGTGGGTCAGCGCCCGCTCCAGCAGCTCCGCGTCCAGCGAGACCCCGAAGGCGGCCTCCAGGTGACCGATGGGCGCACGCCGCCGCTTGTCGATGGTCATGATGCGGTTACCTCTCGGTTCACGACCGGGCGGCGCGCGCCGGGCGCACCCGCCGGTGCCGGCGCGCCGACGCGGCCGGTCGGGACGGTACGGGCGGTCACAGGCTCACCTCGGTGTCGGTGGTGCGCTCGGTGTGGTCACCGGGCTGTGCGGAGGTCTCCGGGGCCACCCCGGCCGGGCCGGCGCCGCCGGGGACGCCGAGCAGCACGGAGACGGTGTCGGTGGCCCGCCGACGCCACAGGTGGGCGGCCAGGGCGATGCCGGAGGCGACGTCCTGGCCACGGGCCGCGCCGTGGCAGACCACCACCGTGCCGGCCACCCCGAGCAGGGCGGCGGCCCGGGGGGCACCGCCGCCGGGCGGGGGCCCGCCGGCCATCGCGTACGCGCCCTCGATCGCCTTCAGCAGCACGTTGCCGGTGAACCCGTCGGTGACCACCACGTCGGCGCGCAGGCCGGAGGCGATGTCGTACCCCTCGACGAGGCCGACGTAGCGCGCGGCGCAGGGCAGCGGCGCGGCGGCGAGCGCCGGGTCGGCGCTGCGGCGCAGCCGGTCCCCCTTGCCCGCCTCGGTGCCCACCGACAGCAGCCCGACGCGCGGCTCGACCACGCCGTGCGCGACGGCCGCGTAGGCCGCGCCGAGCACGGCGTGCCGCGCGAGGGTGGCGGGGCCCGGCTCCAGGGAGCCGCCGACGTCGAGCAGCACCACCGGTCCGGCGACCGCCGGCAGGGTCGCGACCAGGGCTGGCCGGCGCACGTGCGGCCACCGGCCGAGGCCGAGCGCCGCCGCGGTGACGGTCGCGCCGGTGGAGCCGGCGGAGACCATCGCGTCGGCGAGGCCGTCGCGGACGGCGGTGGCCGCCGTGCGTACGGTGCTGTCGGCGCGGGCGGCGACCGGGTTCTCGGCCATGCCGACGGCGGCGCGCACCGGCCGGACCGTGACCCGGGCGCGTTGCGCCGGATCGAGCGCACCGATCAGCTCGTCGGCCACCTCGGCGGGGCCGACGAGCAGAAGGTGCAGGTCCGGGTCGGCGCGCATGGCCCGCAGAGCGCCGTCAACCACGACGGCGGGAGCATCGTCCCCGCCGAGGAGGTCAACGGCGATCCGCGCGGTGCCCGGCTCCAGCGGGACACCGGCCGGAACGGGCCGGCCGGCGACGGCGGGAGCCGGGGCACCGGGCGATCGCCAGGATGCGCGCGCCACCCGACCGGGGGTCGGGGGCGTCACTCGGCGTCCAGGTCAGACCTCGAGAACCTGGCGGCCGTTGTACGTGCCACAGACGGAGCACGCGGCGTGCGGCAGCTTCGGGGACTTGCACTGCGGGCAGGCGGTGGTCGCCACCACGGTCGCCTTCCAGTTCGCCCGGCGGGACCGGGTGTTGCTGCGCGACATCTTGCGCTTCGGGACGGCCACGGTTCCTACTCCTCTGTACGGTTCAGTTGCGACAGGCCCGCCCAACGCGGGTCGATCTGCTCGTGACTGTGGTCGGCCGGCAGATCGTCCCAGTGCACCCCGCACTCGGGGCACAACCCTGGGCAGTCCTCCCGGCAGAGCGGGTTGGTCGGCAGCATGAGCACCACCGCGTCCCGCAGCGCCGGCTCCAGGTCGATCAGATCGTCCTGCATCCGGCCCACCTCGTCCTCGTCGGTCGTGGCGTCCGTGGTGCTGTTCTCGTACGCGTACAGCTCCTGGACGGGCACGGCCACCGAGTCGTCGATCTCACGCAGGCAACGCCCGCACTCGCCCTTGACGCGACCGCTCACGGTCCCGGAGACGAGCACCCCCTCGGACACCGACTCCAGCCTCAGGTCGAGGTCGAGGTCCGCGCCCTCCGGCACGCCGATCAACTCCACGCCGAGGTCCTTCGGTGCCGGGACGACCCGCCGGAGCGTACGCAACGCGCCAGGGCGACGCGGCAGGTCCCTCGTGTCGAGGACCAGCGGCGCCTTGGGGTTGAGTGATGAAGGCGAGTGTTTGGGCATAGTCAGACTCCGGCCGGTGAGAGGCCGACAAAAAAGGTTACCTGGACGACCGCCGGACCGTCGAACCGGGGGCGACGCCCGCCCCGCCTGTCGGCTGCTGAGGTGCCGCTCAGAAGGGTAACGGGCGCTCCGCCTCGTCCCCACCGAAGGTGCCGATCTCGCGCAGCGCGTGCATCTTGTCCCGCCCGCGCTCGATGGAGGCCAGCGCCCGGGTGAGGAACTGCTCGAAGTTGGCCAGCGCGGTGTCGACGTAGTCGTCGACCTCCTCGCGCAGCCGCTGCGCCTCGGCGCGGGCCTCGGCGATGATCCGGGCGCCCTCGTGCTCGGCCGAGACCGTGATCTCGTTCACCGACACCAGGCGGGCGTGTTCCGCCTCACCCTCGCTGATGATCCGGTCGGCCTCCCGCTTGCCGGCCTCCATGATCTTGTCCCGCTCCCCCAGCAGGGCCGCCGCCCGGCGCAGATCGGCGGGAAGGTCGGCGCGCAGCTCGTCGAGCGCGGCGATCATCTCGCCCCGGTCGACCATGCAGTTGTTCCGCGACATCGGGACGGAGCGGGCCTGCTCCACCATGGCGATCAGTTCGTCGATGCGGTCGAGCGGGTCCACCGGTACCTCACTCCTGTCGTCGTCGGCCGACCTACATGATGCGGGCTACGGCCGGGTTCCCGCTCGAACCATCATGTCGCGCCCCGGCCACCGCCCGCCGATCCACCCCGCCCGGCGCGTCGTGTCGCGGCCGGTCAGGGCGCCGTGTCGCGGCCGGGCGGGGTCTTCACACCCCGCCGTCCAGGTCGCCGGCCGGCGGCCGAACCGGTCGTCACGCCCCGCCGTCCAGGTCGTCGGCCGCCGGTCGGGCCGGGGTCGTCGCTCCGCCGGTCAGGGGCGCGGCGGCGGGCCGAGCCGGACCTGGAGGGCCTCGCGGACCAGGTCGGGGACGTGGGCGGAGACGTCGCCGCCCCACTTCGCCACGTCCTTGACCAGGCTGGAGGAGAGGAAGGAGTAGAGCGGGTTGGTCGGCATGAACAGCGTCTCGACGCCGGCCAGGCCGATGTTCATCTGGGCCATCTGCAGCTCGTAGTCGAAGTCGCTGACCGCCCGCAGGCCCTTGATCAGGACGCTGGCCCGCTGGGCCCGGCAGAAGTCGACCAGCAGGCCCCGGAAGGACGCGACCCGCACGTTGTCGTACGAGGAGGTGACCTCGCGGAGCATCTCGATCCGCTCCTCGACGGTGAACAGGCCGCTCTTGGACTGGTTGACCAGCACGCCGACGATCACCTCGTCGAAGAGCCGGGCGGCCCGCCCGATGATGTCGAGGTGTCCATTGGTGACCGGGTCGAAAGAGCCGGGACACACCGCACGTCTCATGATCGGCGACCGTACCAAAGGGTGGTCTCGCCGTAGCGGCGGCTGCGCTCGGCAGTGACGCCCTCCACCCAGCCGACCGGGCCACTCCGGCTGGAGCGCTCCACCACCACGAGGGCGTCCGCCGCCAGCCAGCCGCCGTCGACCAGCGCGGCCAGCATCGCGGTGACGTCGGCATCGGGTACGGCGTACGGAGGGTCGGCGAAGACCACGTCGTATGGCCCGCCGTCCGGGCCGGCCGCCAGCACGGTGGCGACCTTGCCGGTGACCAGCCGCGCGGCCGGGGCGGCCCGCAGCGCGGCGATGTTCTCCCGCACCACGCGGGCGGCGCGCGGGTCGGACTCGACCAGCAGGACGTGCGCCGCCCCCCGGGACAGCGCCTCCAGGCCGACGGCGCCGGATCCGGCGTACAGGTCCGCGAAGCGCGCCCCGGCCAGGTCGACGTCGGCCTGCACGGCGCTGAACAGCGCCTCCCGGACCCGGTCGGAGGTGGGCCGGGTTCCGGCGCCGGGTGGCGCGGCGATGCGCCGGCCGCCGAGCGTCCCGGCGACGATCCGGGTCACCGACTGCTCCTGCTCATGCCCCGACGCTACGCGACGCCGGCGCCGGGGCGGGCGGCACCGTGTGTACCACCATCGTCTCGATATGATCACGTTTCGTATATCAATGATCTCAAATTGATAACATCACCCTTAGGGCTATCTGAGCGCTGTAACGGTCGGCGCGTTCTCGCTAGGGTCTGCCGGGTGCCGGCTGCGCTCCGCCGGCCCACCCGGCGCCGGGAGGCGTCGTCGCGGGCGCGCCTCACCGGCCGCGACCGCTGACCGCCGTTGCCCGCGCCGCGCCCTGACGTTTCTTCACCCCGGGAGTACGCGTGATCCGTCCCAAGCTGTCGCCACGGCGGCCGCTCGTCGTGGCCGCCGCCGCCCTGGCCGGCCTCGCCACGGCGTTCGCGGCCTCGTCGCCGGCCCTGGCGACCAGCCCTTCGCCGTCGGCGTCGGCGACCGCCACGGCGTCGCCCAGTCCGACCGTCACGCCGACCTCGCCCGCCCCGGAGGGGCCGGCCTGCGTCAGCGCGGCCGACGCCCGCTACACGCACACCTTCAAGGGCAAGCGCGGCGAGGCCAGCATCACGCTGGTCAACGGCCCGCTCTGCGAGGGCCAGGAGCAGTCCTTCGCGCTGGTGTCCTACGTCGCCCCGTCGGCGAAGGTCGCCTTCCCCCAGTACGTGCTGGACAAGTCGGTCAAGAAGTTCACCGGCGTCGGCGCGGGCGAGCTGGGCGTGGCCACCCTCGACTTCAAGGTCGAGGTTCCGCAGTGCTACACCCAGGTCGACTTCGTCTTCGGTGACGAGATCATCGACCCGCTCACCGACAACGGCTCGCGGTACGGCCACCGCAAGGTCGGCAGCCCCAAGGCCCCCGGCTCCCAGTCGACGGGCAAGCCCCAGGAGGCCTGGTACAACGGCGGTTCCGAGACCTGCAGCCCCGCCCCCGAGGTCATCGCCGAGTCCGACTGCGAGGGCAACGTCGAGCTGACCCTGGTCAACCGCAGCGGCAACGCGGCGGCGGCGTTCACCATCACCGGCAGCGGCGGCTACACCGAGACCGTCTCCGTGCCGATGCGCAAGATCGAGACCCGCAAGCTGAACCCCGGCCAGGCGCAGGAACTCAAGGTCACCGCCCCCGGCATGGAGGACTTCACCGGCGGCTGGGCCAAGCCCGAGGACTGCCAGGAGCCCGAGGTCGGCGAGCCCGACGGCGGCTACGAGTCGACCTGCGACGAGCTGATCTTCCGGATCGCCAACCCGGAGAACGGCGCGACCCTCACCTCGACCTTCACCCCGAGCACCGGCGAGCCGAAGACCGTCACGGTCGAGGCCGGCCGCGACGTCACCGTCACCTTCCCGGCGAGCCCGGGCCTGACCGTGACCGTCACCGGTGACCTCGCCTCCGGCGAGGCGATCAAGTGGGAGCAGCCGAAGGACTGCGAGGACGGCGAGGAGGGCGGCTCCGGCGGCGGCGACCAGGAGGGTGGCCTCCCCGTGACCGGCGCGGCGGCCGGCGGCATCGCCGCCGGCGCGGTGGCCCTGCTCGCGGTCGGCGCGGTGCTCTTCGTGATGGCCCGTCGTCGGCGGATCCGCTTCACCGCCTGATCGGGCCACGGCCTGAACTGATCTGACGCACCTGCGAGGGCGCGTCGACCACCCGGTCGGCGCGCCCTCGCCGTGTGTCTGGTGACGGTCGGCGGGTGGCGGGTGCCTCGCGTCTGGGTGGCGGGTGGCGGGCTGTCATGTCGGCGATATGGCGGTATCCGGGCCCCGCTGATACCGCCATGTCGCCGACATGGAGTCGATCATCGGCCTGGGACCAACGCGAAGTCAGCCCTTTTCCAGGTACTCCGCGCGTTCGGCGTCGACCAGGGCGGCCACCGAGGCGGCCAGCGCAGGATGGCGGGCCAGCTCCGGGTCGTCCTCCACCAGCGCGATCGCCTCGGCGCGGGCGTCGCGGATCAGGTCGGTGTCGCGCAGCAGGGACAGCAGCCGCAGGTGCGAGCGCCGGCCGGACTGGGTCGCCCCGAGCACGTCGCCCTCGCGGCGCTGCTCCAGGTCGAGCTCGGCGAGCTTGAAGCCGTCCGTGGTGGACGCCACCGCGTCGAGGCGTTCCCGGGCCGACGAGCCCTCGGCCGCCTCGGTGACCAGCAGGCAGAGCCCCGCCGCCGAGCCCCGACCCACCCGGCCGCGCAGCTGGTGCAGCTGGGAGACGCCGAACCGGTCGGCGTCCAGCACGATCATCACGGTGGCGTTGGGGACGTTGACGCCGACCTCGATGACGGTCGTGGCGACCAGCACGTCCAGCTCGCCGTCGGCGAAGGCGCGCATCACGGCGTCCTTCTCGTCGGCGGGCAGCCGCCCGTGCAGGATCCCGATCCGCAGCCCGTGCAGCGGCCCCTCGGCGAGCAGCGGGGCGACCTCGGTCACCGCGAGCGGGGGCCGCCGGCCGTTGTCGTCCTCCCGGGGCGGCTCCTCCTCCGACCCGGACCCCGAGCCACCCGACCCCGCATCCCCGATCCGGGGGCACACCACGTACGCCTGGTGGCCGGCGGCGACCTCCTCGCGCACCCGGCGCCAGGCCCGGTCGAGGAACGCCGGTTTCTCGGCGGCCGGCACCACGTGCGAGGCGATCGGCGAGCGCCCCTGCGGGAGCTGGGTGAGCGCGGAGACCTCCAGGTCGCCGTAGACGGTCATCGCCACGGTGCGCGGGATCGGCGTCGCGGTCATCACCAGCACGTGCGGCGGCTGCTCCGCCTTGGCGCGCAGCGCGTCGCGCTGCTCCACGCCGAACCGGTGCTGCTCGTCGACCACGACGAGGCCCAGGTCGGCGAAGTCGACGCCTTCGTAGAGCAGGGCGTGGGTGCCGAGCACGATGCCGGCCCGGCCGGCGGCGACCTCGGCGAGGGCCCGGCGGCGGGCCGCCGCGCCCAGCGAGCCGGTGACCAGCTCCACCGAGGTGGCCCCGTCGGCGGCGCCCAGCTCTCCCGCCCGGGCGAGCGGGCCGAGCAGGTCGAGGATGCCCCGGTGGTGCTGGGCGGCGAGCACCTCGGTCGGGGCGAGCAGGGCGGCCTGGCCCCCGGCGTCGACCACCTGGAGCATCGCCCGCAGCGCCACCACCGTCTTGCCCGAGCCGACCTCGCCCTGCAACAGGCGGTGCATCGGGTGGGCGGTGGACAGGTCGGCGGCGATCTCCGCGCCGACGGCCCGCTGGCCGCCGGTCAGCTCGTACGGCAGCCGGGCGTCGAACGCGTCGAGCAGCCCGCCGGGGCGCGGCGGCCGGGATCGGGCCGGCCAGGCGGCGGCCCGGTGCTTGCGCTGCACGAGGGTGAGCTGCACGGCGAACGCCTCGTCCCACTTGAGCCGGCGGCGGGCCCGGTAGAGGGCCTCCTTGCTCGACGGCCGGTGGATCTCGCGCAGGGCGGTGCCGAGGTCGATCAGGTTGCGGGTGGCCCGGACGGTGGCGGGCTGCGGGTCCTCCGGCGGGGTGAAGGTGTCCAGCACCACGCGCACGCAGCGGGCGATCACCCAGGTCGGCACCGCCGCGGCGGCCGGGTAGACCGGGATCAGGGCCCCGGCGAACTCCTCGACCTCCTCGTTGGCGGCGGCCTCGCCGTCGCCGCCCTCGCCGAGCAGCACGTATTCCGGGCCGTTGAGCTGGCGCTTGCCCCGGAACTCGGTGACCTTGCCGGCGAACAGCCCCCACCGGCCGGGGCGCAGCTCCCGCTCCCGCCACGCCTGGTTGCCGAAGAAGGTGCAGGTGAGCACCCCGCCGGAGTCGTCGCCGACGGTGACCTCCAGCAGCTTGCCCCGGCGCTGGCGCATCGGCCGCACGTCGGTGCGCCGCACCTGGGCCAGCACGGTGACCTGCTCGCCGACGTCGAGCGACCGGATGTCGGTGTGTTCGCCGCGCTCGTCGTAGCGGCGGGGGAAGTGGTGGACCAGGTCGCCGGCGGTGTGCAGGTCGAGGTGGGCGGCCAGGGCCTTGGCCGTCTTCTCCCCGACCAGCTTCTTCAGCGGCGTGTCGACCGTGGCCGGCTCGGACGTCGTCGTCATTCGACCCCCACCAGGAGCGGATAGTGCGGCTGGCCCCCCGCGTAGGCCTGGACCTCCACGAACGGCCAGCGCCGCGCGACGTGCTCGGCGACGGCGTCGGCCAGACCCTCGGGGGCGTCCGCGCCGGAGAGCAGGGTGACCAACTCCCCGCCGCCGCCGAGCATGCGGTCGACCACGGCGGTGCAGGTGTCGGCGAGGTCGGCCCCGATCAGGTGCACCTCGCCCTCGACGAGGGCCAGCACGTCGCCGGGGCGGCACGGGCCGGCGACGGTGAGCGCCTCGCGGCTGGCCCAGCAGACCTCGGCGTAGCGGCACGCCCCCGCCGCCTCGGCCATCGCGATCACGTCGTCGGCGAAGCGGCGCTGCGGGTCGCGCACGGCGAGCGCGGCCAGCGCCTGCACCGGCGACCGGGTCGGCACCACGCTGACCCGCACCCCCAGCGCGTGTGCCTCCCGCGCGGCGGCGTTGGCGACGGCCTGGGCGTTCGGGTCGTTGGGCAGCACCACCACCCGGGCCGCGGCCGTGGCGCGGATCGCGTCGAGCAACTCACCGGTGGACGGGTTGCCCGGCACCACCGTCGCCCCCTCGCCCGTGAACAGCTCGGCGATGCCCGCCCCGGAGGCGACCACCACTGCCGCCCGGCCGTCGCCCGCCGGTGCCGCCGTGCCGTGGGCCGCGACGGCGTCGGCCGGGGCGGCGGGCGGCTGGTCGGCGAAGCGGGTCACCGAGATCCGGTGCGGCCGGCCGGCCTCCACCCCCGCCTCGACCGCCGCGCCGACGTCGTTGACGTGCACGTGCACGTTCCAGGTGGCCGACGCCGCGTCGGTGGCCCCGTCGCCGACCACGACCAGCGAGTCGCCGAGCCCGGCGAGGGTCTGCCGCATCCGGGCCACCGCGTCGGCCTCGGCGTCGAGCAGGAACTGCACCTCGTACGCGTAGTCCGTCGAGCCGGTCTCGCGGGCGGCCGTGGCCGGCGGGCGGACCGGGCGGGGCGCGGGGGCGGGCCGGCGCGGGCTCTCGCCCGTCACCACCTCGACCAGCGCGTCGAGCAGCAGGCAGAGCCCCCGGCCGCCGGCGTCGACCACGCCCGCGCGGGCGAGCGCCGGCAACTGCTCTGGCGTGCGGGCCAGCGCCTCGGCCGCCGCGCCGGCCGCCACCCGGACGACGGTGGGCAGGTCGTCGCTGTCGGCCGAGCCGGCCGCGCGGGCCGCCGCCGCGACCACGCTGAGCACGGTGCCCTCGACGGGCTGGGCGACGGCGGAGTAGGCGGCGGCGGTGGCGTCGCCCAGCGCGGCGGCGAACTGCCGGCCCCGCACCGCCGGGGCGGCGGCCAGGGTGTCGGCGAGGCCGCGCAGGATCTGCGACAGGATGACCCCGGAGTTGCCCCGGGCGCCCAGCAGCGCGCCGCGCGCCATCAGCCGCAGCGCGTGCCCGTGCGCGGTGGACCCGCCGTCGGGCAGGGTGGCCAGGTCCATCGCGAGCGCCTGCTGGGCCGAGGTGAGGGTGAGCACCAGGTTGGTGCCGGTGTCGCCGTCGGGGACCGGGTAGACGTTGAGGTCGTCGATCTCGCCCTGGTGCCGGCGCAGCGCGGCCAGCCCGCCCGCGCACCAGCGGCGCACCGCGGCGGCGTCGAGGGTGTCCAGCACGTCGGGAAGCCTACTGGCGCGCACCGACACCCGCCGGGGGCGACGCCACGATGTCGGCGACCTGGCGGGCGGCATCGCGGCGACCGGCGCCGGAAGTGCCCCCGCCCCGGCGTCACCAGGGGCCCGGTTGGGCGGCGACGGGGGGATCGGGTAACCTGGCCAGGTTGCCCGGGCTGCGCCTGGCGGCGACCTCATGAACGTATCAATCCCAGGAGTATCCCGTGGCTAGCGTGTGCGACGTCTGTGGCAAGGGGCCGGGCTTCGGCCACAACGTGTCCCACTCGCACCGGCGGACCAACCGCCGCTGGAACCCGAACATCCAGTCGGTGCGCACCCCGGCCGGTGGCGGCACCACCAAGAAGTTGAAGGTCTGCACCTCCTGCATCAAGGCCGGCAAGGTCACCCGCGCCTGACGCGGTAGCGCCGACCCACCCATCGTCGACAAGCCGGCGGGCCCGAGGGCCCGCCGGCTTGTGGCGTCCGCGTACGCAGCACGGAGGCACCGTTGGACCTGGACCTGGGCCCCGCCGAGATGATCGTCGTCGGGGCCTCGCTGGGCACCCTGCGTTGGTTCGACGAGGAACTGCCGGCGGGCAGCGTGGTCGTCGTCGAGGAGCCCGACGTGATCAGCCGGCGTGGCATCGACGAGCTGGTCGGGCGGCTGTCCGTCCTGGCTCGGGTCGTGCCGGCCGAATACCAGACGGGCTTCGACGCGGACGCGCTGCTGGCCCGCGAGCCCGATCTGGCCAGGGCCCGCCTCGTCATGCCGGGCCTGGAGTACGCCGTGGGCGCAGCCGCCCGCCTCGCCGCCCG